>JAJZQU010000029.1 GCA_021806685.1 bacterium | reverse complement strand
TCTCCAAGGGGTCCAAAGCAACATCCTCAAAAGCTTCGACCTCTTCTTCGTCATCTTCAGCGTCTTCGCCGATAGGTTCTTCTTCGACAGCGACTGCGGCGGCAGCATCTTCATCATCAGCATCGTCAGTCTTGATGCTCATACCGGCTGTCATCAGCTCATCTTCAAGCTCTTCGTCGTTGTCTTTGTTATAGCCCTGCGGATCCCAATCATCCGACGGACCAAAGGAAAAGGGGAATGGCGTCATAGTAAATGACCGTTTAAGAACGATTTATTTTGTCTCATTTCTGACTTATGGGTGATAGGGAAAGAGAATAATTACATAACAAAACCTTGTCAAGTTGCCTTGTAAACAGGTATGCTACACCAACTATGGGAACCCAAGATTTATTGATGATTATAGGTCTTTTGGCACTTTTGGCTTTAGTGGCCGCGATTTGGCTTAAGCTGTCAGGCCTGGAAAAAAGATCATCCCAGCCTGCTGATATGCAGAGCCTGACACTTATCCAACAACAGATGGCCCAACTCCAAAAGGAAGTTGGCGGCCGGTTAAACGAAAGCAACCAAGCTTTCCGGGATCAGAATCAATCCGTTACCAATATTGTCCGGGATATAACTAACCACATGTCGAAAGTTGAAGAAATCTCGCGCCAAGTCTTGAATGAAACAACTGAATTGCAAAAACTCCAGCAGATCCTTAAGAACCCCAAGCAAAGGGGAGTGCTGGGCGAATATTTTTTGGAAAACCTGCTTAAGAACGTCCTGCCTCCGGATAACTACCAAATGCAATACCGCTTTGCGGACGGGGAGATTGTGGACGCGGCGGTTTTCATCAAAGACAAGATAGTGCCGATTGATTCTAAATTCAGCTTGGAAAACTACAATCGGTTGGCCATAGAAGAAAATCCAGTTGAACGCGAGAAACTGGAAAAAGTTTTTGTTAACGACCTTAAGGAAAGGGTCAAGGAAACTTCCAAGTACATCCGCCCCAACGAAAATACCATGGACTTTGCTTTCATGTTCATCCCGCATGAAGCCATCTATTACGATTTGTTGGTAAACCGGATCGGCGTGGTTAACGAAGACACCGAAAATATCATCCAACGGGCTGCTTCCAAGTATCACGTGCTTGTCGTCTCACCGACTTCCTTCTTAGCTTATCTCCAAACCGTTTTACAGGGCCTGAGAGCGCTTAAAATCGAGGAAGAGGCTAAAGAGATACAAAAGCGCGTGGACGAGCTTAAAAAGCACCTTGGGGCTTACGAGAAGTACCATGTAAGCCTGGGGAGCCACCTGCAAACAGCAGTTAACCAATACAATTTGAGTTCAAGAGAATTTCTCAAGATCGACAAAGATATTTACCGCGTCACAGGCTCAGCCAACAACCCCGAACTTCCGGCGGTTGAGAACGGGGGAATTGACGCTTTACCCATCGAATGAACGTCGCGACATTTTTCAAAAACAAAACAGTCGGACTTTACTCAACCATCTTGGGGATCGGCGCGATTTTGGTAGTGGCCATCACCATAGACGTACGCTTAAGTTATCGCGATAGGATATATTCACAAACAGACGTCCCATCTGAGCCAATAATCATGGTCCTGGGAGCATCTCTTAAACCTGACGGCCAGCCCTCGGATGCGCTGCTGGACCGCTTGAAAGTCGGTTCAGAACTCTACAATCAGCACAAAGGCAGTTCCATCCTGGTCACTGGCGATGATGGCAAGTTTTATACAGACGAGGTGAGCGTCATGAAAAATTACCTTGTACAAGCGGGGATTCCCGACTCTTCAATTAAAGTCGATGGGCACGGATACCGCACTTACGAAAGCTGTTCACGCGCTAAAAAAGAATTCAGCATCACCCAGGCCATCATCGTGACGCAAAACTTCCATTTACCTCGCGCCTTATATCTTTGCAACAAACTCGGCGTCCAATCCGTCGGTGTCTCAGCCGACCTGCACAGTTACCGCGACATTATCCGAATGACTCTTCGTGACTGGCTGGCCAGCTTTAAAGCATGGATCGACGTGAATGTTTGGAAACCTAAGCCTCCCGTATGAAGTCAACTCAGCAATTAAGCCTCAAGACATTAAAAGCTGAACTCAAAAAGCACGCTAACCCTGAGCGCGCCTTGGCGGCCAAGAGATATTTTAAGACTGGAAAAGGGGAGTATGGAGAAGGTGATATATTTTTGGGATTATCAGTCCCCGACCAGCGCAAAATTGCGAAAGGGTATAAGGCGCTTCCCCTGTCTGATATTCAAAAACTGCTAAAAAGCAAAATCCACGAAGAAAGATTCGTGGCGCTTGTACTTTTGGTCGCGCGCTACCAATCCGGTGACGAAAGTCTCAAAAAAGACATTTTTGAGAGGTACCTGAGTATGTCCAAGTGGATCAATAATTGGGATTTGGTGGACACTTCAGCTCCGCAGATCGTCGGCGATTATTGTTGGCGCACAAAAGATCGTCAAACAATTAAAAGACTCATCAAGTCATCTGACCTTTGGGAAAGACGCATCGGTGTGCTGGCGTCGTTCATGTTCATACGCCAAGGCGACGTCAAATCGACCCTTGAACTGGCTGAGAGGCTTTTAAATGACCGCCACGACCTGATCCACAAGTCTGTTGGCTGGATGCTGCGTGAGGCACACAAGCGCCAACCACAGGAGGTCGATGCCTTCCTGAACCGCCATGCGCATTACATGCCGCGGACCATGTTACGGTATGCCATTGAAAAACTCCCAAAATCCAAGCGTGACAAATACTTACAAACAAAATTTAAGTAAAAAAAGAAGGGCTGAGTGCCCAAGGAGAACTAGATATCGTCTGGAGGCGGGATTGTGGTATGGGCATCGGGCCCATATTTCTTGAGTAAGGGCGGAAGCACATCGCAAAGGGATGAGTAGGCCTCCTTCTGGTTGAGGTGTTCAGTTCCGAACTTATCTTCTTTGCCGGCCAAAGCCCTGAGCCAGAAAGGAACCTCATGGATACGCCCCCTTACATCTTCCCTCATTTTAATGATCATATACTCGCAGTGCGCAATCAGCGGGTGATTTTGCTCGACATACCACGGATCATCGCCTGCTTCGCCATGCGTTTTGCGTAAGAGGAGCAGCAGCCGGCCGACATCGTACCGGTAGAAATCCAAGGAGTGCATGCTAAAGACGCATTCCACAAAAAGTGCAAAATCCTGCCCAACCAATATGGTCATGGCGGCCTCCGACAGCAACGTGGTTGTTGGTGGTGTAGTAAGTATTTAAAGCAAAAAACAGGCTACGTCAAGAGTCTAAGAGGGGAAGGTGGTTAAAGTTGGAGATGTTGAGATGAAGCATCTGCAGAGAAGAGCTTGAGTTTAAAAAAATAAATTAAAAAAATTTTTCTGAAAAAATTTCAGAGAAGTATTAAACAAAAAAATCCAATTAGGCGCACCGAGCCAACTCAATGTCAAAAATGAAAAAATGACGAGAGGGAAGGGAAGTGGATAATGGGGAGGCCGTGTTTATTGGCTATAAACTAGCGTCGCACAATATATGTTATACGCCACTTAATGTAAGTTGTCGGCCTTAAGTGGCGTATAACATAATCGCAGTTTTTACGACTCTGTTTAGAGCTCGTAAAAACTGCTTATACGGCGCATTTACGTAAGCTAATAAACGTCGCAATAATATGCTTTATACTGCAAGTCCTGGCTTACTTGTAATAAACCTTTCCCGGGACTCGAACATCAATATATTGGTATATCTGATCCATGTTGGGCTTGGTGGCTAGAAACTGCCGTAAAGTCTCTATTTGAGAGTCTAATAGGTCATCTGACTCCATTAAAACGTTCTTATCGCCTTTTAGAACCACTGTTATGGAGTCTGATGGATTGAGTCCTATGTCCAGGGCTTTAAACCAAATACCAGCCTCTCTAAGCTTATTAGAGGTATCCAACCACCGTCTAACCCGGCTTGAATCAGTAAATACCTGGCCCTTGTCATAAGTACTGGTAACTGAATTGATAATATAAACTTCCTTAGGCGTTTCAACGGGTGAGGGATTGTTCAGGTAGTTACGCGTATCGTTAATTGTTTTGTCATCAGCTAAGTCTGAGACCACCCCGTAGTCATCGACTATATACATGTTGTTTCTCGTGACTAAAACCACACTCCTCTGGCGCTCCTGAATCTTGAGTCGTAAAATATTAGGATAAGACTTATCCACAGTGATACTTCCTACAAAAAATTTGTTCATTAAATATTTTTTGAAATCTTTTTCATCCAAGAAAAAAATATTTCTGTTCCCCCACGGCCATTTCTTAGGTTGGTTAAAATAGGCCTCTATCTCCCCTGCTACGGCCTCCTGCCTCAAAACAGCCAGTTGGCCGATTTCGACTTTTTTAATCTTGAATAAATCAGAATATAAAAAAAACCAAATTGCACTGACACAAATAAAACCTAAAAACAAACCGTAAATAGCGCCCTTGGTCTTATGGAGGCGCCCTTCCCTCTCGTCCCGGAACATGCCCTCATTTGACTGTCCGTCGGACCACTTCATATAGTTTTAACCAACGATTACGCGGGGCAGCAAAGGATTGATACGTGTAACTGCTTCGTAATTGATCGTCCCGATTTTTCCTGCAAAATCTTCAGCTGAGATCGCCACCTTTTTCTGTTTACCGATAAGCACTACCTCATCTTCAGTTTTAACTCCTTTCACATCAGTCACGTCCACCATCATCATGTTCATGCAAACCCTTCCAACCACTTTGCAACGCTCACCATGGACCAAGACTGATCCCACACTGCTCAAGCCACGGTCATAACCGTCCCAATAGCCAACCGGCACAACGGCAATAGTTGCTGCGCGGCTGGTGCGTTCTGATAAACCATAACCAATGGGCGATCCTTTGGGATATTTTTTGAGCTGGGCAATTATTGTTTTCCAAGTCAGGACAGGATAAAGCTTAATGTCACGATGGGCCCGTTGCGCCACGGCATGCGTTTCTTTGGAAGGCCACAAGCCATATAAGGAAATGCCCAGCCTGATTAGGTTAAAATGGGTTTCTGGAAAAAGGATGGCAGCTGCTGAACAAGCCGTATGAACAACCTCAGGCTTGATGCCATTCTGGGCCAAACGATTTTTTTCTTGTATAAATTTTTTAAGTTGGCTGGCAGAATAAGAATGGTCTGTCGTATCTTCGATGTTCGCAAAATGAGTATAGATGCCTTGGATTTCCGCACCTTTAATTTTTTTGATCTTAAGGGCGAAATCCATCAATTCCTCACCAGCCAAGCCCTGTCTGCCGGTGCCTGTCTCAATTTTTAAATGGATATGGGCCGGATACTTTTTTAAATAACCTTTTTTGGACAGTGATTGCAGCTTTAAAAGCACTTTGGGATCATAGGCCACAAAAGACAACTTATTCTTCAGTATTAACTCTAAATTACCCGGCCTAACAAAACCCATAATCAAGATGGAACCCTTGATACCATTGGCCCGCAAGGCAATCCCCTCCTCTGGCGAATCAACACCAAACCAAGTAACTCCTTGGCTTTGGGCAATCTTGGCCACGCCAACCAAACCATGCCCATATGCATTGGACTTCACCACGGCCATCAACTTCGTTTCAGAGTTAATCAAACGCTTAAAAGTCTGGATATTGGACTTAACAGCATCGGCTGAGACTTCAACCCATGTCTTGGGAACAAATTTTTCTTTTGTCTTTGGCATAATGAACAAAATTGTTGGACTTTATTGGTCAACCTATGGAATCAAAGCCGCAATAAGGCACCAAGACCTCCGGGATTTTAATTGTGCCATCTTGTTGCTGGTGGTTCTCCAAAATGGCAATCAAGGCCCGCGAGACTGCAATAGCCGTACCGTTTAATGTATGGACATACTGGTTGGCGCCGGTTTCATCCTTTGTCCGCACGTTCAAGCGGCGAGCTTGGAAATCAGTGCAGTTGGACGCTGAGGTAACCTCGCCCCATCCCCCACGACCTTCGTTGCGACCCCACATCCAGGCCTCAAGATCATATTTGCGGTAAGCAGGGCCACCTAAGTCGCCGGAACAAATATCAACGACTTGGTAAGGTATTTCTAGCTTTTGGAAAAGCGACTCCTCATGCCTCAGTAGCTCAAGCAACATAGCTTCTGACTGCTCGGGAGTGCAAAAGACAAACATTTCGATTTTGGAAAACTGGTGTACGCGGTACAAGCCATAAGACTCGCGGCCATAAGCACCGGCCTCTGTCCTAAAGCAATGTGATACTCCGGCGTATTTAATGGGCAAATCTTCCAGCTTTAACATCTCGCCCTGGTGGTAACCGCCTAACGTGATTTCAGCTGTGCCAATTAAGGAAAGGTCTGACTGCTCAATAGAGTAGATCTGGGCTTCCGGGCCGCGAGGCTGGAAACCGGTACCAACCAAAATCTCATCCTTGGCCAAATCAGGCGTAGATAATGGCGTAAACCCTTCACGCATCAAGTGCTCGAGGCTGAAGCGGATAAGTGCCTGCTCCAAAATAACTAACTTGCCTTTTAAATAATAGAACTTAGCCCCTGTCACTTTGGCTGCGCGTTCAAAATCAATCAGGTCATGCTTGGCAGCCAGTGCCACATGGTCCAAAGGATTTTTTATCTTCCGAGGCTCCCCTACTTGGCGCACGACCTTGTTATCTTCGTCGCTCTTGCCCACTGGCGCATCAGGATGGGTCAGATTGGGAATCTGCATGAGCAAGGCATGGCGTTTGACTTCAATCTCAGCCAGCTCCTTTTCCTTTTCAGCCAATGATTCTTTCAACTTTTTACCCTTTTCTACCAAGGCCTTTTTATCCTTCGCTGCTTGCATGGCATTGGCAGTCTGGTTGCGCTCGGCCCTCAAAGCTTCCGCCTCTTGCAGCAAGGCCAAATAAGCCTTGTCGAGCTTAAGGAGACCGCTGATATCGACTTTGGCATTGCGGGCTGCACAATTTTTTTTGATTTCATCCGCATGTTCGCGGATGAACTTTGGATCAATCATATTAGGAAATGCTTAGTATAGTGTAAGACACGATACCACCGGGCGTTTCCACATCAATCTGATCGCCTTTGGCATGGTTTAAAAATGTCTTGCCCATGGGTGATTCATTGGAAATCAAACCCTTAACCGGGTCAGCCTCTTCCGAGCCCACAATCTTGTATGTCTTTTTGACGTTCCTGGACTCAACTTCAATCGTTGACCCGATTTTGACAGTCAAGCTCCCGCCGACATCTTCAATAATCGAGACGTTTTTTAGCATCTCTTCTATCTCATGGATGCGTCCTTGGATAAAACCCATTTCATCCTTGGCACTGTGATATTCCGCGTTCTCCTTAAGGTCACCCAAAGCCTTGGCCGCCTCAATGCGGTCGGACGTTTCGCGTACGCGAACAGTCTTGAGTTCACTCAGCTCAGCCTTGAGCCTTTCTAAGCCCTCTTGGCTTAAATATTGCGTTTTTGCGATCATATGGCTACTAGCTTACAAAAATATTTGTCCACCTTTTTCTGGTGGATGCTATATAAGTATAAGAAGGAAGATGTTGGGTGTCAAACTTACTTGTTCCCAAAAATCTTGTTCCAGGCATTCAGGATGTTGTAGGCAATTGGCACGGCTGTGCGCGATCCTTCGACACCTTCTTCCAGCATGACTGTCACTACGACTTTTGGATTGTCGTAAGGCGCAAAAGAAGTGAACCAGGCATGGTTAGGCTTGTCGTTCCGCCATTGGGCAGTACCTGTTTTGCCGGCTGATGTGAATGGCAAGGATGATAAGGCGCGGCCTGAGCCAATAGTAATGGTTTGCCTCATGCCTGACCTGACAACTTGGATGACGCTGTCCGATGCCAGCGGCTGATCTGAAGGCACAACAGAGGGATTGTAAGGCGATAAAGCCACGTGGGGAGTAATATGCTTACCACCGTTGGCAATTTCAGCCGTAGCGGCCGCAATCTGTAAGGGCGTGACCAAGAGATCGCCTTGGCCGATGGCAAAATTGTAAGTATCGCCAACATACCAATGCTCATTCCTTTTTTCCTGTTTCCAGGCAGGCGATGGCACGAGGCCAGCTTGCTCGCCAGGAATATCCAAACCCAAGCGCGAACCAAACCCAAACCTCTTGAGCCATTCCCCCATCAAGTCAGCACCCAACCCCTTAAAATTTTCATAACCGCCGCAAGTGATATAGAAGAAAGTGTTTACTGACATGGCAATGGCTTTGCGCACATCGGTCAGGCCATGGCCTCCGGCTGACCAGTCAGGAAAAAATTGTGCGCCCAATCTGATGCCGCCGGTCGAGAGTACTGTTGTCTGGGGCGTAATGATGTGTTCGGCCAAAAGCGCCACGGCATAGACAGGTTTGATGGATGAACCTGACGGGAAAAGCCCGGCCCAGGCGCGGGCCAAGAAAGGATTATCAGGATCCTGGGTGTACGCGGCATAAGCCGTGCTCGAAACACGGCCGGAAAAAATATTGTCGTCATAGGCAGGCCAAGAAACAATTGCCAGGATTGACCCATCCCGCGGATCCATGGCAATAGCCGAACCTTTTGTAACTTTGGCCTGTTTCAAACCATCGATCATTAATTTTTCGACTTGTTTCTGGAAGTCAGCATCAACCGTCAAAACCAAATCCTTGCCTGGCACTGACTTGCCTTCGTGGACAACCCTCTGCTCATGCCCAAAGGAATCAACTTCAGTCACTTTATCGCCCGGCACTCCCCGCAAAACTGATTCGTATGAAGCTTCAACCCCTGTCTTACCCATGGTATCTGTCCGGCGATAACCAACATCCTCCAAGTTAGCCAAATCATCAGGCGAGATCTTACTGACATAACCCAAGATATGCGAAAAGGAAGGATTGGGCTGGGACAGTGGGTATCGCCTCTTTTGCCCGGTACTGACCGAGACGCTTGGCGCACTGGCCAGTTCTATCTTTAAGGCGACAGCTTGGTCATAAGGAATGTCTCTGGCGATAACCATCTTCTGGTCAGGTGAATGCACATCTTTAATATCCTGCTCCAGCTCGGCCAAAGGCGTGCCAGAAATCCTGGATATCTTGCCTAAAATCTCCATGCGACTATTGGCATCAATCGGCAGGTCAATGGGAGTGACGGCCACATCAAAAGTTGGGACATTGTCTGCCAAGATCTTGCCTTCTCGGTCACGAATCACGCCTCTCGTGGGTTGCAGGACTTCTTTGCGCAACCGATTGCGTTCGGCCAAGGCCAAATATTTTTCATGGTTTGAAACCTGCATCCAAAAAGCTCGGCCCACCAAAAGGCCTAAAGCGATTATCACCAAAACAATCGCAATGCTAAAGCGCAAGCGCGGCAAGGCCAACCCAAGGAAAAGCGGCCGCTCCTTAATCTTTAGCAGGTCATCCTCGTACATGACTTCGGGAACAACATCAGCCTTGTCATCAAGGTCGACCTCCAGGCCATAACGGCCGGATTCGCGCCAGGCGAACAAATTATCATCTTTGTTCATATCTTTCCTTGCGCGGGTTAATGGCAATTACAAAACGCTTTGTGAAAAGCGTGATGGCAATAAAGACCAAGGCTGCAAGCAGCATATCAACCGATGTGACCCATAACAGGTGGGCCCATGACTCGATGGGCGAAGCCTGGTGCAAGATGACTAACGAAAACCAAGAAAATATCTGCCAAAGCAGCCTGTCAAAAACCCGAGCTACAACTACCAGGGCCAGAGCAGCATAAAGCGAACGGTTAGTGGCTACCCTTTCTGAGAGCACATCGATAATCAAGAGGACAATCATCCAACGGCCCAAGATCCAACCGGAAGGCGCAGCGCTTAATAAGCTGATGACTCCGCCGGCCAAGGCAGCAGTCACATAAGCCGCAGTCCGCCGATTAAGCAGGAACAACATGACGCAAGCCGGCAAAACCGGACGAAAAAAATAAACCGGCCAAGGAGCCGAGCTGACAAAAGCACTTTCATAAACGCCGGCCGCTAAAGCAGCCACTCCCAAAAGCGCCCAGGATGATTTTCTCATAGCATCATGACCCCGGCCTTAAGGCTTGGGGCCGCAAGACAGCCACTACTTCCAAATATTCCAAGGGAACCAGCGGTTCCAAAGAAGCTTGTTTAAACGGGTCAGTCGGTTGGCCATCGACTTGGTTGACCAAGCCCACGACTAGGTTAGGCGGCACTTTGCCTTCAGTGCCGGACGTGACAAGCATGTCGTTGGCTTCCAAAGCCTCTTGCTGTGGAATCAAGGTCGCTTCGGCAGTCCAATTACCCTTGCCTTCCACCAAACCAATCAACTTACGTTGGCCGGCTTTGGAAACAGCCACGCGGCTTTCCGGATCAGAAAGCAAGACAACTGTAGCTGTCCTTTCTTGGATGGATTGTATCTTGCCGACAAAAACACCGTCGCCCACGATAACTGCCATACCTATCTCAAGGCCGTCTTTGGCCCCGCGGTCAATCATGATCGAAGATTCTTCTGGGACGGCGGAACGGCTGATGACGCGCGCCATAACAGAGTCATAGCCCTCTTTCTGGACATAACCCAAAGTCTTGCGCAATACCTCGTTTTCTTCTTCCAAAGCGCGCAAACGCACATAATCAACGCTAATGCTGCTTAACTTTGATTCCAGATCAGCTGATTTTTCCAAACACTGTTCAGTTGAAGCTTTGCCTTCAAAACGCTGGGCAAAACCGGTGCTGACTGCCGTGGCTGCAGAACCCAACGGCGCCAAGGCCGAACGCAGTAAGTTCTCAACCGGCACCAGTATGCCGGTAACATGCAAAACCACCAGCGCCAGAAGCGCTCCCAAGACAATAAGCACGGTTTGGCTGCGGCGGGTCATATATTAGGTTGTTATCAGAAGATCCTGTCTGTCTTTGGCAAAGCAATATCCTTTAACAAGGCCGGTGATTCCAAAAGCAGACCTGCGCCGCGGGCTACGGCCGAAACAGGATCTTCGGCAACCCTAACCGGCAATCCGGTTCCAGCACTGATGGCCTGGTCCATGCCGCGCAAAAGCGCTCCCCCGCCCGTAAGTATCAAACCGCGGCGATAGATATCAGCCACCAACTCAGGCGGCGTAATTTCCAGAATTGACTTGATATGTTCAACGATTGTCCTAACAGACCGGCCAATAGCCTCCCTGATTTGGCTGTCAGTCACCATGATTTCACGTGGCAGGCCCGAAAGCAGGTCGCGACCGCGCATGGAGACCTCTAACCTGTCCTTGAGCGGTATGGCTGAGCCGACTGCGATTTTGACTTCTTCGGCCACGCGCTCACCCAAAAGCAGGTTAAACACATCGCGGGCATATTGGATGATGTTGCGGTTCATCTCATCGCCGGCAATGGGAATTGATTTGGCGGTCACAATGCCATTTAAGGAGATAATGGCAATTTCAGTATTACCGCTGCCAATATCGACAATCATGTTACCGACCGGTTCTGAAATCGGCAGGCCGTTGCCAATGGCTGAAGCCAACGGATTTTCGACCAGTAAAAAATCGCGGGCGCCGGCAGCCAAGACAACATCGCCCACTGCCTTGCGTTCCACTTCTGTCATGTCCAAGGGTACGCCGATAACCACCTTTGGCCGCGGCACAAAAAGCGAATGTTCGCGCGTAATTTTAGTAAAGAAAAAACGCAGCATCTTTTCCGCCACTTCGAAATCAGAGATGATGCCGCGCTGGATTGGCCGTGACATTTGGACATGGCCCGGTGTCTTGCCTAACATTGATTTGGCTTCATGGCCGATCGAGAGGACTTGCCCGTTACGCAAATTAACCGCCACGACCGATGGTTCGTTAACAACAACTCCCCTGCCCTTGGCGTAGATCAGGGTCGTAGCAGTCCCTAAGTCAATGCCCAGATCAGTCGAGAACCGACCCATGATTCTTTGCAACATAATTCCTTGTTAGGATCTTACCCGCAAAGTGTAGCATCCATCAAGTGTGGATACCTAATCATGTTGTTCACCAAACTGCTTCATTGTCGCCGACTGGTTTGGATAACCAAAAAGACGTATTCAATGCCAGCAATGGCCACTATCAACAGCAAAAGCCAGTACCACGTCAGGTGCCTATTGGCCGAAAGCCAAAGCGCTGCCAGGCCGCCAAAGGAAAGCAGGATGGCATGCCTAAAGGATGCCCTGACCTCACGCGTCAGCATGGCATAGCGGCGGCGGATGCCAACACGATAAATTAATCCCAACATGGACAGCGTACCGACGCAGGCCAAGAAAAGTGTTAAATAAAAAAATAAAAAAGCAGTCAGGCCCGCTTCATCAGGGTTCATGCTTTGGATGACAAAGATCCAAGAAATCCAGGCCAGGGCCGTGCCGACCCCCATCAAGATTACATACCAACGAAAACTCATGCCGACATTATAGCTGATTCGTGCTCGAGTTAGAAGCCT
>JAJZQU010000028.1 GCA_021806685.1 bacterium | reverse complement strand
AAACTGTCCAAGCTGCTTAAGAAGGGGAGTATGGTAAATTTTTCAGTGAACAAGAGTCACAAGATGAGCCAAAACTAAGTGAAATGGACAAACTAATTTTACGGGATTTTTATCGTCTTAAGTGATATGCCAGAACAAAGACCTTTAATTGGCGTGGCAATCATGATTTTCAAGGACGGGAAAGTCTTGATGGGAAAAAGATTGACCAATCAAGGAGTGGGGAAATACCAATTTCCTGGAGGTCATTTGGAGTACATGGAATCGTTTGAAGAATGTGCGAGGCGAGAGTGCAGGGAAGAGTGCGGGCTTGAGATTAAAAATATTAGATTTCAGTCAATACGCAATCAAAGAGAATACCCACCCTACCATCGTGTAATGATGATGTGCTTAGCCGACTGGGCAGGCGGTGAGCCGGTAAATATCGAGCCAGAAAAAAATGAATCATGGCAATGGTACGATTTAAATAACTTACCCGAACCTTTTCTCGAAACGACTTTGCAGGCTCTTGAATGCATGAAAACCGGTCAAGTATTTTTTGATAATTAATTATGAACATTTGCGTTTTTGGAGACAGTATAACCTGGGGCGCTTGCGACTATTTTCATGGAGGCTGGGTTAATAGACTCAGGAATTATTTCGAAGAGCGCGGGGACACGCCTCTTGGCGCTGACGGTAGGTTAGCGGATTTATCTGTCTACAATTTGGGCATATGCGGCGATACGACGGATGATCTCAAGGAAAGATTCGAGGTTGAAGCGATGGCGCGAGAACCCGGCTCTATTATTTTTGCGATTGGAATTAACGATGCTCGGCGTTTAGAAGGAAATAATCAACAGACCGGCTTGGCGCAATTCGAAAAAAATATTCTTGAACTGGTCAATTCTGCCCGCAAATTTACGAAAAAGATTGTCTTTGTCGGTCTCACGAGAGTGGACGAAGCGAAAACGACCCCTATACCCTGGAATACTCGAATGTCATATTATAACCAAGATATTGATCAATATGACGAAATAATCCGGGAGGTTTGCAAAAAGGAAGAACTCGAGTACATCGATGCGTTCGGGATCGTACAAAGAGATGATCTGGAAGACGGTTTGCATCCAAATTCCGAGGGCCATAAGAAAATGTTTGAAAAGATTAAAGAAGATATTTGTAAATTAATTTAATCATATGAAAATAGGCATAATCGGCAGCATGCACATGACTGAACACATGCTCGAACTGAAAGAAAAACTTGAATCAATGGGCCATGTTGTAATTGTTTCCGGCTTTGCTTCGGAATATGTTGGAAAGTCAGATGAGGAGAAGGAGTCGCTCAAGCTCCACCACAAAAATAATTGCGATGCCATCCGCGAATTTTGGACGAGGATGCAAGATTGTGACGCTGTATTGGTCGCAAACTATGAGAAGCACGGCATAGCGAATTACATTGGCGGTAATACGCTTATGGAAATCGGTTTTGCCTATGTGCTAAACCAAAAAATATTTTTATTGAACCCGGTTCCTGAAATTCCATTTTACAAATCTGAAATCGAGGCTGTGAAGCCGATAATCATCAACGGTGATCTGAGTCTGATCAGATAATATGACCAACGCGGAAATCGCAGAGGAATATCTGAAAGAAGTTTTTACTGAAAACCCGGCTTATAGCTTCGGTGACTGGACAATCATGTATCAGCATAGTCTGAATGTGCGAGATTTGGCTTTAAAAATCGCGGAACAAGTCGAGTGCGATAAAGAGCTGCTGGAGTTATTCGCTCTGTTCCATGATATCGGTAAGGCATTTAAAGCAGACTATATGTACTTGCATGAACATCACGAGGAACTGGGCTTTAACGTCGCTGAGCCGATTTTATCGAGACTCTCTTTGACCGCTGAGCAGTTAGCAAAACTCACGGAGTTCTTAAAGGGTGACTTAAGCTCACTCGAAGCTAATGTTATGAAGGACGCTGACACCTTGGCTTTCTTTATGGATGAGAAGCTGCAAGATCTATTTAAGAAGTGGGCTGATGAGAAGGGTCTGGTTGGAGAGCTGCAAAGAAAGGCGGACAAATATCAAAAATTGAAGTTTGAGATAAGCAGGAAGATGGGTAAAGAAGCGCATGATAAAATGTGCCAGAAGTTTCAATTAATATGAAAACCCTAAAATTCGCACCAGAACTCGTGCCGCTGGTCCTGTCCGGCGAAAAGAAAATGACCTGGCGGTTGTTTGATGATAAAGACTTGCAAGAAGGCGACGAGCTGTCTTTGATTAATAAAGCAACAGGGGAAGAGTTTGCCAAGGCCAGGATTTCGTCGCTCAAGCTCAAAACATTAGCCCAAGTCACGCCAGAGGATTATGATGGCCACGAGAGTTATTCCAGCCAAGAAGACATGCTGGCAACTTTTAAAAAGTTTTATGGCGATAAAGTCAGCTTAGAAACGGAAGTTAAGATTATAAAATTTGTATTAATCAATATATAATTGTTAATTGTGCATTGTTAATTTCAACCATATGGGCATGATGGATAAAATTTTCGCCAAGATAACCGGCGGAGATGCGGACAAAAAGACGGAAGCCAGCGGAATCAGGAAAAAAGAAGATTTGGGCACGCAGGAGACAGTAATGTCACCTGGTATTGAAAAACAGTGGAATAGTAAAATGGCTCAACAGGAACAGTCAGCCGCCGATCAAAAGAAATTGGATGAATTAAGGCAGGATATGGCCAGTCAAAGCATGATAGACGAGAGGGTTTATGGCTTCGGCGGGCCAGAAGCTTACATGCAAGAAGTGAGAGAAAGCACGGAGGCTTTCAGAAAAAAATACCTCCAAGAACAAGCGGAAAAGGAAAAATTACGGATAGAAGGCCAAAATAAGTTAAAAGCCTTAAGCACTGTTAATCCCGAGGAATTAATTAAGGTTAGAAAGGATCTTGAACTTTGGGAACAAAGGGAGGCTGAGGAAAAGGCCAGGAGGGAAAGGCTGGACCTCGAATAGCGCTGGGTTGACAATCCTTGTATAAAAGCCATCCGTTGGCTATACTTTTGCCGTTTATGACAAAACCGTCTTCATCCGGATTCTCCGGAGTGCCTCGCGTTTCAGTCAAAAGGCGCGTGGCCCTTATCATCCTGTTGACCCTCGTTGCAGGGTCATTGAGTTATCCTACCCCGGCTAATTGGCTGATTGACCAGACCAATAACGCTTTGCGTACCCATTTTGGGCATATCGACAAGCCTTTTGTCTTGGGCTTGGACTTGCAAGGCGGCACGCGGTTGGAATATGAGGCAGATGTCTCAAAGATAGTCTCTGACAAGCAATCCACTGCCTTGGAAGGCGTACGCGACGTCATTGAAAGGCGCGTCAATGCCATGGGCGTATCAGAACCGTTGGTCCAGACTACACGGGCCGGCAGTTCGTGGCGCGTTTCAGTTGAACTGGCAGGCGTCAAGGACATTAACCAGGCTATTAAGATGATTGGTGAAACGCCAATCTTGGAATTTAAGGAACAGAATACGGAAGCCGGCCGGTCACTGACAGCTGATGAAAGGAAAAAAATTGATGACTCGGTTAAGCAAGCCAAAGAAAAATCCGAGGATTTTTTAAGCAAGGCCGTCAAAGATCCTGCCAAGTTCGGTGATTTGGTCCGCCAGTCGCCAGATGATTTGGTTGCCAAGGACCAGGGCGGTGATTTGGGTTTTATCAAGGACAAGCCTGAATACCAGTCGATCTATGAAGCCGCCAACACAGTCAATGCCGGTGGAGTGGTAGGCAAGGTTGTGGAGATGGCGCAGGCTGATGCTGTGGTAAAAGTTGAGGAAAAGAAAGATGCCGGTAATGAGGTCAAGGCGCGGCACATCCTTATCCAATGGGCAGGCGCTTCACAGGCCCCGACATCAACCACCAGGACAAAGGAGCAAGCCTTGGCCGAAGCATTGAACATCAAGAAAGAATTGACTGACAAGAATTTTACCGATTTGGCCAAGAAATATTCTGAGGAACCGGGAGCTTCGCAATCAGGCGGCGACTTGGGTTGGTTTGGCAAGGGCGTCATGGTCCAACAATTTGAGGACAAGATATTCACCATGAAAAAAGGGGAGATCTCTGACCCGGTGGAAACGGCTTTTGGCTACCATTTGATCTTCTTGGAAGACGAACGCCAGGTGCAAGATATCCGCGTCAGCGTTGCCATGTTCAAGAAAGTTCAGGAAAGCGACATATTGCCGCCGCCTGATGCTTGGAAGAACACTGAATTGACAGGCAAACAATTGGCGCACGCCGTGCTGGAATTTGACCAGAGGACCGGTTCGCCGGAAGTCAGCTTGGAATTCGATGATGAAGGGGCCAAACTTTTTGCTGCCATTACCAAGCGCAATGTGGGCAAGCCGGTTGCCATCTTCTTGGATGGCCAACCGATTAGCGTGCCTACTGTCCAAACAGAAATTTTGGGCGGCAAGGCCGTCATCACCAGCCCATCATTCAGCGTGAACGAGGCTAAGCTCTTGGCCCAGCGCTTGCAGGCCGGTGCCTTACCAGTGCCGATTAAATTGATCGCCCAGCAATCAGTCGGCCCAATGTTGGGCGCAGACTCTGTCCAGGCATCGCTCAAAGCCGCGCTTTGGGGCTTGCTTCTGGTCTCACTCTTCATGTTGCTTTTCTACCGCTTGCCGGGTTTGATTTCAGTGATTGCCTTGGGAGTTTACGCGTTGCTTTCGGTGGCAATCTTCAAGTTGCTGCCGGTTACCCTCTCGCTCTCAGGCATCGCTGGTTTCATCCTGTCTATCGGTATGGCGGTGGATGCCAACGTCCTCATCTTCGAAAGGTTGAAAGAAGAGTTGAAGTTGGGCAAGCCTTATTCGCAAGCCATGGAAGAAGCCTTTAAGCGTGCTTGGCTCTCGATTCGCGACGGTAATGTGACCTCGCTCATATCTTGCGCCGTGCTGTACTGGTTTACCTCGTCTGTCATCAAAGGCTTTGCCTTGACTTTGGCCATTGGTGTTTTGATCTCCATGTTCACGGCCATTACCATCACCCGCAACCTCATGCGTTGGATTTGCACGCCGGCTAATGTCTCAAGATTTGGTTGGCTGGTCTTCGTGTCTAAGCCCAAGGAGGGCGATAAGAAGTAAGTATAAGACCTATGAACATCATAAAATATCGCTCACTTTGGTACCTGATCTCTGTTGTCTTGATTGGAGCCAGCATAGTATTTGTGGCTGTTTTTGGCCTTAAGGAGGGCATTGATTTTGCCGGAGGTTCGCTCTTGGTTGTCAGGTACGGAGGCCAGCGCCCGACCCCGGTAGTCGTAGAAAACGACATGGCCTCGCTGAACTTGGGCGGCATTGTCATCCAACCGGTCGGGGAGACTGACATGAGTTTTCGTTTGAAGGACATGGATGAGGAAACTCACCAAAAATTCTTGCAACAACTCAAGGACAAGTACGGCAGCATAACTGAACTGCGTTTTGATTCCATCGGTCCTGTCATTGGGCAAGAACTAAGGTCAAAATCTATTTTTGCCTTGGTCATCGTCTTTATAGCCATCATGATTTATATTGCCTATGCTTTCCGCAAAGTGGCTGTTCCCATTGCCTCTTGGAAGTACGGCTTCATCACTGCTTTGACGGCTTTCCACGACGTGATTGTGCCAATCGGCTTGTTTGCGCTTTTAGGCAAGTTACATGGCTTGGAAGTGGGCACTTCATTCGTGGCTGCCATCCTGACTGTCATGGGTTTCTCGATTCACGATACGATTGTTGTCTTGGATAGGGTGCGTGAAAACCTCCAAAGGACGTCCGGCGTGTTCGAGACTATTGTCAACACCTCGCTTAACCAAACAATTGTCAGGTCAATTAATACAACTGTGGCCACTTTGCTCGCCCTGATCGCCGTTTATCTCTTTGGCGGCGCTTCGGTACGTGATTTTTCACTGGCCCTGATTGTAGGTATTACCGTTGGAGCATATTCCTCCATATTTATCGCTGCTCCGCTCCTGGTTACCTGGTACAAAATTGATTCAAAACGCAAAGCCATCAAGTCCGCCCGCTAGTAAAAAGACGCCCCAACAGGGCGTCTTTACTTAGGGTGACCACCAGGGCTATTTTGTGTTATTATATGGCTTATGGGAGATTTACCTGCTTTTGATATTAATGCCTTGTTGGCGAGCATGGGTTCAAGCCCGTTTGACGCCATGTCTTACCTGTTTTTTAACGGTGGATGGGTTCTTTTTATAGTAGCGTTCGTTTGGATGTTCATTTACGGTTGGCTGGAATATAAACAGACAAAATATTTACAAAGCAAAGTGGGCATTTGTCTGGCCATTGACATCCCGAAAAATACCGAAAGAGACGCGGGGCAGGCTCTGCGGGGTGTGGAAAATATTTTTGCCCACTTAGCCGGCGCACATTCCAGCATATCTTGGACAGATAAGTGGTTTAAGGGCGCCTTGCAGGACGAAATTTCACTTGAAATTATCAGCATCGAAGGGCGTGTCCAATTTATTGTCTACACTGTCCGTCGTTTTAGGGATTTGGTTGAGGCTTCGATCTATGCCCAATACCCTGAGGCAGAGATTGTGGAAGTGGAGGATTATAGTAAGAACGCGCCGTCGCATTACCCTGACCGTGAATATGACCTTTGGGCCACTGAAATGACGCCGGTTAAGTCAGATCTTTATCCGATTAAGACCTACCCTTTGTTTGAGCATTCCATGACCAGCGAGCTTAAAGATCCGATATCGGTCTTGCTCGAAGCTTTTTCGCGGCTCGGGCCGGGTGAGCAGGCCTGGTTGCAATTTATCTTAATACCCATTGAACAGAAAAAATACCGCGAAAAGGCTGAGGCTTTAATCAAAAAACTCAAAGGTGAAAAGACAGTATCCAAGCCAAGCTTATTAGAACAAATTCTGTTCGCGCCATTCAACCTTTTTATTGCCATGGCCAACGCCTTTATGGGTGGATCTACTGAGGCCAAGAAACCTGAAAAGGACATGTTTGCAGCCAAGATTTTTAACCTGACTCCCGGTGAACGCAAGGTTTTGGAAGCTGTTGAAAATAAGGCCTCGAAAATTGCCTATACATGCAAGATTAGGTTTGTTTACGTGGCCAAGAAGGCAGTCTTTGAAAAGCCTCGCATCGTCAATTCATTTATCGGTTTCATGAAGCAGATGAACACCAACGACATGTTGGCCTTGAAGCCTGATCTGAAGAAAGTCGGGTTGACCGGCAGCCGTTGGTTTTTTAAGGATAAGCGCAATAACCTGCATAAGAATAGGTTGATTAAGCACTATCGACAGAGGTCAGCCTGGGACGGCATGCCGCCTTATTACTTAAATACGGAAGAACTGGCCACTTATTGGCACTTCCCGCACACTTTCCAAGTACGCGCGCCGCAGCTCAAGAAACGCGAAGTCAAATCAGTCGAACCGCCTTATAACTTGCCGATTGTCTAACTGGTATGTCGATCGAGTACAACCACGACCATGAAAATGAGATTACTTTGTTCGCTGAGACCAATTTTAGGAACCAGCGGAGGCGTTTTGGGATAAAGACAGACGACCGCCGCAAGCACGTTTACATCATCGGAAAGACCGGCATGGGCAAGACGGTCTTGCAGGAAAACATGATCATGTCAGATATCATGGCGGGCCATGGAGTTTGCTATATCGATCCGCACGGTGATACGGCTGAAAAACTATTGGATTATATCCCATCTAACCGCATCAATGACGTGGTTTATTTTAATCCGGCGGATGTTGATTTCCCTGTTGGCTTTAACATCTTGGAAACGATTGGGGATAGCCAAAAACATTTGGCGGCCAGCGGCTTAATGGGAGTCTTTAAGAAAATTTGGCCAGATGTCTGGAGCGCGCGCATGGAGTATATCTTGCTTAACTGCGTTTTGGCCTTGTTGGATTATCCGGGCGCGACCTTGTTGGGCATCAACCGCCTGCTGGTTGATGTTGATTATCGTACCCGTGTCATTGCCAAGATCCGAGACCCAATCGTCAAGACTTTTTGGGTGGCTGAGTTCAGTTCATGGGAGGTCAAATATCAGACAGAGGCCATAGCCCCGATTCAGAATAAAGTCGGCCAGTTTTTGTCGGCATCGATAATCCGCAACATCGTATCGCAAGTCAAATCCACCATTGACCTGCGCGATATAATGGATTCCGGCAAGATATTTATCGTTAACTTGTCCAAAGGCAGGATCGGGGAAGAAAACATGAAGCTATTGGGAGGCATGATAATTTCGCGTATCCAAATGGCGGCCATGGAACGCGTGGACTTGCCGGAAGATGACCGCCGCGACTTTTACCTGTTTGTCGACGAATTCCAGAATTTTGCCAACGAGTCCTTTGCCTCAATCCTTTCCGAAGCCCGTAAATATCGCCTGGCCTTGACCGTTGCCCACCAATATATCGAACAGCTGACAGAAGAAGTCAGGGCAGCTGTCATTGGTAATGCCGGCACCATCCTAGCCTTCCGCATCGGCGGCACAGACGCGGCATTTTTGGAACAAGAATTTTCACCGGTTTTTACGCCAGAAGACTTGGTCAACCTCACGAAATATACGATTTACCTCAAACTGATGGTGGATGGCGTGGCTACGGCGCCTTTTTCGGCCACGACTTTGCCACCTATGGCAGTCTTTACGGGTAATGCTCAAAAAGTCGTTTCTGTTTCGCGCGAGCGCTACGCCGTGCCCCGTTCCAACATCGAAGAAAAAGTCTTGCGTTGGAGCGGCATGGAAGCGGCGGCCACGTTAAAGGTAGCGGCGGAAGAGATCCAGGAAGCTAAAGACAAGTTGGGCGGCATTACAGCTTCGATGCTTGAAGCAGGATTGCAGGAAGCCGGGCGTCGGGCAGCAGCCCCAAAAGAGGAAGTTGAACAAAGGGCGCCTTTATTGCAAGGCATGTCTCAGGAGAATTTAGATAAACGGGATGAGTCTGAAACGATTGTTGAATATCTCAAGATTTCACCAGAAAGGTTGAAAGCTATTGCCAAGCCACCTTCTAGCGGTAAAAAAGAAAAACCCAAATTTACGCATACCTGCAACCGCTGCGGCAAGGTTTGGGACATGCCCATCCAACTCGACCCAACCCGCCCGATTTATTGCGCTGAATGCATGCCGATCGTGCGCGAAGAGCGTAATAGTAAAGGCAAAGCATCGAAGATGAGTCCTGCCCCGGAAATCCGCGGGTCAGTCAGGGTGGTAGAAAACAATAAGGAAGAAAAAACAGGCAAACCGCCGGTCGTCCACAATAGGCCCAGGGTAGTCGGGGATTTGGCTTTGGCGGAAGCGACCAAGCCACAGAAGGTTTTGGAAGCAAAACCTGTGCCTCAGCCAACTGCATCCACCCGTCCGCCGGCCACTGGCCTGATGGCCGAACTGGAAAGAATCAAAGGTAAGGCCTTGGAAACTAGCAAGGCAAAGGTTGAAAGGAAGATGGATAGCCGCCCGCCAGTTAACAATAATCACCAGCAACAACCGGTTAAGCAGGCCGCAGAGCCCAGGCTTCCAAATAAACCGCTATTACAAAAAAGCGTTGACTCAGATATTGTGAAGAAGGTTGAGGAAGAGGAAGAAACAACAGAAATTCCGCGGACTTTAACTGTCTTTAAGCAGTCTACGCCCCCAAATAAAACTCTACGGCCAGGGCAGCGTGTTACTTTTTGAGTCATTATCACCAAAGCTATGTCAGAACGCGTAATTTTAAACACATTCGATGGCGTAACAATAGTTGCCGACTGGTATCCAGTGCCAACTACCATTGGTGTTGCGATTTTAATCCACATGATGAATTTGGATAGGCGCTCGTGGGCGCCGTTCCAACAGGTGTTGGCCAAATATGGCATTGCATCCTTGGCCATTGACTTGCGCGGGCATGGCGAAAGTTTGGCGACTGACGAAGGCACGAAGCTGGATTATAAGAAGTTTGAAGACGACCAGCACCAGCAGAGCATAAATGATATTGATGCGGCCGTGCGTTGGTTGACGGATAAAAAATATCCAATTGACCGCATTATGACAGTGGGAGCTTCTTTTGGCGCCAACTTGGCCCTAGCTGAGTTGCAACAAGAGCCTAGGCTTTGTGGGGCAGTCCTGCTTTCACCGGGCAATTACCGCGGCATGGATCCGGCTGACGATGCCATGTATGTCAAACCTCATCAGGCGCTTTGGGCAGCTGCTTCAGACAGCGATGACCCCGAGTCTTTTGAAGCTGCACGCAAGGTAGTTGATGTGGCAGGCGCTGAACGCAAAACTTTTGTGCCTTATAAAAATGCCGGTCATGGTATCCACTTGTTTACTTCCGATCCAAAATTGATGGATGCTTTGGCTACTTGGATCAAAGATTCATTTCAATTGCCGGTATGATAAACACCCAAACTAAACTGTCATTCCGAGCGAAACGAAGCGAAGTCGAGGAATCTTCGTTAACTAAGATTTCTCCAATCGTCGTCAAACTCCTCCGTCGAAATGACAGATGTGTTTGGTTCTTGTTTGTTACTTGTTTCTTGTCTCTTGGTGTTTGCGTCAATGACGCCAAGGCTGCCACAACCTCTCAAAGCCAGGCCATCCAGCCCCGCAGGGTGACGGAAGTTGCAGAATACAGGCCAAAGGAAAATGTTTTTGCCTCGGCCTTGGTGCTTGATGCCAAGACAAAGAAGGTTTTGTTCTCTTTTAAGCCAACTATGGCCTGGCCAGCTGCCAGTTTGACCAAATTGACCGGCGCCATGGTTTTTTTGGACCAAGGTTTTAACTGGAATAAAATCGTATCCATTAAAAAACAAGATGAAGTGGGCGGAGGCAGGCTCAGGGTCAATTCAGGCGCAACCTTGAGCATTAAGGATGTTATCTATTCCAGCTTGGTCGGAAGCGCTAATAATGCAGCCACTGCCTTGGCCCGGATCAGCGGTCTGGGTACTAAGAATTTCGTGAAGGCCATGAACAGTAAGGTAAAAGCTCTGGGTTGCGTTAATACGGTTTTTTATGATGCTTCTGGCATGAACGAAAACAACATGACCTCTGCCAGCGACATTGCCAAGATTGCGTTGGCAGCTTTTTCCAAAGCAGAATTACGCCGGCCGGCTGCCACAGCTTCTTATACTTTTAGGGTTAGGAACACAGGGGAGCTCCATACCATCAAAAATACCAATGGGTTGCTCATAGATGAGAACAATGGTTTATACGTGACCGGCGGCAAAACCGGTTATTTGGAAGAATCTAAGAACAATTTGGTTGTCAGGCTAAGGCCTTCGCAAAAAGATGTTAACCGGGAGCTGCTCGTGGTGGTTTTTGGCGCCGAAACAAAGACTTCATTGTTTGACGTAGCTGCAGACCTTGCCCGTTGGAGCTGGTCGGCGTATGATTGGTCGACGCCAACCGTGGCCAAGGCCTATGGAAATTAAAGCGCTACAAATAAAGCTAAAACAACTTGAAACACCGTCCTACCGCCTCAAACAGGCGTTGCGTTCGTATTACCAGGATTTACTGGGCGGTTGGGAGGAAATATCGACTTGGCCAAAGGATTTGCGCGATGCCTGCGCAGAGCTTTCTTGGTCGCCTTTGACCTTGATCGACGTTTTCGAGTCAAAAGAGCCGGCCAGCGCCAAGTTCTTGTTCGAGACTAAAGATAAGCTGCGGATTGAGTCTGTTGTCATGCGCCACAAGGATGGGCGCAACACGGTCTGCATCTCGTCGCAAGCCGGTTGTTCCATGGGTTGTACTTTTTGTGCAACCGGTGCCCAAGGCCTGGGTCGCAACCTGACCGCTGAAGAAATAGTTGACCAGGTTATCCAAGCAGCCCGTTGGCTCGTAGCCTCAAAAGGCCGTGTCACCAATATTGTCTTCATGGGCATGGGTGAACCTTTTAACAATCCTGATAATGTTTTCAGTGCCTTGCGCACTTTGATGGATCCGGATGCTTTTGGGTTGGGCGCCAGGCACATCAGCATCTCAACCTGCGGCATTATCCCGGGCATTCAACGTTTGGCCAAAGAGGCGCCTCAAGTTAACTTGGCAATCTCTTTACATGCTCCGGAACAGGGCTTGCGGGCTAGGATTATGCCAATAGCCAAAGCTTACCAGCTCGATACTCTCATGCATGCCATTCGTGATTATCTCCAGCGAACTAACCGCAAAGTCATGTTTGAATATGTCATGCTCAAGGGGATCAATGATAAGGTTGAAAACGCTGAAGAGCTGGCAGACCTTTTAACTGACTTCCGACATTTAGCCCACGTTAACTTGATCAAATACCACGCGACAAACAGCAAATACGAGCCGTCGAACCAGGAGACACGCCGCAAGTTTGCCAATATACTAAAGCGCCGCGGCATAGCTGTTACTGAACGCATATCTTTTGGGGAGGAAATACAAGCTGCTTGCGGCCAGCTTGCCAGTCGATAATTACCAAATTCGAATGTCCAATGTCCAAAAAAATTTCTAATCACCAATACTCAATTTCCAATTTGATTTGGTGATTAAGTGACTGGGTATTGATTATTTTTTGGATATTGGTAATTGAGTATTGGTAATTCCTTCTTGTTATGAAGAGATATAAAGATCAAAAAGCAAAGAAGGTGTTGGTTGCCATGAGCGGCG
>JAJZQU010000027.1 GCA_021806685.1 bacterium | reverse complement strand
AGGTCTTTGTTCTGGCATATCACTTAAGACGATAAAAATCCCGTAAAATTAGTTTGTCCATTTCACTTAGTTTTGGCTCATCTTGTGACTCTTGTTCACTGAAAAATTTACCATACTCCCCTTCTTTAACTACTATGCTTGTTTCAAAGTCATCTTCAACTTTCATGAGAAAGGTATTTAAAATTGTATCTAAACTTTCGTAAGTTCCGATAAATTGATAGTCCTTAGGCACAATGTTCAACTCTTCCTGGATCTCTCTTTCTAAGGTCTGTTCAATATTCTCATCGTTTTCCGCACCGCCTCCGAAAAAACCAAACATACCAGGACCCCTCAGGGCATCTTCAGCTCGTTTCTGGAGAAAAACCAAAATACCCTCCGGCGCATCGAGATAAGGGATTAGGATGGAACAGATCCGCTTATCCATAAAATTAAGCTGCTTCCTCTTCAGTCTTCTGCTTGCTTTTTTCCATATCTTCGTTGGTCCGATTAATCCATTCTTCAGCTTGTTTAAGAAAATCATCAATAACACTATACTCAACCTGTTTTTTAAGATCGAGGGCCTCTATGCGTTTGACATGCTCAGCCGTCTGCGCAGCTAAATCAAACGGATGCTGAAGCCTGGCGATGGCTTCACTCAACTTCGTTAACTTTTCTATCATCTCCCATTTTTCTTCGGGCTCCCAATGATCTACATCCTCAATACCAAGATAAGTTTGTCTTACTTCATCAATCGCAACTCTCGTGCTGATAATATCATCGATTAAAGTATCATCTTCAAAGTCCACTGTTTTCTCTCTAATGCCTGATTGCTTTTCCTGCTCTTCCCCACCAGCTCCCGGTAAACCCGGAGGCAACGGCAAACTTTTCTCGGGATCTGGAGTCGTCAAGACTGGAAGTGGCTTTCGCTGGTCAATGGGATTATATCCGAAATTCTTGGGAGACATATTGAAAGTAAATATAGCACTATTTTTTAGTCTGACAAAAGTCCCGTAAAATCCCTATCTATTTGAAACCACTTCTCTATTTTGATACGAGTCCCGCAACATAGGCTTCTAATTTCTCACGTGAAAGATAATATTTTAACAAACTAAATTTTCCTACAATTTCCCAAGCAATTAATCTATGTAGTCCATCTAAATGTACCAGATGTTTACTTCTATACTGTAAATATTCATATTCAGGAACTCCAAATCCTTTGATAGGTTCGGCGGATAAAAAAATCAAACTAAAAGTATCCTGACCGAATCTTATGATCTTATCGTAGCAATCTTTATTTTTCTCTCTATATTCATCTTTAATCGTTTGGAATCTCTCCCCTGCCTCTAATACGCTCAGTCCTGTTTGAGGAATAAGTTCCATATCCTTATCCTGATGCCAAACTAATAAAATATCCAATACATCTTTTCTTGAGAGCCTGACTTTATGCCAAGTCCCATTAAATTTCTGGTTGGCATCATGCAACCTTTTCCAAGCCCAGTCGTTGGATCCTTGATCTCTCGGATGTTCGTCATCAAAAGCTTTCAACACTTCGGAAAAATTAACCTTTCTTAATACTTTCATACTCCTAGTACCACTTTAAATCTTCCTACTTATCCCCAAGGGATTATTTCCCGTGGCACTTTTTAAACTTTAATCCTGACCCACAAGGGCAAGGATCATTACGGCCGACGCCTTTATATTTCGGGTCTTGTTCAACTTTAGAGCCTTGAGTTTGGTTCAGTTCGTCCGATGTCTTGGCTGCGCCTTGAAAGATTAGTGGTTGGTTGGTGTTGGCATCAACATTGAACTGGCGAACAAAAGCCTGTTGCGCGATGGGCAACTTAAAGATGGCGTGCGCGACTTGTTTGTTGATAAGCGCGTTCAATTCATTGAACATGCGATAAGCCTCGCGCTTGTACTCCACGAGCGGGTCATGTTGCGCATAACCTTGGAGACCTATGCCGCGGCGCAAGTGGTCGATGGCATCCAAATGCTCGATCCAAAGGTCATCATAAGAACGGAGCAAAATGCCCTTCTCAATTTGTGACATGATTGCCTTATCACCAACGCTGTCTTCAATCTTGGCATAAGCCTTGTTGGCCAAGTCCATGCAAACATTAATGATTTGCGTGCGTATTTCAGCCATGGCCTGCTTACCGGAAGGCGCGGCTTGGAAATCCTTAAGCTGCGGTGCTGAATCAAATTCGGCCGGCAACAAGGCATTGATGGCTTTGGCCACTTCTTCCAAATTCCAGAGTGTCGGGTCTTCGGCGCCGGTATGAAAAAAGACAATCTGTTCAATCTCATTTTCCACTGATTCAAGTATCCGCTTCTTTAGTGGCCTCTCGCCTTCAGTCGTGGCCTTGCCCGCATCTTCCAATATCTGGCGGCGCTGGCTGTAGATGGCCATGCGGTGCTTGTTGATTACGTCATCGTATTCCAACAAATGTTTACGGATGTCGAAGTTATGGCCTTCCACCTTGCGCTGGGCGCCTTCAATAGCCCTGGAAAGCATCTTACTCTCAATCGGTTCATCATCCGGGATGCGCAAAAAGTCCATGCGCTTCTTCATGCTGTCAGAACCAAAAATGCGCATCAAATCATCTTCGAGTGAAACGTAAAATTGGGTTGTGCCCGGGTCGCCTTGGCGGCCGGCGCGACCGCGCAGCTGGTTATCGATGCGGCGGCTTTCGTGGCGTTCCGTGCCCAAGACATGCAAACCTCCTAATTTTTTGACGCCGTCAGCCTCTTCAACCACAGGCGGGTTGCCGCCAAGGATAATGTCCACGCCGCGGCCAGCCATATTTGTGGCAACAGTCACTGCGCCTTTGCGGCCGGCTTGGGCAATCCACTCGCCTTCCTTTTCGTGGTTCTTGGCATTCAAGAGGTTGAACGGGATGCCTTCCATCCGCAACAGCTCTCCCAAGACTTCGTTCTTGTCGATTGAAGCCGTGCCGACCAGCACTGGCTGGCCCAACTCATGCAAGCGCTTGATCTCGCGCACCACTGCCATGAACTTACCCTTCTCGGTCTTAAAGACGCGATCCGGGAAATCCTTGCGCTGGGTGGTCTTGTTAGTCGGGATCTCGACGACTTCGAGTTTGTAGATTTTGTAGAACTCCTCAGCTTCGGTCAAAGCAGTACCGGTCATGCCGGCCAGCTTGTCGTACATGCGGAAAAAATTCTGGAAGGTGATGGTGGCCATGGTCACGCTCTCGCGCTGGATCTCAACGTGTTCCTTGGCTTCGATGGCCTGGTGCAGACCTTCGCTGTAACGGCGGCCAAGCATTAAGCGGCCGGTAAACTCATCGACAATCAAAACCTCGCCGTCTTTGACAACATAATCCTTGTCCAACTTGTACAAAGCATGGGCGCGCAAGGCGTTTTCCAAATGATGGACAAGCTTGACGCCGCCTTGGGCATAAAGATTTTCCACGCCCAACCACTGCTCCATCTTAGTGATGCCTGATTCGGTAATCGTGGCCGTACGCAATTTCTCGTCTATCACGTAATCTGTTTCGACATCCAAACGCGGCACGAGCTCGGCAAAACGATAATACATTTCACTGGATTCCTCTGCCGGACCGCTGATAATAAGCGGGGTGCGGGCTTCATCAATCAAGATGGAGTCAACTTCGTCGACAATGGCGTAATGCAAACCGCGCTGCACCATCTGCCCCAAAGCGCCCACCATGTTGTCGCGCAAATAATCAAAGCCAAATTCATTGTTGGTACCGTAAGTGATATCAGCCGCATAAGCCTCACCGCGCGAAACAGGCCGCAAGTAATCCATGTCAACGCGGAAAGACCCCGTCTCATCGCGCGCTTCGTCATGTTGCGGTTCTGCCTTGAAGTCAGGATCATAAACATAACCGCTCTCGTGCTGGATACAACCGACGGTCAAACCAAGCGCATTATAAACCTGGCCCATCCAAACAGTATCGCGGCGGGCCAAGTAATCGTTGACAGTCACTACGTGCACACCTTTGCCTTCCAGGGCGTTAACGTAAACAGGGGCCACGGCAGTCAAAGTCTTGCCTTCACCAGTGCGCATTTCAGCAATTTGGCCTTGGTGCAATACATAACCGCCAACTAACTGCACGTCATACTGGCGTTGCTTGAGGCTGCGCCAAGAAGCTTCGCGGGCAACAGCAAAAGCCTCGGCTTTTAGGCTATCCAAAGCTTCGCCTTTGGCCAGGCGCTCCTTAAACTCCAAAGTCTTCTGTTTTAGCCCGTCGTCCGAAAGTGTCTTAATGGCCGGCTCCAAAGCGTTAATCTGCTCTATAAATGGCTGAATTTTGCGCAAAACACGTTCGTTCGGATCCCCAAAAATCTTCTTTATTAAGCTCATAATGGGGCTATCTTACGCTTAAAAAGGCAAAAAAGTCAAAAAAGAATTAAAAAAGGGGCTAATGATGTCTTTCAACACGCCCCAAAGGTTTTCTCGGCCATCTGAGCAAAGCGATTACGGGCTACTACTTTGTCTCCGACCGTTCCTGTGAATCGAGTACGGAGTGCAAGTCTTTGATCGCCTCATGCCAATTAGGAAAGATCTGGGCCTTGTTTCCGTCGCGTTTCCACACGCGCTCCTCCTTAAAGACATAGACCGGCCCGGATTCTCCCTTGCGCAAACCCGTCAGCATTCCGGACTGTCCGTCGACCGTCTCCTGATGGCCTCTCGTGACCACCTCGATCATCAACTGGACATCGGGATCCATCTCTTCGATGAGCGAGGGTTGGCCTGGAGTGGGTATAAAATGCCACTCGACTCGAGTCTCAACCTGTTGTTCGGCGGGCTGGGTATCTACCGGGGGCCGGCCCTTCTCTTGTCCGAGTTCTACCGATATCCGAGAGAATCTCTCCATGATTTTTGCTACTTCCCGCAGCTCGCCCCGAGGAACAAAAATAATGTCTCCCAACATGGTTACCTCCGTGAAAGAACATGGCTCATTTAAATATTAATTTGTCTTGTATGTCAAATCCAAGACTCCCCCTTGCCCTCCTTTCACCCGCCAGAGAATGACAAATTAGCTTTCGCGATGGCCGTCTCGCTGCTTTTCCTTCCAGGCTGTGATCTCTTCGCGTAAGTGGTCGCGGACTTTGTCGATGGCCTTATAAAGGTTCTTTTCTGTTTTTTCTACCTTGAATACCTTGTTAGGAACTTCCACCATTGTTGAGCAGCTGTATATCTCACCCTTGTTGTGGTGGTGCGTTTCCAAGCCCAAATCAATCTCAATGTGTAAGATATTGTCGTAATATTTTTCCAAAGTCGACATCTTCTCTTCTGCGTACTGCTTGATGGCATCTGTCAGATCCATCCCCATGGCACGGATGTTGATAGTCATATCAAAGTCAATTAAGAATTACTTCTTTCTTTTTATAGCGTAGACTGCAAGCAAAGAGGCGTCAAAAACCAACGAGCTGGACTTCGTCCTCGAGCATTATGTTGTAATCATCACGGACTTTCATCTTGGCTTTGCTGGTCAGCATGAGGATATCTTGGGCCGTAGCCTTTCCAAGATTGACGATAAAGTTGCCGTGCTTGTCGCTGATTTGCGCGTCCCCGATTTTTTCGCCCATTAACCCGGCTTGCTGAATCAACCAACCGGCTGAAATTGATTTCTTGGCCAGCATGTCAGCCGGAATCTCTTTGACATCTTGTTTGAGGCGCTCGAGTTCTGCTTCGTCCTTAAAAACAAAATTCTTGAACATGCAACCGGCACTGCCGAATTCCAGCGGCTGTTTTTCCTTACGCATGCGGATAATATCTTCGATGCGTTTCTTCAAGGCCTCTTGATCACCCGGAGTTAGTTTGAAAGTGGCGCGCAGGATAACGTGCGGCACATGCTTGAACAGGCTGTCGCGGTAACCCATCTTGCATTGCGCGAGTGGATAGACTACTGGTTTGCCCTCCTTATCCAAACAATCAACCGTCACCAAGCTATCTTTTATCTCGCTGCCATAACATCCTGAGTTGCCATAAATTGCCCCGCCAATCGTGCCGGGCACGCCCACTGCCCATTCAAGGCCCGACAAACCAGCTTCAGCTGTCTGGCGCGCTACGGCTGAGGTTATGGCTCCGGCTTCGATAGTAGCTGTTTGCTGGCGCAGCTTGATATTGCGGAAAGCGATTTGGATCATTAACCCGTCATAACCTTGGTCAGAGACCAGGATGTTTGATCCGCCACCAAACACATACCAAGGAGTTCCAAGCTTACGGGCCATTGCCGCGGCATCTAAAAGCACACTCGGCTCATCGGCCACGATAAAAAGACGCGCCGGCCCGCCAATGCGCAAGTTGGTATGTTTGTTCATTGGCTCATTCTCAACGATATTCGGGAATTGTTTCTTGAAGGCGGAAATGGTTTCTGGAGTCATATTTTTCTATTTCTTAATTTTCATCTGTTCTCGCAATACCGCATCGATATCCCCTGCTCCCATAATTATGCAGATATCTCCTGGTTTTAACAATGCAAAAGTCTGCTTGATGGCTGCTGCTGGATCGGGCGCATATTCTGAAGCGAGCTTTGAGTTCTTGGCTTTGATGGCTTCGAGTAACTTTTGAGATGTCATATCGGCATCTTCCGGAGCGCTCCTGCCAGGTACGTCGTAGATTTCGCACAAAACCAAAGCGTCAGCCTGGTCAAAACAAGTCACCAACTCGTCAAAAAGATGCTTGGTGCGATTTTTATGGTGGGGTTGGAAACAAAGTACGATTCGTTTGTCAGGAAAGGCCTGCTTAACGGCCGTTAAAGTTTCGCGTACAGCTGTCGGATGGTGGCCATAATCAGAATAAATTGGCGCACCCGCTTGTTCGCCGACCAGCTCCATGCGCCGCCAAATGCCCTTAAAATCTTTGACAGCTGATTCGATTGTCTCGTCTTTGGCGCCAAGTTCCTTGGCCATGACAGCGGCGGCAACAACATTCATGGCGTTAAAGCCGCCTATTAAAGGCGTTTGCAACAGCCTTTCTGACCCGCTGTATTTGATTGTGATGTTGGTGACGTTGGCGCCGCGATTATAATTCATGATTGCCTCATAAGCCTGGCTTGGCAGCTTGATGGTTTCTTTGCGTCCAAAACGGATGACCTTCATCTCATGCATCTTAATTGTCCTGACGGCTTTCATGACTTCCTCTGATTCACCGTTGACCACGATTACCGCTTCGTGCTTTGTCTGGCGCAACAAACGCTCAAAAGTATGGCGCACATCGTCCAAATCCTTGAAGACGTCCGTGTGGTCCAACTCAATATTGTTGATGATGAGTGCTTTTGGATGGAAACTCAAAAAATGCTTGGCATATTCATCGCCTTCGATGATTACCAAATTAGATTGTCCGATCCTCAGGTTTGAATCAGGCCAACCGGCAACCTTACTGCCGATGATGACCGTCGGGTCTAGGCCGGCTGCTGAACAGATGCTGCCCAGCAGGGCTGTTGTCGTGCTTTTGCCATGCGTGCCAGTGACCAGAACCACATCCTTATCCTTAAACCACTCTCCCAAAAACTCAAAGTTAGAAATATCAGGCAAATTACGATTCTTGGCTGCCACACGTTCCGGATTATCCACTCTCGAAGCAGAGGTATGGATTAAAGCCTGGCAATCTGCCGGTACATTGCGCTCGTCGTGCGGGCCGATCGCGATTTTGATGCCCTTAGTTTTCAACTCATTGGTGTTATCTGACTCTGAAAGGTCAGAGCCTGTTAACGTCGCTCCTGACGCCAAAAGCAACTTGGCCACGGCTGACATGTTAATGCCGCCGATGCCGACCAAATGGATGCGTTTCCAGGCGTGAACATTCATAATTTTTATCTTATTCTAAAAAATGGCGATCTATGGCCGCCTTTAATGCAGCATGCAATCTAGGCCGTCCTAAACTCTGTAAGTTATTCAAGATAGAGACCCATAAATCAAAAACCATGTCTTTCGAAACAGCTCTCTGCTTAGTCCAGTCACTAATCCACTGATCCATGGCGGCAATCACTTTCTCTGTTTGCTCATCGGTCGGGTTGAACCGTTTGCCTTCATGTGTCCGTTTTTCCTCATCTGCCATCAGCTTTTCCTGTCTGCCCATCAAATGACGCGGCCGGTTAATCGTTGTTTCCCGATGAGGCTCACCTAAGGCATTTCCCCACTGTTCGAATAACCCTCCCGGCTTTTTCAGATCACTTAAAGCTACTCCCAATGGCGGTATTTCTTTTTTTGACCCGGGAGCTTGTCCGGCATCCTCAAATATAGGCATATGTTCCATATTGTTACACAAGTTTAGCCTAAAAGAAAAAGAGGCGCTAGAACGCCCCGATGAAGAGATAAATAGCCGTGCAATCGCACTCATTGCCGCTGGTTCTCCAACCTCCCAGCCGCACATAGCCGTAAGCTGCCAAGTGGCGGTCGCGTTCCTTCGTAAGGTCAGCCAGTAAGAGCTGTCCATCATTGCTATTACTACTTGCTGTCACACGTTGGTTGAACTTGATCTTGAGCGGCGCCAGAGCGCAGCTCATGTCAAAGTGAGCGTAAATCATGAAGATGGACAAAGGAGCCAAAGCAATGGTCGAGAGCAGAGCCCCCTGCCTCGAACTCCGTTTAAGCGCATGCCACACGGCAGTGGCCAGGACCACTAGGATAGTGGCTGGCAAGCAGATAATGATGATCACCAACGCCAGTTCCACGAAAACCTGGGTGATGTTCAACCCAAAGGTCTGCCGGGTAACGTTCTGCAGCGCCATTGCCACCGCAACCGCTGCTCCCAAAATCACCCACCAATGCGTCTTCGTGCCTTGGTCATTCTTGATCGGAATCGCCAGCTTTTCCTTGATTAGCATCGCCAACCTCCATGAAGGGGTAAAAAAGGACGGAAAAAGCAGTATGCACCAAAAATGGCCCAATGTCAAGCCGTAAGCTATAAAAAAAGACCACGATACGTGTCAATCATGGCCAGAAGGCGGGGACGACCTTTCATTGTCGGCTTGGAGCTTCTTGTCTCTTGCTGCTTCAAGAGCCTTCAACTTATCAAGACCCCGGCTGTACAACCACTTGAGAAAAGTTGAGCCCTTGCCCAAAAGCACAAACCATAAGATCATTAGGATTGGCCAGGCGACGAGCCAATAAGCGATCGTAAACAGATCTCTCCAAGTCTCCGCTGCCCTTTTTGGATTAAGCGCATTCAGCTTGCGTGAAAGCTCTTGGATGTCCGCGACCAACGAGGGTGAATTCTTGAACACGAGCACCAGTTCGCAGATTGTAGCCAACAGCAGAAATGCAGCACCGTAAATCAGGTAGTAAAGGACCATGTCTTCCTCCGTAACATTTGGATCAATAAACCTAGCACCGATCAGCGCTTTTGTCAACCGTATAATAGTGAGGTAAGATTTCTTTCAATATGATTCTCCAACAAACAGACCCGCAGATGGCCGAGCTCCTAAAAGCCGAGGAAGTGCGCCAACAAAACAGTTTGACGCTTATCCCGTCGGAAAACCACGCTTCGCCAGCAGTTTTCGAGGCGCTTTCAAGCGTGCTTTCTGACAAGTATGCCGAAGGCTATCCTGGCAAGCGCTATTACCCTGGCAATGAGGTGGCAGATAAAGTCGAAAATTTGACGCGCGAAAGAGCCAAGTCCCTTTTCGGAGTCCCACACGTCAACGTCCAACCTTACTCAGGCTCACCGGCCAACTTAGCTATCTACTCCGCGATTTGCGAACCGGGTGAAGTTATCATGGGTCTAAACTTGCTTGATGGCGGACATCTGACGCACGGCTGGAAATTTTCAATGACATCCAAGTTTTGGAAGAGCGTGCCGTACCATATGACAACTGATGGCCTGATTGATTTGGATGAAGTCAGGCGCTTAGCGCAAGAAAACAAACCAAAAGTCATTGTCTGCGGCGGCACAGCCATCCCTCGCGCCATCCCGTTTAAGGAGTTTGCGCAAATCGCGGATGAAGTTGGCGCTTATCTTCTAGCAGACATCTCACACATCAGCGGCTTAATCGCCGGCGGACAGCATGAGAGCCCGGTCCCCTTTGCCCATCTTGTGATGACAACCACGCACAAGACTTTACGCGGCCCACGCGGCGCCATGATCATGGTCACGCAAAGAGGTTTGGATAAAAATCCTGAGCTGGCTGAAAAAATCGATAAAGCCATTATCCCCGGCTTACAAGGCGGCCCGCACCTGAACAACATCGCAGGCATTGGCGTGGCTTTGCTCGAAGCGTCAAAACCAGAGTTTAAGGATTATGCAACCAAAGTCATCACCAACGCCAAAACTCTCGCCCAAGAGTTGATATCGCATGGATTAAAGTTAGTTTCAGGCGGGACTGACAACCACCTTATCCTGGTTGATTTGACGACAACCGGCCCTGGCCGCGGCATGTTCTTGGATTTGGCTTTGGAGCGTATCGGATTGATTGCCAACCGTAATATGATCCCAGGCGACCCAAGCACGCCGTTTTATCCCAGCGGCCTCCGCCTCGGTACTCCGGCCGCCACGACTCGTGGCATGGGCGAAGCTGAGATGAAGCAGATTGCGAACTGGATTGCGCAAGTTGTCGAACATATTAAAGACTTTCAATTGCCCGGTGATAAGGAAGCTCGCCTGGCCTTGATTAAACAATTCAAAGAATCGCTCAAGACTGATGCATGGTATGAGACTCTACACCAGGAAGTTAAGGATATGTGTGGGAAGTTCAAGGTGCCGGGGATTAGGTAGACAACTGAGCTAAAAAGCGGTATCCTGCTGCCCATGCAACGCATACCGGGCAGAGAAATCGCTGATGAGATTTTAGATGGATTGAAGAAGGAAATAGCAACCAAAAACCTGCATCCCAGATTGGGCGTGCTTTTAGTTGGCAATGATCCGGCATCTGACCTTTATGTCACTCTCAAACAAAAAGCCGCCCAAAGAATTGGCATACGGACAGACATCAAGAAACTCCCGGCTGAAACGCCAGACCAAAAATTGCTGGAGATTATCCAAACTTGGAACAAAGACCCGGAAGTCAACGGCATATTAATCCAGCTTCCCTTACCAGAAGGCCATGATACTGACGCGCTGATTGCTGCCATTAATCCCAAAAAAGATGCTGATGGTTTCCATCCCAAAAATCTTGAGGCACTGAAAAACGCCTCAGCTAAAATCATCCCTCCGTTACACGAAGGCATTTTGCGTTTAATCGCCTCAACCAACGTAACGCCTAACCATTCACTGGCCATCATCGTGGCCAACTCGCATTTGTTCGCTGACCCGCTCAAATATATTTTGGAAAAAGCCGGGGCCACGGTCAAAGTCATGATCGCCAAAGACACTTCACGCTCGCACAGCGTGGATGATGCGGAACTGCGCGAAGCTGACATTATTGTCGTGGCAGTAGGTAAACCAGGTTTTCTAACATCCAACAGCGTCCAGGACGGCGCAGTCGTGATTGACGTCGGAACAAATAAAACATCCGACGGCAAAGTCCGCGGCGATTTCAATCCCGAAGGCACTGACCACATGCAAGGCTGGTATTCCCCTGTCCCCGGCGGCGTCGGCCCCATGACAGTCGCCATGCTGATGAAGACAGTCAAGGAGATGGCGGGGTGATTTTGGAAAAAAGTTAGTCGTATAGCTCCTATGAATCCGACATACTTATCTCAATCTAAAATATTTAACCACCTAGACAGGGTGCAGACATGGTTGAAAGGCAAAACTTGCTTTCCTATTAGCATCCAAATTGATCCTACAAACAGGTGCACACGCAATTGTCTGGGCTGTTCTGGAAATAAGACCGTCAAAAATGCACAACTTTCATTGAAATTCATGAAAGACGTAATAAATCAAATCGCGCCTTTTTGCAAAGGACTTATTTTTACCGGCGGTGGTGAACCATTGTGCAACGACGACACGATAACCGCAATAAAATATGCGAGAGCAAAAGGTCTTGATGTAGGGCTAGTTAGCAATGCCGACCTTCTAAATGACAACACAGCGACAGAACTCGTGAAACACTGCGCTTATATTAGAATTAGTTGTAACTATGTCGGGGCTTGGGACAAGATAAAGCTATTGGTTAAGGCTAGAAATAAACAAAAAAGCGATTGCACGATCGGCATAGGATTTCTTACAAATAAAGAAAGGGCTGTGCACATGAAAGAAGTCGCTGAAATCGCAAAAAAGCTAAAAGTTGATTACGTACAATTTAGGCCGTTTCACTTAGATACTTATGACGTCAGCGATAAAATTGCACGGCTAAAAGAGAATCTTGACAGTGTAACTTTCAAAGTTATAGCAACTGATTACAAATATAAGGAGATGGGTGATAATTTAAAAAAAGTAAAGAAGTATCCCGTCTGCTTCGGCGATAACTTTAGGACAGTGATAGCCGCCGATGGCAAATTATATCCTGATTGTTTCACGCGTGGTTTAGAAAATTTCTGTATGGGCGATTTGCAAAAGGAATCTTTTAAGAGAATTTGGACATCAAAGAAAAGAGAAGGGGTCTTTAAATCCAAGCTCGATATGAGCAATTGTCCGCCGATGTGTTACCATGATCCACTTGATGAATTACTGTGGAATATTTGGCAACAATATAAGGGCGGGAAACACGTGAATTTCCTCTAGCGCCCATGGAGTAAAGCCTTATTAATATGGAATTAGACTCTCAAGCCCAAGATCG
>JAJZQU010000026.1 GCA_021806685.1 bacterium | reverse complement strand
ATTTCTAGCTTACCAAGGCGCGTATCGATCCCTACAAAACGCTTGTCCACTTGAGCGGAAAAGCCTTGCAGGACGTTTAGCACGTCCTGGATAGTCGGTTCTTTCTTCATAACGTAAGAAATCGGATTTAAATGATAGCACCCCAATATACTACGTTCCATAGGATCGGCAGTCCCGTCAAGGTTTTAATTGTGGATATGATGGACGCTTGATAAGAAACGTGGCAAGATAAGTTTGAAATATGGCAAAAAACAAGACGCTTAAAGTCGACGTGCTGACTTTGTTTCCCGAGATGATTGATGCATATTGCAATGCGTCTATTTTGGGACGCGCGCAGAAAAGCAAATTGCTGCAAGTTAAGGCGCATGATCTCCGCCGTTGGGCCATTGATAAGCACGGCCACGTTGATGACCGGCCTTTTGGCGGGGGAGCAGGCATGGTCATGCGTGTTGAACCATTCTACAAAGCTCTTAAGCAGCTTAAGGTCAGTGGAGCTAAGACCAGAGTCATCTTAACTTCTGCTAAAGGTAAACTATTCACTCAAAAAGATGCGCAACGTCTTGCTAAGTATGATCGTCTGGTTTTTCTTTGCGGACGTTATGAAGGAGTGGACGAGAGAGTGGCAACTAAACTCGCGGACGAAGAGTTGAGCATCGGTCCGTACGTGATGACAGGTGGCGAGCTCGCGGCCTTGGTCGTCACAGATGCCGTGGCGCGTTTACGCCCGGGCGTTTTGGGACAAAAAGCCTCGCTGGATGAAGAATCATGGAGCGATGGAGTTACTAAAGAATATCCGCAGTACACGAGGCCGGAAGTTTTTGGAAAATGGAAAGTGCCGGCCGTCCTATTGTCCGGCGACCATAAAAAAATCGCCGAATGGCGAAAGAAAAATCAGAAATAACATCAACTTTTAATGTGGTCGTACCAAAGCGAGATAGCCAAGACAGTACCGCATAAACCAAGGGCAGACATGAGCATCAAGAGCTGGTGAAAACCATAACGATAAGCTACAAAACCGCCGGCTACGGCCATAAAAGCCAGGGCTAAGGATAAAACTACGTCGTAGATTTTTTTGACGCTTTTCAGATGTTGTTCTTGGATTTCTTCTTTAGCCATCCAAGTCCAAGCCGGATAAATCAGGCCAAAGCCCAGGCCAAGCAGCAATTGGGCCAAAAAGATTTGGGAAATGTCGCGTGAAAATAAGTAGATTATTGGTACCAACGTCACGATGATTGAGCCTACAACCAGCCCGCCATGCGATCGCTTGGCCAACTGTTTATGTTGTTGGTAAGAGCCAAAAACCCAACTAAAACCGGCTTGTGAAAGCAAATAAATAGCCTGCGCTACAGCTACTGTCTGCAAATTTGTGCCGCTTACCCTTTCAACCATGAAAAGCGGCAAGATGGGCATAATCAAACCATACGAGCCTGCAATCAGGATGTCTGAGACCATCAAGATCCTAAAACGAGTGGGCATCATATTTGGGCTTGAGCCTCTTTGGCATTAAAGGTGTGCCTTTGGCTGATGCCAAAGCGCCAGTAAAGTCCAACCAATAATAAGGCTGCAGCCAATGTCGTTACATCAAGATAAATCAAAAGCGAGGCAACGCCTTGTTGGTCGGCGATGAAACCGCCAATCAGGGCCAGCCCAGCTGCCAAGAGCGTGCTCAGGGCATTATAGCGTTCGATGCTGTCTTCCGGTCGGATGGCACAGGTCTTGTCTATGAGCCGGGACCAAGCTGGTTCGCAAAAAGCAATGCCAATGCCGTAAAGCAATTGGATGACATAGACATCTATCATGTCGCGCGAAAGCAAATACAGGAAAGGCGTCAGCACTACAAAAGCAGAACCAAACCAAAGCAGGTTTTGCGTGCGCCAACCTGAAGCATCGTTTTTGGAATAGAGCTGGGAGAACGGCCTTAAGATGCCTACCACCACCAAGTAGATTGCTACAGAGATGCCGACTGTCAGTAAGTTGGCGCCAGGGATGCGCTCAGTCAGAAACAAAGCAAAAATCGGGGTCAGCAGACCAAAAGCCGTGAGGTAAAACATGTCGCCCGTAACAAGCGCGCGTAACCAACGTAACATGGGAACATTATACAATGGAAAACATCAAACACCAAGATACAAGAAGCAAACAAAATTTAAAAATCAAATGCCAATAACTAAAAAGTTAAAAAAACGACCCCGCTAGTCGGCGGAGTGGGGAAGGTCTGGATTGGGTAGCCTGGGGAGCGCTGCGAGGTAATCCCGCAGAGCCTGTTCCGCGGCTGTGAAGTCAGGCACGGTCGGCTTGAAGCACGTCTTCAGGGCCGGCACCGGATCATGGCGGAGCGCAGCGATTTTGATGCCCAGTAGGACTGACTTCATCTCATCAAAGAAGTATGAACCGAACTCGCAAGCCTCCATGTGTTCGGCAATGAGTTTCGCTTTCTGGTCCATGCCCATCCTCAAACATATGACGTAGGCACCGGTGGCTTTCAGGTAGCGATCCTTGAGATAGCGGATGAGGTTCGTATGGTAGACCGTGAGATCCTGCCTGTAGCCGTACAGTCTGGCCGTGGCAGCCAGTACATCGGTCAGATGGTCGCTTGTTCTATCTTCCAACCTGACCCGCAAGTCGTATTGGTACTGTTGGGCCCGCTGCAGAAGATGATCCATGCTCATCATGGCGCTGAGCAGGACATTATGTTCGTCCGTGAGCGCGGCGATTGCGTCCTCTGCCATCAGGCAAGTCACGCGGGCCAGACGCTCGGGTGTCCGTTTGGGCGCATCAAGGGCCATGTGCATCCGAAGGCGCTGTGCCCTCTCCAACCGCATCTTGAGTCCTTGATGGAAGAGGAAAACGAGGAAACCACAGACGGCTACCGCGGCGGCCAGGCAAATGGGTGGAAGCGTCAAGCTTTGGCTGACGATCCGGAAGAGCACGACAGCAAAGACTAAGGATTGAAGCACATTAAGTGTCGGCCACAAGCGCAACCCGGCAGCATGCGGTCGTTTGGCTTGGCATGCTGGGCAATCGGGGAACGGGGAGTCGATATAGCCTATGGACTTGATGAGCTTGGGAAACTCAAGCGTCTCCCAGTCCTGGAAGACAGGACGTAGTTGCATGGCTGCCTCCTGTGAAAGGGCTGTTTATTTAGGCCAACATACACAAAGTCAGGCCTTTTGTCAACCGTCATACTGTCAGGAATTTTGTCTGTTGTCTGCATCCGTAGTATAAAATTGTGGAATATGTCCAAAGGCACGCTCGAAGTCATCGTGGGATGCATGTCATCCGGCAAAAGTGAGGAGTTGATCCGCCGGTTGAAGCGCGCGACCATTGCCAAGCAATTGGTCGTGGTTTTTAAGCCAGGCCTGGATATCCGCGGCGAAAAATTAGCCATCTCGTCGCGTGACGGGCGCTTATTTGATGCCATTCCCATTGATGATCCGCAAGAGGTCTTCGTTCATTTGCAGCCGGAGCATAAAGTCGTGGCGCTCGACGAAGCGCAGTTCTTATCTGAAGGCGTGTTGGTTGTCATCCAAAAGTTGCTTGATAAGGGAGTGCGCGTCTTAGTCGCTGGGCTGGATACTGATTTTCGCGGCGAACCTTTTGGGATAGTGCCCCAGCTCATGGCCGAAGCTGATTCAGTCACAAAATTAACTGCTGTTTGCGTGCGTTGCGGCGAACCGGCCATCAGGACCCAAAGATTAATTGCCGGCCAACCCGCGCCCTATGAATCACCGCGCATTGTCGTCGGTGGAGATGAAATGTATGAGGCGCGTTGCCGCGCTTGCCACCAAGTGCCGCAAGCTTGTTTGTACACGCCCGGAGAACGGCATTAAAAAAAAGAGCACCTTTAGAGGTGCGAGTGATTTCTTTCGCGGGCTCCGATTAGGGGCCCGATAAGTTCGAGGTAAAGGTCAGCCGAGAAAAAGTACTGGCCAGCTTTGTCGCCGCGGATCATAACCAGCGGCCCGCAAAGCTCGTTTTCCTTGGGTTTGTGATATTCCAAGGCGCGATCAACATACTTCTCGAGGTATTGAGAGATGCGGCCCTGCGCCTCGTAGTCATTCGTGACGGCATATACCCATTCGGTTGGAGTGGGGTAATTGATGTTGGGACCGGCGTCAAGCCTGGGTGCGCATTGCAGCAGCCAGCGAGCCTGGTTGTAATGCGCCAAGGTTTCGGTAGCAAAGGCGTGTTCGTAGTTGACGTCCCAGCATTGGCTATGGATATTTTTCAGTTCCTCGCTCTTGAAGCCGCTGGCCTTGAGCGATTCGCGGAACATGACAGCGTGCGTCGCCTCATGCACCAGGCCGCCAGCCACTTCTTCGTCAGACATTTCGGCGACATCGGCCGGAACCAAGATGCGCTCCTCTTGTTCTCGGTAAGCCATGCCGAAGTTGCCTCCATTATCCCAGTAAGTCTCCCGCTTCATGTAGAAGATGGGCAAAGTTTTGCCAAAAGCCTCGACGACTTTTTTGACCTCTTCCCACTTCCACGCCCCGCGGATCGCTCCGCAGGTTTTGATCAGGTTGCGCGCCTTGGACAGCTTCTTCGGCACCTCAGGCGAGACAATGTCGCTCGGCTGCGTGATGGGCTGCTTCTTGCTCTCCCTGGCGATCTTGCCAAAGCGTTCTGTTGCCAAGGGCGGGGGAGGTTGGGGGACCTTGGTCTCATCCACCCATCGTCGGGACTGATATTGGAAGAGCGGCTCGGGCTGCATCGTCATAGTGTCTGACCTCGGCCCGCAAAAGCTCACATCACCCAGGGCTAACAGCAGGAGGGTGGTGAAGATCAGGAAGTACGGCCATCCTCGCAGTTTTCGCAAGAGATCTCTCATGGTTACCCTCACAGGTTGGGAACGAACGTTTGTGTTTGTAGTTAGACTGAAAAAGCCTTGTTTGTCAAGGCTTAGTCAGCTTCTATTGATTGTTTTTTATTTCAAAATTCTGACAACTCCTTTGGTCGCATCCACTTCGATTTCCATTCCATCCTTTAAGACTTTGGTCGCGATTTTAGTGCCAATGACGCAAGGTTTGTTCATCTCGCGGGCTATGATGGCGGCATGGCAAGTGACCCCGCCTTCATCAGTGACAAAGGCACTGGCTTTTTGCATGGCCGGCACGTAATCCGGCCTTGTCATAACTGCCACGAGAATGTCCCCCGGATTTACCTTATGCGTTTCCTCCACGCTTTCAATTATTTTGACCGTGCCAACCGCCTTGCCTCTAGAAGCCGTAAATCCTTTGAGCTCGTGGGTTTGGGTGGCTTCGCCAGTGCCTATACGATCAAGTTTTTCTATCAGAGCGAGATCCGTGGTCACATCGTAATGATCCAATGTCCAGAGGATCATGCAGTATTTCGTTCTCTCGTCTAATTCATGGGCTGAAATTTTACCGTCCAAGACATCGCCTATTTCCGGTGGAAAAGCGTATTTTAATTGATCCAGGCTGTATTGAGTGCGTTTTGAAAATTCCGCGAGCAGGAGGCTGAAATAATGGGTAGCCCAAAAAGTGCCCTTCTTGCGTTCGTCCTGCCAGGCATTGAAATCATCGGTTATTTCTAGGAGCGTCTTTAACTCTTTTGATAGTTCAAGTTTGGTTATGAGCGCTCGCTTATCTTTTTTGTGCTTAATGGCAAAAAATTTTATCTCCCTAATCTTTTTGGCAATATTTAAACTTTTATTTTCCTCGAGCCGCATTTTGAAATCAGCCAGTTCTACGATATGGTCTTTGACGTAATTGTTTCTAATCCAGAACCAATCCTTCTGATGTCGTTCAAGCAAGGCCGCCTCTTGGCGAGGATTGGTTTTTGCTTTGGAAGCCAATTTGAGCAATGCAATTTCTTCCTGTTGGAGGAAGGAAAGGAAGGTGGGCGCTGTTAAAATCGCGAAATATTCTATGAAATGATCAGTTAGACCTTTATTTTCCAAAACTTCCCTAATTTTTAAAGCGATTATTTTATCGGTGCTTAAAGCGAAACCATCGATCAATGGAGAGCTGTTAAGCTTATTGGTGTAAATACCGGCCAAATCATTATAAGCTTTAAGGAGCTGTTTATTTGTAAGTTTAGATAGATTGATTTTATCTAACTTCCGGCAAGTGGCGTAGAATTTTTTCTGCCAAGGAAGGAAATCGCGTACCATTTTATGGCTGATATGTAGATTTTTTTTGGAAGCCTCAATTATCTTAGAAGTGGTGTATTCTAATTCTTCCAGACTGTGGTACCAATCGGCTCTATTCTTGGAGAAGCCGGCATAAGCGATCCTTTGACCATAAGGATACTTCGTGTGCTGGATGTTGGAGATATGGGAATCTCCCAGGAAGAACATGAAGTGGGGACACGCATCGAATCTTTGCCTATACCAGGTCGCTTTTTCTATGGATCCCAAACGGTCCAAAAAAAGATGTGTGTCTCTCTGCATATTAATAACTATCAGTCTGGGGTTAGGGATATTTGACTTTACCGGTGTTCACGATGAGTATTTTTTTGTTTTTGGTAATTTCGTTTCCCATTTGAAGGAGCAGGGCTAGTCCGGCAATGCCGGAAGGTTCGCAATTTATTTTTTGAGCTTCCGCGATTTTTACGGCCTTATCCAAATGTTGTTCTTTAATCAGGTAGACGTTGGATTTTGGACCGCAAAAACCCGCGTATCGGTATAATCTTATCCATTGTTCATCATAATGAACAAAAGGCAAATGCGGTGAATATAATTTATCAGCTTTGGATCTGGGACTATTGGTTGTGGCGCCAAAAAAATTACAATTTCTCAATGCCTCCACACTTCCCCTGAATCTGGGGTCGTGTTGATGCGTCGAGACCTCTTTTTTATTGATATTCAGGATATTCTCAAATAAATTTCCCGTCCCAAAAGGAATAAAGCAGTAATCTGGCGAAGAATTAATCACCTCATAGCTCAACCAGTCATAGAATCGGGTGGTGGGATCTAGCGCCTCACTGGATGTTATGTCAAAACCGTCCGGATTGTGGGTCAGAGAAAGTATTTCTTTCCAGTGGAAAGGTTTTTTGCCAAGGTCGGTTTCGAAAATCTCGCACCCGATTTTTTTCATGGACTGTAAGATCTCCGGATTAATGTCCGCATCGACCAATACGCGCAGATTGGGCAATCCGTATCTCCTCAATTGCGTCTGGATGGCGACAGCGGATGAGCCGGACGAGATGATGGACATGGCCGGAAGAATGCCTTTGACTTGTCCTCTTTGTTTGGCTAATAAAAAATCACGGTACGTGACTATGATTTCCCAGGCCATGCGATCTTTGTGGGTTCCTGTCGGATTATAGCTTTCGTCTTTAAGCCAAACATTTGAAAAACCGGGAAATTTAATCCTATATGTCGGTGTGGCGGGAAATTTAGGGCTGTCGGCTGGAAATTCAGGCTTTTTGGGATCGTTTTCAGAAGCCACGACAATTGACCTCAAGATTCTTTCTTCTTTTTTGGATAAAGCCATATTCTTAGTCTTAATTTGGATGTGGATATCATATATTTATTAGAAGGGACTGTAAACAAATGATCCATTTGACAGATGAAAGTAACTGTTCTATTTTTGTTCTATCGAGCTGAGCTCGATTCTATATGGCTTACCAAGCAATAAACGAACCCGTCGAAGTTTTGGTGGCTTTTAGGGGTCATGAAATAGAACCCATGTTCTTTAAATGGGGTGGGCGGCATTATCGCGTTAAGCGTGTGAACTTAGTGCACGCCGAGCGGCAGGGACGGGAAAAACATTACATCTTTTCCGTCTCGGACGATGCCAACGCCTTCCGTCTCCGCTTTTCTACGGAGACGCTTAAGTGGACATTAGAAGAAACGGCGAGTCTTTAAGTTTTTCTCTTCCTTAACCACCCGATTAAGAACAAGCCGCCTATGACAAAAGCTGGGCCGGAGATGGTGAAAGGCCAGGTGATCATGTATGGTTCAAAATGTCCGCCGGAGATGGCCCGGTAGCCAATTAGGGCTGTGTAGGCCAGGCCAGCCAGGAAAAAAACAATAGCGCCCACCAATTCGCGTTTCCAGGCGATAACCAAAACAAGCAGCAGGATTAAAGAGGGGATGTTGTGCATGAATAATCCTAGAATTGTGCCCCAAAACCCATAGTTTCCTTCGAAAATATCCAAAGAAAACATCGCTAGGAACAGGATGAATAGGATACTCAAGATCCTGGGGGTCCAAAAAATAAAATCACGCTTAAAATGTTTGGTTGCATCAATCTCGTTTTCTTTCATAGATATATTTTACTTTATGAAAATCTTGCTCGTATTGTTTATCGCTTACCTTTTTGACGCCGGGCAGTTTTTCCGTCGCTTGGATAGAAGAGGTATTTTCAAGGTCAATAGTCATGGTGACAAAAGGCAGGTTCAGTTCATCCATCAGGTGTTGCTTGAATTTGGCGGCCAGGCCTTGGCCCCTATATTTTGGGTCAACGACCGTATGGGTTACGTTTTTTTCATCCGCCGTATTATAGACCCCGACTATGCCTAATTTTTCGCCATTACTTCCATAGACAGTAAAGTAACGCTGATCCTCGCAGTTTTCCTGGCCGATAGCCAGCCAGCCATTCTTTCCCACTAACTCTTGAAAATATTGCAGGTCGAAATCGCCGAGATTTTGGATCTCAACGGGTTCTCGTTCTTGTAGAGGTTGTTTGAGCTCTTGCATATTATGAGACGATTTTACTCGCGGTAAGGCATTTTGCATAGTTAAGAAAATATGATCGCCCACATAGACATGAACTCGTATTTCGCGAGTGTCGAGCAACAGGCCAACCCGCACTGGCGCGGGCGGCCTTTGGGAGTCTGCGCTTACCTGCACAAACATGGCTGCGTTATTGCGGCCTCCATCGAAGCCAAAAAACGCGGCGCTAAAGTCGGCATGTCGGTCGATGAATGCCGGCAAGTTTGCCCTGACATGGTCTTTGTCCAAAATGATCCGCCCAAATACCGGGCCGTGACCTCACGAGTTTTCAGCCTCTTGCATCAAATCTCAGATAAGATTGAACATTATTCGATTGATGAAGCTTTTTTGGATTTGGATGGCTGGTATCGGGATGAAGCCGAAGTCGCTTGGGCTTTGTGCAAGATGCGCATGCAGATCCAGCGCGAAATAGGAGATTGGCTCAAATGCTCAATTGGCATTGCGCCCTCAAAGTTCTTGGCCAAGCTAGCTTCTGATCTTGAAAAGCCCAATGGCCTGGTGATTATTACGCCGGAAAATTTGGATAAGACTTTATCGACTTTAGAACTCGAAGATGCCTGCGGGATTGGCCGGCATATCAGGCGACGTCTCAACCGTCTTGGTATTTATACTCTTTTAGACTTGAAGCACTATCCGGTGGCTAACCTGATGCGCGCCTTGGGTAAGGCGGGCTGGACTTGGCATGAGCGCCTCCATGGCCGAGATGTTGATCGGCTGGAAGTGGCAGGCGAGCGCCTGCCAAAGTCAGTCGGACATTCCTTCTGTGTGCCGCGCCGGGCTAATGAGCAGGGTTTGATTTTGCCTATCGCAGTCCGCTTGACCGAACGTGCAGGCCGCCGTTTAAGGTCATTTGGACTTTTCGCGCGGAGCATGAGTATCCAGGTCGGATTTAGGGGCCAGACGCAAAATCCGTCTTTTTATCATCCTTTTGAAAATGGCAGCTCGTGTTCCATGGTTTTTGGCGAGCCGGTTAATGATATTTTTTCTTTGACTCATGGGGCAACTGAGCTTTTGAAAAGTGTTTGGGATGGCAAACGCCAGGTTTCCTTTCTGGCTGTAACCTTGATCGATCTCGTGCCACCGAGTGGACAGACCGCTCTCCCTCTATCTGTCTCGGCTTTGCCTCGCCACCTTTCTCCCACTGATGCAGGAGAAAGGAAACGATCGACGTCTTATGCTGTTGATTCCATTCGCGACCGCTATGGCGATGAGTCCATCGTCTTTGCCAATATGATAAAACTGGGCGGCGATTATGCCCCGGACCGGATTGGGTTTAGAAAGACTGAAGGGGTTGATGTTGTCACGCCTTTTTAAGTGCTAGGTCGATCAGCTTATCCAAAAATTCCATGTAACTCATGCCTGTAGCTGCAGCTTCTTTGGGGCATAAGCTCTGTTCGGTCAACCCAGGGATAGTATTAGTCTCCAAGAAATATAAGTCATCATTGCGCAGGATAAAATCAGAACGGCTAAGACCATCACAGCCCAATAGGGCGTGGATTTTGACGGATAGATCCTGCACTTGCTTGGTCATAGCAGGCTCAAGCAAAGCAGGGCAGATTTCTTGGGTTTTAAGTGAAGAATATTTAGCATTGTAATCAAAGAATTCGCCATCCGCGATAACCTCTATTGGCAGCAAGGCTTGGCATTCGCCTTGGCCTGAGTTGCCCAAGACTCCGCAAGTGATTTCGCGGCCTTTAATAAGTTGTTGTATCAGAACGGTTCTATCTTCCTTAAAAGCTTTAGCTAAAGCCGACGGTAACTCGTCTTTGGTTTTGACGATGGTGATGCCCACGCTTGAGCCGGATTCATTGGGTTTGACAACACAAGGATACTGGATAAGCTCATCAATTTTTTGTTGGATATTATTCAGGTCATTGTCAGTTTCACGAATGACCAAAAAGTTGGGGGAGAGAACTCCAAAGCTGGCTAGATAATTATGGGTCTTAGCTTTGTCCATACAAAGCGCGCTCGCCAAGACGCCTGAGCCTGTGTAGGGGATATTAACCAGTTCAAGCAGAGCTTGGATTCTTCCGTCTTCGCCAAACTTGCCATGCAAAGCCAGGAAGGCTACGTCAAAAGGCTTATCTTGAGTGTTGGCAGCTTCGAAAGGCGAACGGACAACTAATTGGTTTTCATTGATTTCTGGCAATTCTTTTGTGGGATCAGAACTGCGGAGCAACCACTGGCCATTGGCAGCTATCTCAACCATCTGCGGGTCGTATTTTTCGCGATCCAAATTCAGCAAAACCTGTTGGCCTGATTTGATGGAAACCTCGCGTTCATTGGAAACGCCGCCGCAGATTATGGCCACGCGAATTTTGGGAGGCATAGTTATTTGAGTATACGAATAGCGGCCATTAGAGGCAAGGTTTAGGGTTGACTGAGAAGCTGACATGTGGTTAGCTTTCGGCACCAAAGGAGGTCAGTCATGATCGTTAACATGGAAAAGGGCAATCCGATTGGGATGAATTTGGCCATCAAGGAATTCCTTTTCATGCTCCCCACTTCAGGAGCGTGCCAAGGTTTTGCTGCGTTCCTTGCCCATTGCTGCTGGGGCAAGCTGAACCAAGTTCCTGCCCAGGGTCGGCCCCTGGGTTCTGTCATGAAGAAAACCTGGCAAGGCAAAGACCTTTGCGGGGTTGTCTGTTGTTACATACGCGACGGCAAGCCTTGCTACGACAGGGCGCCTGGGATCATCAGCACTGAGCTGTTGCGTCCGGTAATTAGCCAACCGGACCACATCGGGTTCGTGATGAGTGGCTTGGAGATTCCCGTCGCAGAGCGTTTCTTGATCATGCAAGCGCTCGCCCGCACGAACCTTCCGGTTGAGTTCTTTGACTTTAACTTCACCTGCTAGCTTCTCGCGCATCGCGCCCTTCGGTAGTCGGTGCGTTTTTTTATATTTAAAAAAATAACTCTCTTGCGAGAGGGAAGTGCTAGTTTGCGGGAGTGGCCGCAACGTTCTGGGTGATCCAGTCAAACCAGCCCTGCAGGTCTTTCCAGTTGTCCGGAAGCGGTTGGAGTCCCAAAGCGAGACCTATATCATGCAGGAGTATGCACCATGCCAAGGGCAGGTCAGAGTAGTTCCCCTTATTGGATGGGGAAGTTTTTCGTAGGTGATCGGCGATGACTGCGAATGTGCTACGATCGGCAACCGCGAGTAGTTCTTGGGCAGCTGCGGAGCCATCGACCTTTTTGAGGGTGCTATCGAAGCTGTACATGATATCCTTTTCGAATCGGTCAATGAGCTGTGCCAGATTTGTCGCCATGTGAGCCTCCGGGTGAGGGTTCGGTTGATAGGTTTACAAAAAAAGGCTGGTTTGTCAACCCCCAATGGGCAGATTCCTCTTTTCCCGTATCGGTTTTAGAAGAAAAGGAAGGCGTGGAAGTTAAATAAAAAAAGTCCCCTCTCATGAGAGGGGAGAAGCTTGCTCCGAAGGAGCTGTTTGACCGTTCCGTTCGGCCCACTCAATCCAGGCCGGCAGATTGTTGTACCGGTCAGGCATTGATGTCAGGTTCAGCCTGTGGCCGATATCGTTCAGAAGTATACCCCAGGCTATTGGAAGATCTGCGTAAATTACTCCAGAGATGGAATCCTCACGCAAATGGCAGGCCAGGATCTCCAACATCTTGCGATCGGCTGTCTCAAGCAGTTCTTTGGCCGCATCCGATCGGGATACTTTAATCATTGTGCCAGTAGCATCGTATTTGATGTCACTTTCGAATCGTTTGATGAGTTGAGCCAGGTCTGTCATGTGTGCCTCCTCAAGGTGCGGGATGGCGGAAGAGTAGGCAAAAACAGCAGCTTTGTCAACCTAGTTTGGTGTGTCTTTATATCCAGCCCTGTCTTGACTTTTAACTTATCTTTGGCTAGAATAGCCGCACTTTTGGCCCCATCGTCTATCGGTTAGGACAGCGGCTTTTCAAGCCGTTAAGAGGGGTTCGACTCCCCTTGGGGCTACCAAATACAAAATATCCCGCATCAGCGGGATTTTGTATTTGGTATTTTGAGGAGGGGAGTCGAACCGTAAAAGGGTGAAAACGGGAGTTTTCACTTGCTG
>JAJZQU010000025.1 GCA_021806685.1 bacterium | reverse complement strand
TTCCGATCTATGTTTGAGCCTTCTGGCCAGATCATGTATCGCGAGACATATAACTCGCTACGGCAAGCTTGGAGAAAATTTTGGTCTAAACACCGTGCAAAGACTTTTGGCATACCGGATGTTGTTATCAGCCCATCACAATGGTTGCTTGATGCGCATCGTGAGCATGGTTTGTTGGCCAATACTTTTGCCCAAGTCCTACCAAACCCAATCGAAATACCGCGCGGGTTTTGCGAAAATAAAATTACCGAGCAAATTAAAGTGGTTTATAATGCCAGGTTGTCAGAAGATAAGGGCATCTTGGTTTTACTCGACGCTTGGCAATCGCTTAACCCGCGGCCAGGTCGTCTCGAGTTAATCAGCGGCGGCCCACTGCTCGCCAAGATCAAGAAAATGGAAGACCCATCCATAATTGTCCACGGCCAATTGCCGCATGAAGAAGCCATGATAGCCATGTCCGGGGCTAATTTGTTTGTCATGCCATCAATAATCATGGAAAACCAGCCAACAGTACTTTTGGAGGCCATAGCAGCTGGCATTAATGTTGTTGCTTCTGACGTCGGCGGCGTGCGCGAGTTGCTGCAAGGCTATGGCACTATTGTCCCGCCAGGCGACTCTTCAGCTTTGGCCAAAGCCATCCAACAAACCCTCAAAGAACCAACCAACACCCAAATCCGCGACCAGATTTTGGCAAAACATAATTTTGACACTGTGATGGGGGAGTTGGTGAAGGGGATGAGTTAAATTATGACAGAGTTTGATTTGATTAAGAAAGAAGTAGAGGGCATTCTGCCAAATTCGCCTCTTGATTTTGAATTAAAACATTCGGAACTTGTGTTGAAGTGGGTGCTTAATCTCAAACCTGATGCGGATGAAGCGCTCAAGATTGCGGCCATATCTCATGATATCGATAGGGCGATTACTAAAATTACTGAAAAAGATTTGCAAGATTTTTCAAAAATTGATGAATTTAAAAAAGAACATTCGATCAGGTCGGCTCGATTCATCGGCGATATTTTGGAAAGACACGAGTATCCGAAAAATATTATAGATAAGGTCAAACATCTCGTTGAAAATCACGAGTTTGGCGGAGATGAAGAATCGAATATTTTAATGGATGCAGACAGTCTTGCTTATTTTGATTATAATATTCCATCGTATTTGAATAGAAACGGCAGAGAAAGAGCAAAAGAAAAAATTAAATTTATGTATAAAAGGCTGTCTGCAAAAGCTAAAGTATTAGTTGATCAAATGAAATTTGATGATCAGGCAATCGCAGAACTTATTAAAGAGTCTATTTCTTAATTAAATATGGATAACGACAAAATTATCAAGAAGCTGGACGGTGCGAATATGGATATAGACCTCACTTCGGAGGATCAGACTTCATGGAAACAAATGAAATGCCCATGGAATGAAGCGGATGGCACAAGCAGCCACAAATGTGCAATTAAAAATATTTCAATTTGTGATTATTTTTGCGGGATTGAATATCCAGATACTGTCTTGTGTTGCTATCCAAATGAGAATCCTTTAGATGATATTGAGCAAGGTGAGTAACTAATTTACTTCCTTTCCGTCATTCTGAACGTAGGCCAGCCTGGCTGGCCTGAGGTGAAGAATCAGCGGAGCTTACAGACTTGGGCGTAGTATCCCCGGAGCTCACGAACCACTGCGGTAATCGACGTGTCTCTTTTGTACCACTGTGGTACTCGTACAAATCCTCCCAATCAGGATTTGTTGAGTTTATTAAGCTATTTTTGCGGTCCCGGGTCCATCCCTTAACTTCCTTTTCTCTGGAAATCGCCACATAGGGATCGTTTGTGACTTCGAAGTAGACTAATTTGTATACTCGGTAACGATTTGAAAAAGAATCTGAGTATTTACCCGTTCGGTGCTCTATTACCCGGCGTATTAGGTTATTGGTTACGCCGACGTATAAGACAGTATCGAATCGGCTAGAGAGTATGTAAACGTAATAAGATCTGTCACGCATTAAATACTACGTGACATGGATAGGTTGATTGGTCAAGAGGATAAGCTTCGCAGATTCCTCGCCTTCGCTCGGAATGACGGAAGCTAAGGAGTTGTCTCAACCACTTTCGGTTCTGGCTTGGTCAGATCAAACACGTAGATATTTACTTTGCCATTGTCGATTGACCAGGAAGCCTGGGCAATGTCTGTTATGCGTTGGTTAAGTTCCGTGGCTTTCCACCAGTAATCATTAATGACAACGAAAACCAAGTCAGACTTTCCGAGTTTGGCAGCATCACGCACAGTGTCCCACGAAGGATCTTCGTAGGTCATCTTGAGGTAAGTGGTGTAAAGCGGTCCGCCGGTGGGGATTGGGTAGAAGAAGACGTCGCCGGCGTAGCGCTTAAAGCCAAATTCTTTGACTGCCGCGGCTGAAACGCTTTGGTCAGCCAGTACGGTGTAAACTTTGCCTTTGGCATAACGGTCAATCCAGCGCACAGCAGCAACATCATCGCCGCTGGTGCTCCAACCGCGGCTAGGCTGGACAGCATCATGGCGCGGCAAAGCATTGTAAGCATTAGCTGCTCCGATTGAGCAGAAAAGGATGATGGCTACAGCCGAAGCCAAAGGCATGGCAGTTTTTATTTTTTTGAATAGCCAACCCATGGCCGGTAAACCGCCGACCAAGAGGACTAGGACGGCAATCTGCCAAAGGCGTTGGGCATAATCTCCTTTTTCGTATTGGATCAGCATGGTGAAGTCGCTGGCATTTTCCAAAAGCCCTGATGCCAGCCAAAGCGAGACAGCGCCAATCAGCAGGATGATGATGGCCAAGCGATCATTGTCTTTTAGTATGACGATGCTTGTTACGCAGGTCAGCAAACCCAAAGCCGGCAAAGCAATGCCGATTAAAGATGACCAGGCCGGCCACAAGACATATTTATTGCCCAGCCATGGCACGAGTTTTGCCAGGTTATCTATCCAAGCAGAAAATTGAGTGACATTTGCCAAGTTCCAATCAATGGCCAATGAAGAATGGTATTGGCTGGCAACGTAAAAAATAATCGGGATGGCCAGGCCGGAAAAAATCGCCACAACCCAAGACGCGTGCTTAATCCATCTCTTGCGGTCACCCAAGATCAACAGAGCTAAAACCAAAATGCTCAAAGGCACGCCGGCCAAAGGATGGATGGCCACGCTCCAGGCAGCCAGCCACAAAGGCGCACTGAACTGCAAAGTTTTTTGGCGCGCGCCCAGAGCCAGGACAACCGCCGAAATTCCAATGACAGTGGCCAGGCCTTGGGGCGTGGTAGCCACAAACATACCCAATGGGAATAGGGCCAAAGCGGCAGCAGCCGTGCCAAACCAATTTTCGCGCCTAAAGGCCAAGAAGACGCAGGCCGGCAGGATTATGGAGGCCAGGATCGGTACGAGCCAGCGGTCAATATCTGCCAAAGGCAATTCTGTCATGCGGGCCAGCCAGGTTGTGAAAACGTATTGGCCAATATAGTAAAAAGGTTTTGGGTTTAAGGTACCTGTCTTAAGCATGACTTGCTCACCGGCCAAATGCAGGAAACCATCAAAGCCATATCCCAGGCGATAGATAATCGGTGCCAGGCTGAGCGTGCCGACCAGCGCTAGGCCGCTTTGGAAAGCAGTTAAGCCGGAAGATTGGATAAAGATGGCAGCAAAAATAGCCAGTGCCCAAAGCAAGCCAATGGCAGCCAAGGTACCGGATGGCAACAAAGGCCAGGGCGTGCGGATGCTTAGCAGGGTTTGGGCTGACCAAGCGCTTTGCAAAACAAAAGCTAGGGTCAAGATTCCAGCGCAAAGCATTGCCATTGCCATAAGTTCTCTCTTGCGCGTCCATTTTAATATTTCGCCATCTTGGATTGGGCCATCGGTCAACTGCCTTTCATAACCCAAGCCAACCAAGTGTGAGATGGTCATGGTAATGGCCAATGACCAAGCATCAGAAAGTCCGCTTAAGGGGCCATCGGCATAGAACCAAACGGTTTGGATTACGCTTTGCGTAGCCACTAACATTAACAAGCCAAAAGCTGACGAAGTTGCCCAGTGGCGTTCTGGCAAGACATTTTTCCCGAAAACATAAGCATGGAAAAGGATGGCAAAAGTCCAAAAAAACGGCTTGGCATAACCTATGTCTAGCTTTAAGTATTGCAGCCCCAATATGATTATTACGAAAACAATACCTGCCAAAGCGTCTAATGTCCTTTCATTCATACGATTGGTCTATGAGCAATTTATCCAGAAATATGTTAGCATGAATACTTGTAGATGTATGATTACGCTTACCAGCAAGACATTGATGACTAATGAGACAGTTGTTCTTTGTCGTCATGATCGTGTCTTAGCCAAGATTCTGCTGCCAATCATACCGGCTTGGATTAAACCTAACCATATTACAGTCTTGAGGTTTTTTCTCATACCCCCTGTAGCTTACCTGACTTGGACTGAAAATTGGAGCGTATTAATCCCATTGTTTTTATTTGCCGGCTTTACGGATTTACTGGATGGCACCCTGGCCAGGGTACGCAAACAAATCACGCTTTGGGGGACAATCGCTGACCCGGCGGCCGACAAGCTGCTGATCGGTTCAGTGGCTGTCCTTTTTTTGGCGCAAGTGAGTTTTTTACTGGCTTTTGTTTTAGTCTTTTTGGAAGTGCTGATTGTCCTGGGCGCTTACTTGCGCAAGAGGCGTGGAGAATATATAAGCGCCAATTGGTCCGGCAAGATAAAAATGTTCCTGCAGGTTGTTGGCTTGGCTTTTTTGTTTCTTGCTAAGTTCGGGTTAGCTGATTATTTGGATACGATAGGCATCAGTGTCTTAGTCACGTCTTTGGGCTTTGCAGTGCTGTCGTTACTCACTTACGGGTTATAAAAAGAAAGCAGACCCGTGTGGGTCTGGCAGGAGACTGGTCGCCGCTCGGAAGAGGGCGATTATTTGGACTGGGACCGGCTGGCCTTGTCAGCCTCGCAAGCCCAGGTGTTCCAGCGGGCGCTGATCTTCTTGGTGTGCTGGCCTTCGGCGCAGACGCACGGCGGCTTCTCAGGGTTCTTCTGGTCCGCTTCCTCGGTCAGGCACTCGATGCCTGCGCCCACGCATTGCTGCTGGATGGCTTGCTCGGTGCGATGGCCCTGGTGCTCGATGACCATGAAGTAGTCACGCTGGGCAACGCCGTTGCGGCACTCGTAGCGCACGTCCTTGGCAAAGATGGCTTGCTGGACCGGCACGGGCGCTGACTTGGCAGTCGGCGGAACCGGGGGCACAGCGCTGGCCGAGGGCAGGGGCAGGGGAGGCAGCGAAGCGACCGGAGCTGGCGCGCTGGGCGCGACAGGCGGCGGCAATGCGACGTTGCCGGGCTCCTGGCCAATCGGCTCCTCGAAGACCGGGAAGTTGGGATGGCAGTAGTCGCCCGGGTCTGAACCCGAGAGCACGGCGTTGTACCAGATGTACTGGCGGTTGTTCTGGGCACAGCTGCACTTGACTGCCAAGAGCTGCGAACCACCGTTCATCAGGTTCTCGCGTGCGGGCTGCTGGCCTTGGCACGCGGCCGGGAGAGACGGGGTGGCCTGTTGTGAACCGGCGACCTGAGTCTCGACTCCGGGGTTGCGCTGCCTGTCGATGCAGCTGACCGCGATCAGCGAAACGAACACGACGAATGTTGCGACGAAATTTCTCACGGTACGCCTCCTTGAAAGACCTTGGTAAACTGAGTTTGGCCCGGCTTAGGCAAAAGCCTGGGATGTGTCAACTTAGCAGAGAACTCGCGTTTAGTCAAGACCTCTGCTACAATTTTCAAACTTATGATACATCAGATAAAAAAGCTAATTCCTAACGCTTGGTTGGATATCTACCATAAGATTTTGGCTAAAATATCAGCTTTTTGGTATGGCCATCCTTCAGAAAAGCTGATAGTCATCGGTGTAACGGGCACAAATGGCAAGACAACAACAGCCTATTTAATAGCCAAGGCCCTGGAGGCTGAGGGGGGTAAAACCGGCTGCGCCAGTTCAGCTTTGTTTAAAGTGGCTGATCGCGAGTGGCTAAACGAGACCAAAATGACCATGCTCGGCCGCTTTGGCTTACAAAAACTTTTAAAACAAATGGTTGATGCAGGATGCAAATACGCTGTCATTGAAACTTCATCGCAAGGCATCGTGCAACATCGCCACGAGCAAGTGGCTTATGATATTGGCGTGTTTACAAATTTAACGCCTGAGCACATCGAAGCCCACGGAGGTTTTGAAAATTATAAGCAAGCCAAAATTAAATTATTCAAGCATATCGTCGAGTTGCCGCTCAAAGTCATTGATTGGCAAAGGGTTCCGCATGCAGCTATCTTGAACCGCGATGATGAACATGCGGCAGATTTTGCTGTGCCCGGCATGCAAGAAGTCATTTGGTATGGTTTGGGGCAAGGCAGCGAAGTCAAAGCTGAGCATATCCAAGAATCAGCCAGCGGAGTGGAGTTCAAGGTCGACGGGATAGACGTCAAGCTCCATCTCATGGGTCGTGTTAACATTTATAACGCTTTGCCTGCTTTGGCAGTGGCTAAAATACTCAGGGTTGATTTGCGCCAGGCCATAGCAAAACTGGGTGAGATCAAAAATATGCCAGGCCGTTTTGAACGCATTGAAGAAGGCCAGCCTTGGCAAGTGATTGTGGATTATGCACCTGAGCCGGCATCGTTGAGTAAGCTGTATGAGACAGTCAAAGTTCTCCAACCAAAGCGCATTATCCATGTCTTGGGTTCATGCGGTGGCGGGCGAGATGTTGCCCGGCGTCCGATATTGGGCAGCATGGCCGCCCAAAATGCTCAGATAGTCATCGTGACCAACGAAGATCCGTACGATGATGATCCGATGCAGATTATCGAGCAAGTGGCTGAAGGCGCCAGGCATCCGGTTCGAATCTCGAATCTCGAATCTCGAATCTCGGGAACCGGACATGAAAAGAAAGATAACCAAGATTTGTTTTTGATTTTGGATCGCAGGCAAGCCATCCAAAAAGCCATGGACTTGGCCCAGGCAGGCGACTTGGTGATCTTGACCGGCAAAGGCAGTGAGCAGCGCATTTGCGTGGCCAATGGCAAGAAGCTGCCCTGGGACGAGCGCGAAGCTGCCAGGCAGGCCATCAGGCAGACCATTGCCGAACGAACACAAAGGGCTTAAACTGTGGTGTATGTTTCGACTTGAATCAGTCTTGCAACTCAAAGATGAAGAGGCGATCCGCGCCATGATACGGCGGCACATAATGACTTTAGTAGGTCCTTTATTGTTGGCCATGCTGTTTATTGTGGTGCCTTTCTTTTTCCTTTTCCCGCTTTTCAGCTTAGGCATATTTGGAGTCTTGGTTTTTGGGATTTTGATTGTCGTCGGCATTGTCCTGGCCTTTAGGACGCTTTTTATTTGGGATGCTGATGTTCTGATAATTACCAATTCCCGGGTGGTTGATGTTGACCAGAAAGGCCTGTTTTCGCGGCACGTCGGCGAAGCCACGCTGAATTCCATCCAAGATGTTTCATGGCACAAAGAGGGTTTTTGGCAGACTCTGTTTCGGATGGGCACAGTTAAGATCCAAACAGCCGGAGCAGCGGCTGTAATCGAGGCTGACAATATTTCAAAACCCGAGAAGGTTCATGAGTTAATCAATGAGGTGAGGCAGGAATCGCCGCGCACTCCGGATACTTCAACGCCAGTTGAAAAAGATCGTAGGTCACGGATCCGGCATATTGCCGTCTTATTGGAAGAAGCTGATGATGCTAAGGTTATTGAGGTCGAAGCTATGCTGGAAAAACAAGCTCGCGACAAAGCAGTCCAGACCCTCTTTAGTCCTCCAACGTCCTAAACGTCCCAGCGTCCTAACATGTCTTTGAAGAACTCCGCTAATTCACTAGCTTCCAAAGCCAAATGGCCGCTCTTTTTGATGGCTAACTTGGCTGTGCTCCTCGTGGTGGGTATTGCTACTGTCAGGGAGACTTATCGCGGGTGGACGGTTGATAGTGAGATATCGAGCTTGGAACAAAAGGCACAAGCCCTTGAGGGGCGCAAAATGCAGCTGAGCACTTTGGCGGATAAGATGCAGGACACGTCTTTCATAGAAAAACAGGCCAGGGCCAAGCTTGGGTTGCAGAAGCCTGGCGAGAGGGTGGTCGTTTTAGAGGGCATATCAGCTACCCAGACCAGCTTTAGCATTGATGTAGTGACGGCACCGACTGCTTCGGACACGATGTCAAATCCGCAACGCTGGTGGAGATACTTTTCGCAAGGTGCCAATTAAAATTAATAATTTACAATTAACAATTAATAATTCAGAGTGAATGCTATGTCACAGAAAAATAAATTGATTATCCTGTTTGTTGCTTTGGGGGCAGTGATAGTCCTGGCAGCGGCCGGTGGTTTGTTGACCTATGAAGTCTATTATAAGGTCAATGACTCGGCTGTCGTCAGGGGAGTCGCAGGATTATTCGGCTTGCCGGCAGCCAAAGTCGGTTCACGCCAAGTGAGTTACGCAAAATTCTTAATGACGCGGGACGCTGTCAAGCGTTTTGTTAATAGCGAGGCGGGCAAAGAGGTTGGAGCTACCATGCCCCCGGAAAATGCCTTGAATAAAAATATCCTTGAAAGGCTTGTGCGCCAAGAGATGATCCAAGAGATTGCTGACCAGAAGAAGCTGGCTGTCACTGACGACGAAGTCAAGGCGATTTTTGCAGATGTGGTCAAAGCAGCTGCTTCGTCCACTACGCCCGACATCTCCCAATATTTGTGGAACAATTATGGTTGGAATGAAGAAAATTTCCGCCAAGAGGTCTTGAGGCCGGCTTTGCTCGAGCAAAAGTTAGCCAACGAGATGGCTAAAGAAAAACAAGGGGACCAAAATGCCTTGGAAACCGAGCTGGCTGCCAGGGCCTTGAAGCCGGACGTTGTCTATTACTTGAAATTTTAAGTTAAAAAAATAGTTATATACAGAAGAACCCACCTCACAACGGGTTCTTCTTTCGTTGTGGGTGGGCTTGGCCGCGAGAATTTGCGGCGGAGGTGGGGTTCAGCGATGGGAGAACAGGGAAAGGAATGCTTCGATCGCGCTGAATTCGCGTCGACCCTGAGAGACGCTCGACGGATTGAAGACAGATTCGTCCACGTTCCCCGGGGGCAAGTGCATCGCAGCCAAGTCGTCCAACAGCTTGGTGTGCTCATCGCCGGACAGGAGTCCGGCTTGCATGAGCCCATCGAGCACGAGCTTGGCGTCGAATTCATTCTCGAGCCGTGTTGCTGAAAGGACGTTGTCGTCGACCTGGAGGTGGTAGTGCTGGCCACAGGCGGAGAAGTGGGGAGGGATGACCCGTTGACGGAAGCCCAAGGCCACTTCGAGCTCTATTGCCAAGAGCTCTCCAGTCAGTTGCTTGCTGAGCTTGTCGGCACGCTCTGCTCCGGGCGAGGCACTGAAATTCATCACCCGAGGCTTGAGTTCGTCGGCTTCCTCCTGGAGGAGGAGGCCGTACTCGACGGCTTGCTTCAGCAGGGCGGCGGCGCCCTGCTGAGAGAAGACGATGTTCGAGAAGCCTGTGACAATCCCGTTGGGGAAGAACTGGGCGTGAACCGGCAGCTCCTCACAGGACTCCAGGTTGCAGTATTGCCCGTGTTGGCATGTCTCGAAGCGCGCCGGGCCTGAGCCTTCCTCGGGCGGCAAGGCACCGCAGAATTGCCCGATCAGGCGCCTGTACTCCGGCGTGCGGCCGTATTTCTCCGAAATCTTGTCGTAGCGGTTCTTGTCGATGGGCAGGCCGGCGGCGAGGACTTCCCGCTCGAGATTGGCCGCTTGGTCGCTGTCCAGGTAGCCGTCTTCGACGGAGAGCTTGATGTGTTCCCGGCAAGCATCCATCGAGAACATGTCCCTGCTCGTCGCAGACTCGTCACCTTCCTGCAGTCGGAAACTTCCGTGGGTTGGCCATCCTTTGCGTAGGACGTTGGTGGTGAGGCCGAATGTCACTGTTGCGGGAGACTTGTCGCTGGTCTTCTCTGTCATCTGAACCTCTGTTTTGTCAGCGCCACACCCCTCTGAATGGCACTAACAGTTGAAAGTTGCACGAGGGGTAATGCGGCACAAGATACTCTAATTTAAAGATTTGTCAAGATTAAGCATAACAAAAAACCCGACTTATTGTCGGGTTTTTTGGTGGAGCCAGCTCCGGGATTTGAACCCGGGACCTCTGCTTTACGAAAGCATTGCTCTACCGCTGAGCTAAGCTGGCGTGACCTATCCAAGACATTGACCTTTTTGCTATACTTACCGCATGCGGAAGGCTAGTCATTTCATTTTGATTTCTGCCAGTTTACTGTTTTTGGCATGGGGAGTCAAGGTAGCGCCGGCTGTTGCCGCCGAAACAAGTGGTTACAAACAATTCTTCTTGGACCAGGGTTTTTTGGGCCGGGATTTTGCTTTGGATGTGGATGATTTTAACCTCAAAATTTCGTTCAATAAAAGCGACATCCCGCAACCCGGCGTACTGCACGTCATAACGGAAAGTGTCTCTTCAGCCACAACAACTTCTGGTTATAAGCGTTTTGGGTCTGATGTCAGGATCGAATGGACAACCAATGCGGCTGATCTCCCGAAAAATTTCACGCTGACGCTTAAAGATCCGGCGTGCGGCGCTTTGAGCTGGCATGAGTGTGCTTTGGAAGAAGTATTTCAAGGCAAGGCTACAATAATCCATCCTAAACAATCAGTTGTTGGTTCTGCCCAGGCCCAAGTCCATATGGGTGCTATGGTCAGGTTGGTCGATATCCCCAAATACATGTCAGAAGGCTATGCTTCGTGGTACGCATATAAACGTTGTCCATGCGCTGCTTCACCGGATTTTCCCAAGGGCACATTGGTACGCGTGACTAAATTGAGCGAGCCAGTCAAATCAATTGTCGTCAAAATCAATGACTTTGGCCCAGAGCGCGATCTTTTTCCGGAAAGGGCCATTGATTTGGACAAGGTAGCTTTTGCTGCTTTGGCCTCCACAGGCGCCGGGGTCATGTACGTAAGGGTTGAGCCGCTTGCGTCTGACGATCCTGATGCTTTGGCTTATGGCAACAAAACAACTACGCCGGCTGTAGTGGCAACTGTTGCCCCCAAGAGTACTGTGATAGTTCCTAAAGCCCAGGATGAATGGGCGCTTTGACCAAACCAGCATGATTGTCCTCAAACACGTTTCTAAAGTTTATCCTCCTGACGTACATGGCCTGCGCGATATTTCTTTGCATATCAAACCCGGCGAGTTTGTCTCCATCGTTGGCGCCAGCGGAGCCGGCAAGACTACTTTGGCCAAGCTGTTGATTGCCGAAGAGCGGCCTTCACGCGGCACTTTGGAAATCGGGGGTTGGGACATCACGCGCATCAAGTCGCGCGACATTCCTTTGTTGCGCCGCCAAATTGGTGTGGTTTTTCAGGATTTCAAACTCTTGCAAAAAAAGACTGTTTGGGAAAATGTAGCCTTTGCCTTGGAAGTGTCAGGTGAAACGCGCCGCCGCATCAAAGAAGTCGTGCCGCACGTACTGAAAATCGTCGGCCTAGAACAAAAGGCGTACCGTTTCCCGCAACAACTTTCGGGCGGGGAGCAGCAAAGGGTGGTGATTGCGCGCGCCTTGGTCCACCGCCCAAAGATCCTGTTGGCCGATGAACCCACAGGCAATTTGGACACCATGAATACGCGCGAAATTATTGACGTGCTCAAGAAGATCAACTCATTTGGCAGTACTGTTGTTTTGGTCACGCATAACCGCGAAGTGGTCAATGCCTTAAAACAGCGCGTCATAACCTTGTCTGAAGGCCGGGTAATATCCGACCAAGCCGAAGGCAAATATCTCTTACCATCTTAAATATGCTGATTGTCACTTCCACTGTGCGCATCCTGGCCTTTGCCTGGAAGAATTTTACGCGCAATGCGTGGATCGGTTTGGCGACGGTACTGGTGCTGGTCCTGTCTTTGCTTTCAGTCAACGTCGTGCTTGGTGTAAATGCAGTTTCCCAATCGGCTTTGAAGATGTTGGAGGATAAGATCGACATCAGCGTTTACTTCAAACCAGATACTTCGCCGGTTGTCTTGGAAACAGCCAGGTCTTACATGGTCTCCTTGCCCCAAACGCAAAACGTTGAACTCTTGAGCGCCGAACAGGCTTTGGTTGATTTTAAGGAAAGGCATAAGAATGACCCGAAGATCTTGGCGGCCCTTGGCGAGTTGGACCAAAACCCGCTTGGTTCTTCACTGATCATAAAGGCCAAGCAAACCAGTGATTATCCTTTTTTGATTGAGGCTTTGCAAAACCCGCAGTTTTCATCATCCATTGAGTCAAAGACTTATGATGATAACGCGGCCGCTATCATGCGCGTGCAGAGCATTGGCCAGTCAGTCAGGTATTTCGGCTTGATTTTGATAGCCATTTTTACCATCTTCTCAATCATTATCGTCTACAATTCGATTCGCATTGCCATCTACACCCAGCGTGAAGAAATGGGCATTATGCGCTTGGTCGGGGCTTCCAACGCTTTTGTACGTTTGCCGTTGATCTTGAGCGGGATTTTCCAGGCCATTATTTCTTTGGCCATAGCAACCGGCTTGGTAACCCTGATCATTGCCTTGCTTGATCCAAAGCTTAAGACCTTGTTTGACGGGGGTGATTCAGGCTTGCTTTCTTTTTTCTCAGCCAACGCTTGGCAGCTATTGGGCATACAGGCGGCTGCCATAATCTTTTTGGTAGCCTTAGCTTCTTGGGCAGCTGCCGGAAAATACCTCAAAAAATAGTATGGCATGGCAAGTCGAGCAATTTGATCAGGGGCCGATTACAAAAAGCGAGGTCAATCGTTTGCTGTCGCTTTTACCAAAGCCTTTTTCGAAGAATATTGACTCGGTGGTTTACCAACCAACAAATGATTTTAAAAGGCGTAAGTTTGCTCCGGAACAATTAAGATCCGACAAGCTCCAGGATGGAAAAAGTATAGTGATAGTCGGCCCTTCAAAA
>JAJZQU010000024.1 GCA_021806685.1 bacterium | reverse complement strand
CTCCGGCTCCTCGGGCAATGGCCTGCGCCAGTTGGACCTGTATGCCAACGACAACTTGGTCGGCACTTGCACTTATTCTGACATTGCCAATTCCACGCAGTCTTGCAGCCGTTCGATTTACGGCAGCAATTACTCGCAAGGTACGTATGTCACGCTTAAGAGCAAAGCCACTGACCGTTACGGTTACACCGTGTGGTCAACCAATAACCCGCAGCTTTATATCACAAGCAACGGGTCCAACAATAACAGCAATTACAACACAACCGTCACGCTCTCGGTTTCACCAAACCAGACTTCGTTCCAACGCAACCAGACCTTCACGGTCACGGCTGACGCCACTGATTATGACGGCATCCAGACGATAGAAATTTACGCCAACAATTCTCTGTTGCGCACTTGCACCATGGGACCAGCTATCGGGGTTGGCACTTGCAGCACCAACGTTAACACTTCAAATTATTCAGGAGTCAATTCACTGCCTTTACAGGCCAAGGTCACTAGCCAAGGCTATGTCACTTGGTCAAATACGCAGTACATCCAGCTGACTGACAGTAATTCCAACACCAATACCAACACTAATCCGACCCAAAGCGATGTCAAAGGCACGCTGACCATCAGCTCGGATGCTGACAATGGTTACACCTCTGGCCAGAACATCACGTTCACTGCCAATGGCACTGATGACAACGGCATCGAACGGATCGAGGTCTATGTCAATGCCGACTTGGTCAAGACATGTTATGGCGCCACCACCTGTTCCTACACCGGCGGCCCATACACTTACAATTCATTGACCTATGGCGCCAAGATGACCGACACCTTGGGCAACAGCATCTGGAACGGCTACAAAACAATCTACAAAAAATAACGTCCTGGATGGACAAGCCCCCTGCCTAACGGCGGGGGTTTTGTTTTGATGTAAATACCCTTGACTTTAGGGGCTTTTTGTGTCTATATTGGATTACAACCAGACCAACCCCAACGGAGGTGAATCATGATCCGAGCTATCCTGACGGACCTGAGCCAAGTTGTCTGCCTGTACGACCGTGCACAACAGGTAAGTAACTTCATGCAGTTTTGCCCAAACACGGATCCGTTCGACGTCGATGCTGCCCTGTGCGGCCGCAAAGGCGAAGAACGGCTCAAGCTTTTCAAGCGGGGCGTAAAAACCGCAGAGGAATTCAAACAGGAGACTGAACTCGCGCTTGGGCTGCAACCACTGACAAGGCAAGAGTTCTGGGCGGCTTACGTTGGCATGTACGAGCCCAACAAGCCTGTCATCGAACTCTTGGCCAAGGCCAAGCAACGCCACCCTCTTGTCCAACTCGTGGCAATCACCAACTCGGATTCGAGGACGCTCAATCACATGGTCGAGCTGAGCACGCTCGAGTTTGACCTGGTGATCCCTGGTTCAATGGATGTCGACAAGTCGCAACCTCAGTTCTTCAGGGAAGCTGTCGAAATGGTCGAAGCACGAGCCGAGGACTGCCTCTGCGTAGACGACCAACAGAAAAACCTGAACGCGGCCCGCATTTGCGGTATGGCCACGCACCTCTACACCACGCCCGCCCTGCTTAACTCCTGCCTCATAACGTTTGGCCTGCTCTGATCTCAGACAGGCTTATTTTTATTGACAAAAAACACCTATCAGGCAAGGTATTGCCTGATTATGGCGCGCCTAAAAGCTTCGTTGATTATCGGCCTGGGTTTTGCGGCTTGGATAATTTGCGTTAAACCAACCTACGCAGCAGAACCTGCATTGAGATGGACTGACCTTTCGGGTTCTGTCCCGACAACGACCTTGGACCAAACCGCCAGCTATCCCCTGCTCTCTTTTGCCTCAAGCCGCGGCACAGAATGGCTGGCTGGCAGCCCCAACCAACTTTTCCAAGTGACATCCAAAAGAAAAATTTTTGACTTGGTGCCTGACTTGAAAAAATTCGGATTCCAAAAAATCCGCCAAGTCGCTTCTGACGGCCAAAGCTGGTTAGTTATTGGCGACAGCGGGCCCTGGTTTTCCCAGCCTGACCTGGCTTTCCGCTATGACGGCATTTATTGGAAAAATGTCAGTCCGGTTATGGCTGCCTTGCCTCCCCAAGAATGGATCAGCCAAATCGTGGGCAAGCGCGGCTTTTGGATTATCCCAACCAGCCGGAGCTTAATCGTTTGGCAGAGTTCGCTTAAGACCATCGCCAATATCCCTCTGCCGCCTGAAATCATCCAGAACCAATACCAAGAAATGATTTTTTATCCTCTGCGCACCGGTTGGCTGATGGACGTCAAAACACCCGCTGGCCGATGTTTTTATGTTTTTGATGGACAGAACTTCAAAAGATCCGACCGCTCCTTGGGAGCAATAAACCAAACCACCACACTCGCTTCGAATGGCGCAGCCGTCCTCTCGTTGACAGCTACTAACTCCCCCTTACGTAAGGGGGACAAAGGGGGATCTGTGGCCATCGTCGCCACTTACTTTGACGGGCAATCTTCAAGGCGTCTGGACCAACACTTCATGAGTTTTGTAGATAACAAGAAAAAAGAAATCCTGTTTTTCCCGGAGGCCGGCATGGTATGGGATGGTAAAAGTTGGCTGCTCAAAGACTTTCGCAAGCACCTGATGGTTTTTAATGGCCGAAATCCTGCTTGGCGCCTGCCTGACACGCGCGACACTTTTATCGACTCTGCTTACGGCACATCTGGCGCAGCTTTACATGTGGGTTATAACAAAAACAGCCGCGGAGAATTGATCCCGAGGCTGGTCATGACCCAAGAATAATTACTCGTCAATGGGCAGTTCCTTTTGCTCGCGATAATAAGCCAGCTCCTCATCCAAAGTCTCAAGAGAGATGTGCTCGCCTTTAAAATAAATGCGGTCTTCATAGCTCCTGGCCTTGGTCAAAACTTCTTCAGCCAAAAGCGATGGCCAACCTTCGGCCAATGCCCGTAACTCGCTTAACTTTTTTTTATAACTTTCAAGCAAAACTTTGCCTTCTTCAACCAAAGACTCCAATGATTTAGGATGCCCGTTCCAATAATCCTCGCGCAAATGGTGGCGCACATCCTCTATCTCCCGTCTCTCCTCTTCGTGGAAAGACAAATCAAAATCATCGTGGCCTATCAGCTCTCCCAAACTGCGGACGCCGGTAGCCCGCCTAAATCTTTCCATCAGATGGGCCGTGGAGTGACGCACAACCTGTTCAACCCTATCCCACTCAATCATGGCGCCTTCCTCGCTGAAAAATCTGACTAAAGCAAAACGCGCCGGCCAAATGTCTTGAGCCAAGATTTCGGCTTCTTCGGCAATGTCATCAATCTCCAAAGTTTGGCCATCGTCATAAGCCTGAATCATGGCTTCGGCCCTGGCTTTTATCCTGGGCGAGGCCAAACCAGACCATTCGGACAAGAAGTCAATTAAGCCCAGCTTGTCCTTGAGATTTAAAGAAAGTTCCTCCATATGCGGCTAATTATAGCATGTTTTTAGGGTCTAGCCCGATCCTTGCCAAAAAACAGGTTTACGTGTATTCTTTCGTTACTTAAATTTAGCCCCAAGCGGATAAAATAAGGCTCTAAAGCCTAACGCTAGAGGCGCTCGAATGCCCGGCATAGGTCGCCCGGCAGGAGGGATAAGCAAATACAGTTATGACGACCGATAATAATACTAACAAAGAGGTTTCTTCAGAAATCGAAAAGCTCTTGCAGGAGAAAGCTTACAACTCTTTCCCCAAAGCCGGGGACGTGGTACACGGCAAGGTTATTGCCGTGGGCCGCAACGAAGTTCGCATGGACATTGGCGGCCTGGCCGTTGGTTTGGTCCGCGGTCCGGAGCTTGATCCGCAAGCCGTGTTGGCCGTGGGCGACGAAATCGACGCCACTGTCATTGATTTGGATAATGAATTCGGCGAACTCGAACTAAGCCTTAAGGGCGCTGGCCGCAAAAAGACTTGGGAAAAGATTAAAGAGCTTTATACCAGCGGCACTGTTGTTAATGTACGCATTCTCGAAGCCAACAAGGGCGGCTTGATCGTGCGCTTGGAAGGCGTCTCCGGGTTCTTGCCGGTCTCCCAACTTTCTCCTGAAAACTACCCCCGCGTCCAAGGCGGCGAAAAGAGCCGCATCCTTGAGAAGCTCAAGGACATCGTGGGCAAGGATTTGGATGTCAAAGTCATTGACGTCAATGAAGAGGAAGGCAAGTACATTGTTTCTGAAAAGGCTGTCTGGGAAACCAAGCAGGAAAGTGTCATCTCGAAATATAAGATTGGCGATACAGTGGAAGGCACTGTCACGGCTGTCACTGACTTCGGCGCTTTCGTCAAATTTGACGCCAACCTCGAAGGCTTGGTGCACATCAGCGAAATCGCCTGGCAGCGCATCGACCACCCGCGCGACGTTCTCAAGGTCGGCGACCGCGTACGCGCCGAGATCATTAACATGGAAGGCTCAAAAATCTTCCTCTCAATGAAAAAGTTGATGGAAGACCCGTGGCTGAGCGTTGGCAAGAAGTACCAGGAAGGCCAGTGGGTCAAGGGCCGCGTGCTCAAGATCAACCCGTTTGGCTTGTTCGTTGAACTGGATCCCGACATCCATGGCCTGGCTCACATCAGCGAATTGGCTGACAAGCCGGTCAAGGACGTTAACGAGGTGGCGCGCGTGGGAGATGAATTCGACTTTAGGATCGTCTCGATTGAACCGCAAAACCACAGGCTCGGCCTCTCGCTCAAGAAGGCGAAAGTCGAACCCGAGAAGAAATAAAAGTTATAAGTTGGAAAAACGCTCCGCAGTACTGCGGAGCGTTTCTTGACGGACTTGATAGACTTGATAGACTTATTGGACTCATTACTATGAACCAAACAGTCAGAAACATCATCATCTTTGCCGTGTCCATGGTTATCTTGGGCGCCATCTTGGCAACCGCCTCTCTGGATTCGACCAAAAGGACGGACATTGCGACTTTGGCCGGCGAAGTGCAAAAAGGCAACGTAGCCAGCCTGGTGATCCGCGGCAACGAAGTCGAGGCAACCTATAAGGATGGGTCCAAGACAAAAGCCGAGAAGGAACCGGGCGACTCTTTGCCGACTGTCTTCAAAAACTACGGCGTGGATGCCGAGAGGATGCGCGTCATCCCAACTGAGATTAAGGAAGCCAGCGGCTTCAGTTATTGGGTTTCGCTCCTGGCACCGACTATCCTGCCTTTAATCCTGCTGGTTGCCATCATGTGGTTCTTCTTAAGGCAGGTCCAAGGGCAAAATAATAAGGCCTTGTCTTTTGGGCAGAACGCCGGGCACGAAATATCCAAAGACGCCAAGGACAAAGTGACATTCAAGGACGTGGCCGGAGTCAAAGAAGCCAAACACGAACTCATGGAAATCGTCGAGTTTTTGAAGACGCCTGAAAAATTCGCGGCTTTTGGCGCCAAGATCCCCAAAGGCGTGCTCTTAATGGGAGCGCCGGGCACAGGCAAGACCTTGCTGGCCAAAGCTATTGCCGGCGAAGCTGATGTCCCGTTCTTTTTCATGAGCGGCTCCGAATTCGTTGAGATGTTCGTAGGCGTAGGTGCCTCGCGTGTGCGTGACCTTTTTGCCAGGGCTAAAAAGAATGCCCCTTGCATCATTTTCATCGATGAAATCGATGCTGTCGGCCGCCAGCGCGGGTCTGGGTTGGGCGGTTCGCATGACGAGCGCGAACAGACTTTAAACCAAATCCTGGTTGAGATGGATGGTTTTGAGCCTAATGCCGGCGTCATCATGATTGCAGCTACTAACCGGCCAGACGTGCTCGACCCTGCCCTCTTGCGGCCAGGCCGCTTTGACCGCCGCATTGTGCTCGACCCGCCTGATATTGATGACCGCGAGGCTATCTTGAAAATCCATGCCAAGCACAAACCACTTGCCAAAAACGTTTCGCTCCGCAAGGTGGCAGAAAGGACTCCTGGCTTTTCCGGAGCTGACCTCATGAATTTGATGAACGAATCCGCCATCTTGGCCGTACGCAGGAGCAAGGCATCCATCACGGAAGATGAGCTGTTGGAGTCAATCGAAAAAGTCATGCTGGGGCCGGAGCGCCGCGGCCGCGTCATGAACGAGGAAGAGCGCAGGACGACCGCTTACCACGAGGTTGGCCACGCTTTGGTCGCGCATTTGCTGCCGCATACTGACCCGGTGCAGAAAGTCAGCATCATTTCCCGCGGCCGCGCGGCCGGTTATACCATCAAGACGCCGACTGAAGACCGTCACATGAGGAAGCGCGAGGAATATCTCGAAGACCTGGCTGTCTTGCTCGGCGGTTATGCTGCGGAACAGATCATCTTTAACGACATCACAACCGGCGCTTCGAGTGACATGAAAGGTGCGACCCAAATCGCCAAAGATATGGTGACCCAATGGGGCATGAGCTCAGCGCTCGGTCCCAGGGTCTATGGCGAACGTGAGGACATGATCTTCCTGGGACGCAACATCCATGAGAACCGCGATTACTCGGAAAAAATCGCTGAAAAGATTGACACAGAGATTGACCACCTGATTTCCCAAGGCCTGGAAACAGCCAAGCGGCTCATCACTGAAAACCGCGAAGCCATGGAACGGGTGGCTGCTGCCCTCTTGGAAAAAGAAACCATGGAACGCGACGCTTTCCTGGAGGCGATCCAAATACCCGATGCCAACCTGGGCAACCGGCCGAAAAAATAACAGTGATTAATAACGTAGAGACACAAGATTTTGTGTCTCTACTTTGTTTTTGTGCTATAATTCGGCCATATGCTTAAAAGCAAATCGAACATTCATCATGACCGTCCGGTTTACCGCGAGGTCATACCACAAGCTCTTAAAATCGCTTGGAAACATCCTCATTATTGGGTCTTGGGCATCTTCGCCGCCGTCTTGAACAGTGGCAGCGCCCTGGATGCCTGTTGGAAATTCTTTAATGCCATCCAAAACCAGGGCAGCGAATTATTCATCGGCGACGTGGCTGTCAAAATATGGCAAGTTGGCACAGGAGGCGGCTTTAGTGCCTTGCCCTTTTTCCAAGCCTTGCTCGCCCTTTTTGCCTTAAGCGTCATTCTCTTGGCAGTCGCTGCTTTCTCCTGCATCAGCCAGGGCGCCTTGGTACACAGAGTTGGTTCTTGGAAAGACGGTTCGGGGGCGCGTTTAAAAACAGCCCTGCAAGTTGGCGGTCGAGCCTTGGTACCGATTGCCGTTTTGAACTTGATAATCCTGGCCGCCGTTTGGCTGACACGCTTCTTCGTCTCACTCCCCTTGGCACTGATCCTGGGCCGGAATAACGGTTTGTTCGTGGCCGTTTACCTCGTATCATTTATTGTTTTCTTTGCCCTAGCCCTTGTCTTGAGCATACTGCAGGTCTACGCCCTTAACGCCATGGTCCTGCAGGGCGCACCGTTAGCCCAAGCTTTTGGCCGCGCCTGGCTGGTATTCAAACAGCATTGGCTGGTGACCATAGAAACCGCCCTGCTCCAAGCTGTGGTTGTCTTAATTTCAACCATCATTGCCTTGTTAATCTTCATGATCCTCTGCCTGCCGCCAGCCATTTTGTACATCTTGGCGATTTTCCGACAGAATTTTGCGCTTTTCCAACTGAGCTCCGGCGTTTTCATCGGGCTGACCTTCCTTTTCCTGGCCATGTTCACGGGATTCACCGTCACTTTCCAATATGCCTTGTGGACGCTCATGTTCCGCAAGTTTGGCGAAGGTGGGGTGGTTGCCAAGATCCATCGCATCTTCCGCTTTGTAACCCATCGCACCAAAGTCCCGCAATCCTAAATATCACGTTCGTATGAGCCCCGCTCCAGCACGCAAGCCCAAAACGCCTTCCATTGAAGATTTATTGAAAAAACCGGCTGCGACCACGGTCGCCTCAGGCGCTTCTACGCCCGGGACTTTTAAAGGCGCCAAAAAACTTGCGGGCGTTGCCAGTAAAAAAACCAAAAGCCCTTCGGAAATGTCTCAGATTGAACTTTTGGAATATAAGATGAAGCAGATAGAGACATCTGAAATCGAACGACAGTCCCAACGCGAAGCGGCCCAGCATTCTTTGCCTTATATCAACTTAAAAGGCTTTCCCATTTCTCCCGAAGCCTTAAGCTTGCTTTCCAAAGAACAAGCTGAAGCAACCAAGGCCATTGTCTTTCTAAAAGTTACGGATGAAATCAGGATCGCCACTTCCCAGCCCAGCGATGCGGTATTTGAGCTGGCAAAAAAACTGGCCGAGGACCAAGCTTCTGATATCCAAGTCTATTATTGTTCAGAAAACAGTTTTCAATTCGCCCTGTCGCTCTACGAAGCTTTGCCTAAGCCCATTGAAGTTGTCTACGGCGTGAGGATCTCAACCGAAGACCTGCAAAAATTCGAAAAGGAAATATCCAACTTCAAAGATCTGCAGGAAAAAATCAAAAAAGTTTCTACCACTGACACCTTGACTTTGGTCATTGGGGCGGCCTTAAAAGGCAATGCTTCTGATGTGCACATCGAAGCCGAAGAAGACGGCATCAAAGTCCGTTTGCGCATTGATGGTATCTTGCATGATGCGGCCGTCATACCCAGCGCCCAATGGAAACTCATCATCTCGCGCGTCAAGCTGCTTTCAGGCATGAAAATCAACGTTGATACGGTGCCGCAGGACGGGCGCATCACCATCTACCTGACCAACGAAAAGATAGAAATCCGCGTTTCGACCTTACCCACGGCCTTTGGCGAGTCAGTCGTCATGCGTCTCTTGCGGCCCAAATCAATTTCTCTAGACTTTGAGCAATTGGGTATCGAAGGGCTTGCCTGGGAAAGGCTTAAGAAAGAAATTGAACGGCCTAATGGCATGATCGTGACCACTGGTCCGACCGGCTCAGGTAAGACCACAACCCTTTATGCCATATTAAAGAGGTTGAATACGCCGGAAGTCAAAATCATCACCTTGGAAGACCCCGTTGAATATAAGCTGCCGGGCATTAACCAAAGCCAAATCGACCATTCAAAGGATTATACTTTTGCCAAAGGCCTGCGCTCTATCCTGCGCCAAGACCCTGATATCGTGATGGTTGGTGAAATCCGCGATACTGAAACAGCTGAAATCGCTGTCCAGGCTGCTTTAACCGGCCATTTGGTCATCTCCACCATACATACGAATAATGCGGCTGGCGCCATCCCCCGCTTCCTTTCCATGGGCGTCAAACCATTTTTCCTGGCTCCGGCTTTAAATTGCGTCATTGGCCAACGTTTGGTCCGGCGCCTGTGCCCCGAATGCAAGCAACCGATCAAGTTAGACGCCACTATGATGGAACAAGTTAAAAAAGAACTGTCAGATTTGCCCAAATCAGCCAATATCAAAATTGACATGGATAAGTTGGAGTTCTATGGCCCATCGGAAAAAACCAAGACTTGCCCGAACTGCAATGGCTTGGGATATAAGGGCCAAATCGGTATCTATGAAATTTTCACCATGAACAAGGACATCGAGCACATGATTTTGGGCGCTTCTGTTTCGGAATATGACATGTTGGCCATAGCCAAAAAATTCGGCATGATTACCATGACCCAGGATGGGCTGCTCAAGGCCTCGCGCGGACTGACTTCGGTGGATGAAGTCTTGCGTGTGGCTGGCATCGAAGTTGAAGATGAGGAAGAAAAAGCTAACGAGGTGCCAGCTGAAGCCGGCAAGCCACCGGCAGAAACAAAATAACTTGCCCACCCGTCATTCCCGCGTAGGCGGGAATCCAATAAATTAAAAAGAAATACGCACCTCGATGGGGTGCTTTTTCAATAACCAAGACTTAATATTCTCCGGCCATTCGATGAGTACAACTGTTCCGGGCTCCATAAGTTCTTCGTCTAGATCTAGCACGACCAAATCTTTCACGTCTTCAATTCGGTAAGCATCAACATGGACCAACCTTCGAATCTCGAATCTCCGCTTCGCTGAATCTCGAATATCGATTTTTCTGTTTCGAGCTTCGAGCTTATAAATCCGCATCAAGGCAAAGGTCGGTGAAATGGCCCGTTTTGGCGCACCTAAAGTTTTTGCAAGATATTGGACGAGCGTTGTCTTACCAGCGCCGAGCGGACCTGAGAGCGAGACGATTGACCCGGGTTTTACCAAAGGCACCAAAGCTTTGGCAACAGCTGACCAGTCGTCTACTTTTTGGACAACAAACCGACCGGTCATTTTGCCGAACTTAACCGTAACTTTACGAGTTTGCGAGGTCATAAGTCCTTATCAGGTTCAGCATCTAAAGCCTGCCAGCGAGGAACTTTTTTGTGCTTCAACATTTTCCAAAGCCCGGCAGCAGCTATCATGGCACCATTATCAGTATACAAATCTTTGGCCGGAGCCAGCAATTTTATGCCCGGGCAATTCTTTTTTAACGCGGCCCTGAGATCAGCTTTGAGCTTTGGATTGGCTGACACGCCGCCGACAACTGCTACGGCGCGAGGCTTGACTTTGATTGCGGCTCTGACTGTCTTAGCGATCAGGGTCTCGACAATTGCCGCTTGGATACTGGCGCAGAGGTCAGCCAGTACCTGACCCTCTATCCCCGTCCCTTTCCCCCACAATGCAGGGGAAAGGGTGTTAGCCCCTCTCCTGCCATGTGGGAGAGGGGTTGGGGTGAGGGTTTGTCTGACCGCTGTTTTAAGACCTGAAAAGCTAAAATCCAATGAAGGATCATGGATCATGGGTCGCGGTAAGGCGAAAGCTTTAGGATTGCCTCTGGATGCCAGCTGAGAGAGTTTGGGGCCACCGGGATAACCCAAACCTAACAGCTTGGCTGTCTTATCAAATGCTTCACCTGAAGCATCATCTCGCGTGCGGCCTAAGACTTTATACGATCCAAAATCTTTCATGAGCACCAATTCAGTATGTCCGCCGGATACAAGCAAAAATAAAATCGGGAACTTCCAATCCCGGCGATTGGTCGGTACTAACCAGGCCGAAGCCAAATGGCCTTCTAGATGGTTAACTGGAATTAATGGTTTGCCATATGTCCAAGCCAAAGTCTTGGCAGCTTCAATGCCAACTCGCAGGGCAGTGGCCAGACCAGGACCTTGCGTAACAGCAATGGCATCAAACGATTCTTTCCAGCCAGTTGTTTTCTCTAGCAGCGAGACTATCTCTGCCACGTGCGTCCTGGCTGCGATTTCCGGCACCACTCCTCCATATCGTGCATGGATAGGGATCTGAGTAGAAATGTAATGCTTTCTAATTTTAATCCCCCTTAATCCCCCTTTGCTGAAGGGGGAGTTAGAAGTTTCTAAGAGCGCCACACTGGTTTCGTCGCAGCTAGTTTCGATGCCTAAAATCCTGATGGTTGCGCTGTTTTTTATGCTTTTTCCTGCCATATTATTTGCCTAACCATGCTACCTTAAGTCTTTGATATTATCAACCATAAAAAATCCCCTTCGAGGGGATTTTTGGTATTAAATGTAACATCAGCACATCTCCAACTGCCCCTCTTCATCCAAATATTCGACTTCTGGAGGCTGGTTCAAAACTTCATTAAAATAATAAGCTAAATGATCATTGGGTTTGAGCTGCCACGCGGTTATGGGCTTGATAAGGCTTAAGCCTTCCAAAGTCCGGCACCGGCTTAAAGCCACATAGATCTGCCCGGCTGCAAAAGCTCCCCTGCCCAAATCCAAAGTCACTTTATCAAAAGTCTTGCCTTGGCTTTTGTGGATGGTAACTGCCCAGGCCAAACGCAACGGGATTTGTTTGAAACTACCGACTGGTTCTTGTTCCAAATTACCCGTCTTACGATTGAACTTAGTGCGATGGATATTCCAGGTATATTGCTCAATAACTGTTGGCTCGCGGACATCATCCAGTTGGACCATCACGCTTTGCTCCCCCTCCGTATCATTGATGGCAATCACCCAACCCAAACTACCGTTTACAAACCTATCTTTTGAGTCATTGGCCACGCACATGATACGGGCGCCGACTTTCAAGACTAAAGAAAGGTCAGTTGCCATGTCTTTCTCCTTAAATTTACCTTCGACCACTCCTTCGAGTACGTGCCGAGGCGTGTCGAGTTTACCCAACTTAGTTTGGTTGATGATATCAGCTGCTTCATTGGTCGGCGTCAGCACAATCGAGTCCTCGGGAGGCGGAGTTTGGATGATGCGCTGGTTGATTTTGGCGAGCTGCTCGCAATTTGTCTCGCGGTTCCGAATAGCATTTAAAAGTTGGATAAATTCCTGGTCTTTCTGCCGATAGATTTTGACCAGCTCCGTAAAATCAACCTGCCCGGCGGCGTGCAAACGACGATAAGCGGTTGATGAGAAAAAATAAGGCGTTTTATATTTTTGCGAGAATTCATTTTGGTCAGAAGTCGTGACCACGGGCGGAAGTTGATATAAATCACCAATCCCAATGACGCGCACGCCGCCGAATGGACGTTTGTCATGGCGGATGATCTGTAAGAATATGTCCATAGCATCCAAAAGATCAGCCCTAACCATGGATAATTCATCAATAATCAAGGCCTGTATCTGGCGATAGATTTCCGGCTTCTTGCGGTTTTCCGCTTCCATGTGCGCTACCTGCGCATCAACCGAAGGCGGGATCTTAAAAAAACGATGGATAGTTTCGCCCTGTACATTTAAGGCTGCTACGCCGGTTGGCGCAAGAACCGGGGCCTTGAGCTTGCCCTGCTCCACGAAATGACGGAGCAATGTGCTTTTACCAGTCCCGGCACGGCCCGTAATAAAAACAAAAGCCTTGCCGTTTTCCATCTTTTGCAAAGCTTCTTCAAACTCCGGCGTCCTCTCCAACTTCATCATGGTCTATTGTGTTGGCAGGGAGGGTTGGTGTCAACGCATTGACTGAGAAGGCAAAAAATGATAAAGAATCGACGTCATCCAGACCCCTACGGCAGGGAAAACCGAGGCTCCTTCCAAAAGGAACATCCCCATGATTCATCCTGTAGCATGGTGTGACATCAATACACTGATCGGCCGCACGCCGCTCATCTGCATATCCGGCGTTCTTGGAATCCCTGGGCCGCTTTATGCCAAATGCGAATTCATGAATCCGACTGGCAGCCATAAAGTCAGGCCTTACGCATCGATGCTTATGGCGGCAGAACGCGCCGGGATGATCAACCCGGATACGGAAGTCGTGGATTACACGACGGGCAATGGCGCGGCAGCCATGGCTTGGCTCTGCTCCCTCCGGGGATACCGTTGCACGGCCATTATGCCATACGGATTGCCAGAGGCTCGTTATGCCCAAACGCAAAGCTATGGCGCGTCGATCATACGGTCTGACGGTCCAGCTACCAATGTGGCCGCCGCTCGCGCACGGGCCGAAGCTTACGTCAAAGAGCGCCCAAATGAACGAGTGCTCCTTAACCAATCAGACAATCCCGAAAATGCCGCCGGATTCGAACAGCTTGGAAAAGAGATATGTGAGGAAACCCAAGGCCTCACCACATTCGTGTGCGGATTTGGTACGGGCGGAGCTTTGACGGGAACGTCTCGAGTTCTCCGCAAAGCATTCCCAAAGCTTCGGATCATTGGCGTGGAAGTGGATCGATCTCCTGTCCTCTGGGAATCGAGGACTGGTCTACCAGCACCCCACGAGTTCCACAACGTCATTGGATTCAGCCCGGGCGCCATCGCAAAGGTCATGGACACTTCCTATGTTGACGAGTCTGTCCTCGTAACAGAGGAAGAAGCCGCCAGGTGGGTCCAAATCATACGGGAGAACACCGGCCATTGGGTTGGCACAAGTTCCGGAGCAAGCGTTGCTATGGCTGCTCGCCTACTCAAAAATGGCAGCGTAGGAGCGCCCTGCCTCACTCTCCTCTGGGATGTTGGATGGAAATACGTCTGACCGCACCAAATAGATTTCTTGGGTGCGGTTTTTTATTTTGACAAAATTAATACCCCGCTTGCGCGAGGTAATTAATTTTGGTAGCCCCAAGGGG
>JAJZQU010000001.1 GCA_021806685.1 bacterium | reverse complement strand
TCCGATCTAGTTCTAGGACTCCTGGATTCATTTGGGATTGAAGTGAAGTAGCTTTGCGGATTCACCCAAGTTCATCAGCTCCGCGGATTCCTCGCCTTCGCTCGGAATGACGGAATAAAAAAGACCCGGTGAACAATCGTTCTCCAGGCCTGTGAGAGCCCCCCTGCGCGGCGTTGCTACCTGCACATACAGCTGTAGGTCGCCATCTGCTTGGCTGAAATCTTGCGTGGATCGCCCGGCCGGATCACAAATGGCCTGCTGCCCGGCCTGATCGCCTTGCCGTTCACGGTCATCTCATTGAAAGTGCACGTGATCATCTCTGCTTGCTCCGCCGTGCCGAAGTCGTACTCGCCCGGTTCGACGACACAGGTCTCGAAGGTGATGGCGTCTCCGCTGTGGAAGCCGAGAGTCTGCACCTTGCCACCGAAGTACTTCTTGTGTTGGATTAGGCCCTCCTTCTTCTTGCTGGCCGCGGCCGTCGAACGCGCATTCTTGCTCTGGGGCTTGGGTCTCGTCGCCTCCGCATTCTCCACGACAGACGGAGCACTGCAGTCAGCCAACATCTCATTTAGCGTCTGACCTCGCTCGGCTGGACTATGATCGCAATACACCCTCCCACAGATCGGACATGTCATTTTACGACCTCCTCATTTTCTGATTCACCTTGAACCAGGATGTGTAATCTATTACATATCAATACATAAAAGTCAAGGGATTTTATCTCTTTTTATTTCTGGATCCCCGCATGCGCGAGGATGACAGATAAACTCTTTCCATCCCTCGACTTCGCTCGGGACATGGTTTCTAGTTTTCAGTTTTATCCTTCGAGGTTAATCCCCTCTGCCGCGACGTTGTACGCATGCTGTCTGCGCAGGACTTTGATGATGATTAGGATGCCCAAAATCTCAGCCAACATTTGGACGGCAAACTCGAAACGCAAGAGCGTAAAGAACGGGCTCCAAAAAGTGTAATAGCTCAAAAACATTTCCATGCCAGCCGTGATGACGACCCAACAGGCGATGAACAGCGCCAACTTTTTGCCTTGGAAGATTTCCTTGTGGCAAGCCCAATAAGTGAAAAACATGGCGATCAACATGGACAATGTCCAGCCAATGCCCAACTCAAGCCATGGGTTAAGCGGCGTGGTGAGCAGGTAACCGAAAACCAACATGATAAGCGTTAGGTTGGCCAGCCACTTAAGCAGCGGGATATAAACGAACGATAAATATTTTCTCATATATTATATTTTGACATATGTCATAAGCTCCTGCAAAACAATGGCCAAGAGGACCAAACCTAAAGGCAAAGGCAGCCATTTCCAAACCCAGTTGATGCGCACCCCCTTACGGCGCATGACTTGCCAAGCGCAAAGGCAAACTATCAAGCCCGACAAGCCGGTCAGCACTCCGCCAACAAAGCCAATCGTGTTTAAAAAATTGCGGGCAGTGATTGCGAAAAATCCCAAAGGCACGGCAACTGCCACGATCCAAGACCAAACTGGCTTTAAACCGACATCAAGGCTCAAAAGGTTCTTCAGGGCTTGGGTAACAGTCAAATAAGAAGTGACAACGGCCAAGACGCCAACTGTCGGGATGAGCCACCAGAAAATCGGCGGGAAAGCCAACGAAATATCAGCCGCGGCTTGGACACCCGGATAAGCCAAAGCAATGCTCAACCCAAAAATCCAAGAGATCACGCCTGCTATAACCGTGCCCCAGATAATCCCTCGCTGCGATGTGCTAGCGTTCCGCCCGGCAATATCAACCGCCTCAGGGATGACTGTCATGGCAGTCACGGCAAAGAACATGACACCCAAGGCTTGCCAAAAGTTCATGGCATTCAATGTGCTTAGGCCATGCCAATCAAAAAACGGTACAAGGACAACGCCGGAAAAAAGCATGGCGCCGACCAGCAACCAAGTCAGGTCATCCTCGACATGAGTTACGATCTTCAAGCCAAAGAAAACGATGACTGCCCCAACTGCCCAAAAGACCAACTGCCAAACCCAAACAACGTCAAACAAGCCAAGGCCGTGGGCAATGGCTGAAATGAACTCCCCGCCCAAAATAATGTAAGCCAAGATGGCGCCGCAGCATTTGAAGAAAAAGATTACCAAAGCTGCCCAATAAGCCCATCCGCCAACCCACTTGCCGGCATAGCCAGCCAACCGCCTTTTGGTCTTGTCAGCCAGAACAACTTGGGCGAACAACAAATGCAGCAACAAAGCCACAACCATTATCCCAAAAAAGATGAGCGTGCCGCCCAAAACCCCTGTTTTTGCCATGACTGCAGGCAATCCAAAAACTCCAGCCCCTATGATGGTCCCGATAAGATTCAAAGTAACGTCCAGGACTTTGGAGTTTTGTTTCATTTAACACAATTATACCATGTAGCATGTAGCATGTAACATGTAGCAAAATTACATTCCAATGTTACATGTTTCGTGTTACATGCTACATGAAATAAAGTTATCCCCAGGTCTGCCACCCGTTATCATCTTCCCCTGCTGCCTGCGGGCTTGTAAGTTCTGTGCGTATGTCAGATAGCGACAAGCTGGTGCCCCAAAACCTGGATGCAGAAATGTCTTTGCTGGGCGCTTTGCTGATAGACAAAGAAGCCATTATCCGCGTGGGTGACATGGTAACGCCGGAAGATTTTTACGCTGACAAACACCGTGAGATTTTTGAGGCCATGTCTGATTTGTTCCGCAAGCATGAGCCAATCGACATCTTATCAGTCACCGATCGCTTGGAAGAAAAAAAACAGGTGGAAGCTATCGGCGGGCGCGCTTATTTGATCCAGCTGGCCAACACAGTGCCCACTTCGAGCCACGTGCAGAATTACGCGCGCATTGTCCAGAAAAAAGCCACGCTCAGGCGCTTGATCCATGCAGCACAGGACATCACTGCTTTGGGCTTTGAGCAATCGGAAGATGTTGAAACTGTTTTGGACCAGGCTGAACAAAAACTTTTTGGTGTTTCGCAAAAGTTCGTGAAAACGGCTTTTACCCCCATCACCAACATTTTGGATTCGGCTTTTGAGCGCATTGACGAAATCCACCGTGAAAAAGGCAAGCTGCGCGGCGTGGCCACAGGCTTTGTTGATTTGGACAACATGCTCAATGGCTTGCAGAAAAGCGACTTGGTGATTTTGGCTGCCCGCCCTTCTTGCGGCAAAACTTCGCTTTCGCTCGACTTCATGCGCAACGCGGCAGTCAAGCACAAAGTGCCGGTTGGTTATTTCTCGTTGGAAATGAGCAAGGAACAAGTTGTTGACCGCTTGATTTGCGCTGAGGCTAACGTTGATTTGTGGAAAATGCATTCCGGCCGCTTGTCTGACCAAGGCGAAAATGATGATTTTTCGCGCATTGGCCATGCCATTGGCACATTGTCCGAAGCTCCAATCTATATCGATGATGCAGCTTCAGCTAATATCGTGGAAATCAGGACCAAGGCACGCCGTTTGCAAATGGAACACGGCCTGGGTTTTGTGATTATCGACTACTTGCAACTTATGGAATCGCGCGGCAGCAATGGCGCAGAAAACCGCGTGCAGGAAGTGGCCGAAATTACGCGCGGCCTTAAAGCTATTGCCCGTGAACTCCAAGTGCCTGTGTTGGCCCTTTCCCAGCTTGCGCGCGCTGTTGAATTGGTCAAGCCAGCCATTCCTAAACTCTCCCACTTGCGTGAATCAGGTTCAATCGAGCAAGACGCTGACATCGTACTTTTCATTTACCGCAAAGCTGCCGATAAAAACTATAGACTGGAAGATTTATCGCCTGATGAACGGCATTTGGCAGAAATCCACATTGCCAAACACCGCAACGGTCCAACTGGTTTGGTAAAACTGTTTTTCGACGAGACACGCGCCAGCTTCCGCAGCTTGGCCAAGCAACCCCAAGGCGCAGCCGGTCTGCAACCGGCCATGGCCCATGCCGCCGTCCCCTCTTCCGCACCCAGGCCGACCATCGCCCCGCCCATGAGCCCGGCCCAACTGCCTCCAATTGATTTTGATCCCAACACTCCCATCACTAACACTCCGCCGCCAGGCATGCCGTTTTGATTAAATATTCATCCTGAACATCCTTTATCATTGACATTAATGATTAAGTGTACTTAGAATTGCTTACTCAGAGGAGGTTGACATGAAGCGAGTTGAGGCTCTTGAGATGTTCTTTGAATTCGCCATGGGCTCCACATTGGTGCTGGCAATCGCCAAGGACTGGCTTCTAGTGCATGAAAGCTGGCACTACTCTTTGGCAAGCGACTTAAGTTGGGCGCTCAGCCTTATGGCAATTGCAACCTTCATCTTCCTGAGGTTGTATAACTTCGACCTTTCAACTAATCCGGAGCTCCGAAAGCAACAGGAAGAGCAGCTGAAAGCCATCCTCAAAAGGTCGATTACCATGGCCTCCATAATCATCATCTTGTACTTCGTGGAAGATGTTGCCTGCCTAGTCTATCGGCTATACACGGCCGGAGATTGGTTGCAGCCAGCAGCCCGCGCCCTGGGATTGGCTGCTATCTTCATCATTGCCACGAGGGTCTTCCCAAAGAAAGAGAAGGACGAAACTCTACCCAGGTAACTGGGCTCTTTTTTTACTTTTTGACGTTTATCCGGCTAATCGGTAACATGGTTCGCATATGTTCAACAAACTCAAGCAATTCCAAGACCTTCGCAGCCGCGCCAAGCAGATTCAGACAACTTTGGAAAAAGAAACCGTTGAAGGCTCATCCGGCTGGGGCAAAGTCAAAATTAACATGAACGGCAACCAACGTGTGACAAACGTGGTGCTGACAGATGATGCTTTGGCCGACAAAGCCAACCTCCAAAATTTGATTAAGGATGCTTGTAATGATGCAGCCGAAAAACTGCAAAAACTCTTGTCAGGCAAGCTTAAGGATATTGGCGGCTTGGATTTGGCCAAAGATATCCAAGAGATGACTAAAAAATAATGAGCGTTCCCAGGACGATCAAGGAACTGGCAGAAATGTTTGATAGGTTGCCGGGCGTTGGGCCACGGGCGGCTTTGCGTTATGCTTATTGGCTGGCCACCCAATCCAAAACCAACATCCGACAATTTGCAGATACCCTGTCCCAACTCGCAGCCAAAATTGTTCCCTGCCAAGTTTGCGGCATGTGGACCGATGCTTCACCTTGTTCGATTTGCTCGGACCCCAGGCGCGACGCCGGGCTCTTGTGCGTGGTTGCCAATAGCCAAGACGTGCGTGTCATGGAAGATGCTGGCATTTACCAAGGGCGCTACCACGTGTTGGGCGGCTTGCTTGACCCGATTGAAGGTAAGACACCGGAAATGCTGCAAATCGGCAAATTATTGGAAAAGATAAAAAATCCTGAAAATAAGATTCGCGAAGTTATTTTGGCGCTCGACCCGGATGTCCAAGGAGATACAACTGCCATGTATTTGATGCGCCAACTGGCCGGACTCCCGATAACAGTCTCGCGCTTGGCCCGCGGCATCCCAACCGGCGCGCAAATCGAATACGCTGACGAGGCAACGATCACGGATGCGTATCTGAATCGACGGGCAAATTAAAAATCGGGGGTTACCCGATTTTTGTGATTTCAATTCTCGTGAAAGGCTGCCTGTGGCCCTGGCGCTTCTTGTAGCGCACCTTGGCCTTGTAATGCACAACCTCAATCTTGTCGTGGCGACCCTGTTCCATAACTTTTCCTGTGACTTTGGTCGACAGGTTAGGCGTCCCGACATTGAGCTTTGAACCATCCTCTTCGGCAGTCAAAAGCACTTTATCAAAAGTCACGGCTTCGCCTTTCTCGCCTTTGATCTTTTCGATCTCGATTTTGTCTCCTTCTTTGACCAGGTATTGTTTACCGCCGGTCGCAATTACAGCAATCATAGTGGCGATATAGTAAACAATCTCATCGAGATTGTCAAATGTCCAAACTCTAATTACCAATGTCCAAAAAAGCTCCAATTTGGTTATTTTTTGGTTATTGGACATTCGAATTTGGTTATTAATAAAAAATAGGCTCAAAACCGAGTCCGGTTAAGAGCCGAGGCCTCAATCAAAGGAAGCCGGACTGCCACTGGGGCGAGGCGGTTTCCTGGTCATGTAGAGGCGTTTGGAACAAGACGGGAACCTGTGGTCCCGGCCCGCAATGTCCTTGTCCTCTGTATTGAGTTGGAAGTTGTCCTTCCCAAGCTGGAGGTACACGCCGCGCTTGTCAGGCCCGTGGCGCATATTGGCGCAGAAGAACTTGCCTTCGAGCATGGCCGGTGGCTTGCAGCGCAGGAGCGCGAGGAGTTCTTCGGCATAGAACGGACTCTGGCCGGTGCCACTGATGTAGGTTGAGTACTCGTCGGTCGAAAGAGGGCGGTAATCGCAACCCATGTCTATCTGGGCAGCCAGGTATGGCAGGCAATGCGGCCTGCCATTGAAAATGACAGACAGCTCATTCTCGAAAATGGTTGTCCTGACATTTCGACCTTCCCAACTTATGAGGTGGCATTGGCTATGCAGGCTAACCAAACCAGTCGGAACTACGATCAGGAACCTGGGAAATTCGTCCCCTGGAGCGAACTCAATGTTACGCAGAGGGTCCTTGAGCTCGTTGAGCATCTCGCGGAATGCTCGCTCTCCCATTGCCAAAGGTTCGACGCACCTGTGGATACCTGACCTGATCAGGGTATCTACCTGTTGATCGAACTCGTCATCAAGGCTCTTGATTCTTCTGACTTCATCAACCGTTTCCTGACTAACACCACAATTCGACGTCATCACAACTCTCCTTTAGGCAAACTCTCTTGCGAGGTTTCTCACTGAACGCGAAAACGATTCTAGCAGGTTAGCTGGATATGTCAAGGGAAAAGAGGTGATAGTTGGCTGGTTATCTTTAAAACTTGACTTCAGTGCCCAAATCCCAACCAAATCTTTTGGCTGTTCCGGCATTTACCTCCAATACTCGATCAGCCATCTCCTTAGGCGTAAAAGTGGCCGGACTCTCACCTTCTTTTGGCGCCGGCAGGTCTGTAGCCATATCAACAATCCGTCCATCTCGTATAAATACGATATCAAGCGGGAATTTCATATCCTTCATCCAAAACATGTATTTGTATGGCTGGTCAAAAAGAAAAAGCATGCCTTGGTTATCTTTTATGCTTTCGCGTCCGGATAATCCTTGTTTATGCGCCGCCTCGGTATCAGCAACCATGACAGAAATCTGTGTGCCATTAATATCAATTTTCATGGCGCCTTTTATCGGCCAAAAAATAATTAAAAGCATCCCAATCGAAATCAGGCTGATGATAAGAAAAATTTTAACCACTTTAGTCATGGTTGCTAACGATTAGTTGTCGACGCTTAATAGCTTTATCAGCCAGCCACGAGACAAGGAATGTCAGCAAAGCCAGGGCGATTATCAAAAAAATCTTGCCGCGCGTCTGGAAGGTGAGTGCCATAACACCGGCTGAAGCAGAAACAATCCAAAGCAAGAAAACAATAGTGCGGTGCGGCAAGCCAGCTGCCAAAAGCCGAAAATGGAGGTGCGTATCATCGCCTTGGTACCAAGGTTTATGATTATAGATGCGCCGCATAAAAACAAATGCCACATCAGCCACCGGAATGGCCAACACGGCGAGGGCTATGGCAATCTTGGCGCTAGAAAGGATGGCCAGGAAACCCAAACAAAAACCAGCAATGGTTGCTCCGCCTTCACCCAAAAACTGTTTGGCCGGATGCATGTTCTTTGGCAAAAAACCAAGATATGCCCCTCCAACCGCTGCGGCCAAAATGGCTGATTCCGGTTGGAAATAAGTTTTCATGACTGACAGTAAGCCAACCATGGCTGCGCCAATGACAGTTATGCCGGAGACAAGGCCGTCCAGCCCATCTGTAATCTTGGTTGCAAAAATGGCTACTAATATCCAAATAAATGTCAGCAAATCACTTGGCAAAGAAAGGCTCCAAGCTGACCCAAACGGATGCCAAACCCACCAGTTCAAGAAAAAGGCAGCCGAAGTACCGGGATTGGTCACATGTACAATCGATGTGCCGGTCAAAACAACGACTAAAGATGCCAGAACGGGAAAGATGAGGCTTTGCCAGGCTTTGAGGTCATATTTATCGTCCAGCATGCCGCCAATACAAAGGATGATTATACCAAGAATAAAACCAACAATCTGCCAAAGCGATATTTTTGAACTCAAGAAGGTAACATCTGATCCAAAGACAAAGACTGCTGTGATAAGCGCCAACCCAATCCCCAACCCTCCCCAAAGCGGCACTGGTTCTTTATGGATTTTACGTGGGCTCTTGGGAATATCCAAAGCTTTAAACCGGATGGCCCAGCGCCGGCTAAAGTAGCTTAAAACAAAAGACAGTAAGGCTGTTCCCAATAAGATATAACCACAAATAACCAATAGTCCCATCTGATCCATATGACCGGTCTAAATTAACATAAATTCAGTGCTTAGTCACTTCTCTCTGTCATTCCGAGCGAAGTTGCTCTTCTCCCCTGTCATCCTGAGCGGAGTCCGACGAAGTCGAAGGATCTGGACCGAACTCTTCCGAGAGATCTTTCCAGGTTGGATTAAATTTTTGAATCAACTGCATCTTCTTGAATCTGGTCCAACCCTTCAGTTGTTTCTCCCTTGCTAAAGCTGCTTGAACATCTGTTGTAGATTCAAAATATACCAATTTGTGGCACTTGTACTTTTTAGTGAATCCTTCAACTAAATTCTGTTTATGCTGATAAACTCTAACCTCAAGCCCACTCGTCACTCCTATGTAAAGCACACAAGCCTCACTGGCCATTATATAGACAGAATATGTTTTAGGAACCATATATTAAAGCCAGGTCCTTCGACTGCGTTCGTCGAACTCACTTCGCTCAGGATGACAGAGGGAGCCACCTACGTGACTACGGTCGAAATGACAGAGTCACCTATAGTGCCGGGGCTTTTTCCACGCTTAAGCTGCCATCGGCATTAAGTACGATTGTATCGCGCCGACCAGCTTGTTTTTGGAGCAAAATATCAGCCAAAGGCGTTTCCACGCGATCTTGGATGACGCGGCGCAAAGGCCGTGCGCCAAAAGCCGGGTCAAAGCCGGCATCAGCCAAATCTTCAACAGCCTTATCATCTGCCCTGAGCTTCATGCCTTTAGCCTCGAGCTGCCTGCCCACACTATTAACCATCAGCCAGGCGATTTGCACGACTTCATCGCGCGTCAAAGGCTTGAAGACGATAATGCCGTCAAACCGGTTCAAGAATTCCGGGCGGAAAATACTTTTAAGCTCACGTTCCAGCAAAGCAGTCTTAATGCGTTCCATTGATAAGCCTTCTGACACGGCTGATTGGATGTAAGGAGTGCCAGCATTGGATGTCATGATGACAATCGTGTTCGTGAAATCAATCGTGCGGCCAATGCCGTCTGTCAAACGTCCGTCATCCATGACTTGCAAGAAAAGCGTCAAAATATCCGGGTGGGCTTTCTCGATTTCATCAAGCAAGACAATTGTAAACGGCTTTTGGCGCACGGCCTCGGTCAGTAATCCGCCGCGCTCGTCGCCCGGAGCGCCAATCATGCGGGCAATCGATGATTTGTCCTGGTATTCTGACATGTCCAAGCGCACCATGGCACCTTCATCGCCAAAATATTCTTGGCCCAAAGTCTTGGCACATTCCGTCTTGCCAACGCCAGTCGGCCCCAAGAACATGAAGTTGGCAATCGGGCGCTTGCCTTCGCGCAACTCGGCGCGAGCGCGGCGGATGGCCCTGGCCACTGCCACCACTGCCTCATCCTGGCCAACTATGCGGCCATGCATGCGTGATTCGAGGTTCAATAAGCTTTGCGATTCTTGTTCAGTTACCATCTCCACCGGAATATTTGTCTTGTCGTGTACGATTTTGGCCACGTCTTCGGCTGAAACAAAAGTGCCCTCTCCCCTGATTTTGCGCGCAGCAACTGCTGCCTCGCGGATGACATTGAGCGCGTTTTGCGGCGGCGCCACGTCATGCAAATAACGGATAGCTAAATTCGTGGCTTTTTCAATTGCAGCAAACGAGAAAAATACTTTATTCTGGTATTCGATTGGACCTGACTTGGCCATCAAGACTTGGATTGTTTGTGTTGCTTCGGCCGGAGGGACAATAACTTTGACTACTTGCTTGCCTAATGTCCTGCGTTCCAAATATTGGGTCCAAGCTTGCGGCGTGGCAGTGGCCACCAACAAGAAATAACCTTTATCCAACTCGCTGGATAAGGTTTCTGCCAAATCCATAGGCCCTGACCCTGATCCAACCAAAGCTTCGATGCCATAAAGTGCCAAAACTATATTTCCAGATAAAGCCACTTCGTGCAGCATCTCAACCAATCGCTCGGCTGCCAGGCCAGGATCGCCTGAAGCAATAACCTGCGCCAAGTTGACTGAGACCAAGCGCTTATCAAAAAGAATGTCAGGCACGTCTTCTTCCACCATGCGGCGAGCTAATTGCTCGACAACAGCCGCTTTGCCCGTCCCAGTCTCACCGACTAAGACGACGCCTCTTTGCCCGCTCTCCAAACCGCGCAACAACTCTTCCATAACCTGTTGGTTGCCTACCATGGGCGCCAGATAACCCTGGCGGGCCAGCAATGTCAGGTCTTCGCTAAACCTGTCGAGCAAAAGCGTTTGACGGGCTGTCATGGCCCGGTTCATGGCTGATTTTGGCTTAAGTTTGGCCAACCGCACAAAACGGTCCTGGTCCTCGCGCATCTTGGATTGGAGCAAGACCCATTGGGCCACATGCGAAACATGGGTAAAAGGAAAACCCAAACTGTCCAACAGCTCCTGCAGCTTCGGGCTTTCAGCAAAAGCCTGCAAAAAGATCTCCATGGGCGTGACATGTTTGCGGTGCGTTTCGTCTGCCAAAGCAAAAGCCGAAGCCAAGACACGTTTGGCCTCGCGTGAAAAAGTTATGGGCGGCGTGCCGGCTGAACCAACCATCATCAACCTGACCAAAGGCTCTTTGATCTTATCAAAAGGCAAGCCAAGCCTGACCAGGAAAAGCGAACCATCATGGCCGGACAAGACGGCTGCAAATAATATTTCCGGCGTAACTTCGATCTTACCCAACTCCTTGGCCAGTTTATAAGCCGACTCAACGACCTCCATGGCAGTTGGAGAATAATAAGGCGAGACGTCCAACGAATGACGAACTATATCTGACTTGCCCTGCTTAACATCTGAAGTATCATGCCTGGTAAGCCAATGCGGCAGATCCTTGGCAATGGCCGTAAACTCGTTCATGCGGAAGATAAAAAAAGCTGCCAGGACAATGGCCACATAAAAAAGCGTCACAAACCAATAGCCAGCTGTCCAAAAAACTAAAGTTTTAACGTCCTCGATTGTAAAATTCGGAATGACTTGCCAAAAGAAGGCAATCAAACACAACACAATGGCCGCCATGACTAGCATGTGGACTACAGCGTTGACTTTGATGCGCAATTTGCGGATGGCAGCGGTAAAATCATCAACCGTTGTCGCCCAAACCAAAAACCCTTCGTCGCTCGGTATGCCAATGCCAGCTCCACCGCATTGTTTGCAGTGCCGTGAAGCACGCGGGTCGCCATTGCAAGCCGAACAAACAATAGCTGGCGGGATTTTAGGCACTATCAGCTCATCTGTCATATCAAAGCGTTGGCAATCGTGAAGTAAAAGTGCCGGACAAGATGTTCTGGAGGGCCAAGATAAAAGCAAATGGCGGGATAACAGCCCAACAAAAAACTAAAAAGACATAAATGATGGCTTCGGCTACCAAAGCAATCCCCCGGCCGACAATCACCACAAACCGCATGAAGATGCTTACGGCCCGGCCCTGCCAATCGTATTGGCCGTACATTGGTACGAAAAAATTCTTGATCCAAATGGCAAAAGCATATTGCCGGACGCGGTAACGCAATCCGTCGATGCAAAATTGGATCATCTTTTTGATGCCTGTCGTGTACCACCAGATTGGAAACCAAGCAACGCTGCCGATCAAATCAACTAACAGCAGCCGCCCGAGCGCCCCCGTGCCTTGCAACATATTGCAAGATTATAGCACAAAAACTGCTCCCTAAATAATTCTAATGTTTACGCTCCACTGCTTCGGCCACATCCGCTCCTTTAAACAAGTCGGAGTAGTATTGTACCGCTTCAGCCAAGGCATCCCTAAGCAAGAAGTCTTGCTCTGGCAGGGGTTTGGCAAGTATCATTTTATCGTTTTTGTCTATCTCATACGGAAATACTTCAATCTGGGTATTGTGGCTTACAACCTCCCATGAAGCCAATCCCCGCTCCCTCAACCCAGCAGCTAAGCGATTGGCAGTCATCCTGTAAAAACTTCTTTCTAATTTTTCATTTGTCAGTGGGCCTACATGTCCGCCGGAAATCACATATACCCGTTCCTTATCTGGTTCACCATAAGTGATATTAATTTTGAAAGGCTTCTCTAAGAGCTTGCGCCTCTCAGCTTCTTCTTGTCGGAATTTTTCAGCCTCTTCCTTCTCTTGCTTCTCTTGCTTCTCATGCCTGCCGCGCTCTAGCTCGGACGCTTGCCTTTGGCGCTCTCGTACAGGCGCATCAAAATCAACTTCCCTATTGATTCGGTCCAACAGGGCATCAAATGGGTTATGCAATTCAGGCATACTGTTACTATAATAGCATAAAAAAATTCCCCCGGAAACGCGCTGCCGGAGGAATTCTTTAAATCAACATGGCGTTTTTAGCGCCGAACGAAAGCATGGGCAGCCGGATTAACATATTCAGGATTTTGGACTTGTACCAAGCCCAGTCCCTGCGCTCGTTCGGCGAGTGCGTGTAAAGACGATGCTTTAGCTGTGGAATCTTCCAAAGCCATGATATCCCTTTGCATTTCATCCACATGACGCTCCAACTTCTGGAGCTGGTCACCGCGGGGCGCGGCACGCACTATTTGTGTCACGTAAAGCCCGGCCATGCCCAACCAAACCACCAGGATTAACAAACTCCAACCCATAGCTCCTTGTGGGATCTGCCTTCCGATCGGTTCTTTGAAACCGAATCTTTGGTGGGGTCTGGTCATAGCAAGCGCGTACGTCCGTGACATAAATTTGTTTGTTTTGTTGCGTTTTTATGTGCCGCTCGCAGTTTAGCGCTGCGGGCGCGTGGGTTAGTTTTTGTTTCCGCCTGATTTGGACGGATTGGTTTTTTTGAAATTTGGTATCCAACGAACTTTTTGAACGTTTGTTTGACGATGCGATCTTCCAGTGAATGGAACGAGATGACGGCTATTGTGCCGTTAGGCGCTAATATCTCATCCGCTTGATCCAAGGCGCTCTTTAGGACAGCTAGCTCATCATTAACCGCAATGCGCAAAGCCTGGAATGTCCTAGTCGCCGGATGGATGACAGTATGCAAGTTCGGGACAGAAGCCTTGATGAGATTGGCCAAGTCCAAGGTGGACAAGATTGGTTTTTGGCGACGCCTCTCAACAATTGCCCTGGCAATCCTGGCCGCGAATTTTTCCTCGCCATACGCTCGGATAAACTCGGTCAACTCATGTTCACTCCAGCTGTTGACTATCGTGGCCGCGGTCAAACCATCATCATTAGCCTTGGGGCCCAACCTCATGTCCAGCGGGCCGTCAATTTGGAACGAAAGCCCTTTGGATGGGTCAGCCAACTCGTCTGATGAAAGGCCGAGGTCAAAGAGTATGCCGTCAAACGGCATCCAGCCGGATTTTTCGGCCACCTCCTTAAGATGGCTAAAGTTGGATTCAACTATTTGCCACCTTTTTCCGTAGACGTTTTGCTGTTCAGCGCGGCTCAAGGCAATCGGATCAACGTCCAAGGAAAGGACGCAACCATCAGGAGCTGAAAGCTTGAGCAATTCCATGGAGTGCGTGCCTCCGCCCAAGGTCGCGTCTAAATAGCGGCCCCCGGCTCGGGGTTGTAGCGCTTCCATGGCTTCACTGACCATTACGGCCTTGTGAACTGTTGCCTTTGCTTGGCTCATAGGCCGATTGGTCCAAGCCTTTCGGCAATTTGGTCGCCGTTGGCTTCGGTTTTAGCCACATATGCCTCCCAGTTGCCTTCATCCCAGATTTCCAGACGGTCGTACAAGCCGGAAACAACTATTTGCTTTTTGAGTCCTGCGTAAGTTCGCAAATACTCAGGAATGCAAATGCGTCCTGACTTATCGATCGCCACTTCCATGGCACCGGCCAACATGAGGCGGGCAAAAGCGCGGGTGTCCGCTGTTGAAAGCGGCAGAGCAGCTATTTTGGCTGCTAGGGATCTCCACTGCTCCTTTGGGTATAAAAACAGTGTATGGTCAAGCCCGCGCGTTACCACAGCTCCATCATTTAACGCGGTGCGATAGCCGACAGGAACGGAAAGCCTCCCCTTATCGTCAAGTGTGAAATGATACTCTCCGATGAACATATATAGACACTATTCAGATCCGCCTGAGCACTTCGCCGTGTTTGGCGGACAAAAAAATGGGGACAGCTTAACCGCATCCTCTGATGCGGCAACCTTTTGTTCCCACCCTTTCCCACTGATACCCAGTTTATGCCACTTGGGACTTATGGTCAACTATTCCTACACAGGATAAATAGACCTGAACCTAGCCAAAATACTGTTCTTTTTTTGTTCCAATGTGGATATGACCTTTTCCCACTAGACATGTTATTCAGGTTGTACAAGATTTTTGGATTGACACAATCAACATTCCTGCTACTATCAACAATCGCAAACCGTTTTGACAACACAAGGGAGTGCCAAGACATGACTATCGAACACAAGATCAACCTCTTGTTGGCAATTGCGGTTGGTCTGGTCGTGACAATAATTGCTGCCATAGTGGCGGACCAAACCAAAGCTAACCTGGCTAACCAGGCGCCCTGCCCCGTTGCATCGCAGTCCGCATCGTCGCAGCTTTTGGTGCCTGATCCGATTCCATCGGCCTCCGACGAGCCGAGGAAAGAACTGCACCTAGGAGAAATCACGATTCCCGGCAGTCCATCATCGTCATCCTCAGACCCATGGGAAGAACCAAGCAAGGTCGATTACAGCTGCCGATGCGAGGATGAAGGCAAATCCTTTGAAGGAATGCCACTCACGCGCATAGGCAACATACTGATATCAATGACCATGTACTGTCATCTTGGTCTACTGCTCACGCCCTTCGAGGGGCACCCTGACGGTTTCTACCGCAATGAGTGCCGACCTAAGGGCAAACCACTGCTCAAGAGCTGCCTCATCGGCAACATTTGCGATATGCACGACGTCGAAGAAGGGGCTCTCTGCGAAGCAGGGCCTAAGCAGGTTGCCCTTTGCAAATGCGGCCTGATTCTCAACTACTCAAGCCCAGCTTTGCGTGGCACAGTTCAACGGATTCATTGCGACGACGAAGACGAGCGCAAATCTCCGCCTTCCCTGCCTCCACAATGCGCTCCCCAGTCCGGTCCGGACTCCATATCACTCTAGCCAAGGCAACTGCCAAGGCTAATTTTTTTATAAAACGACTCTTCTTGCCCTCTTTTGCCATTATGTTAAGCTCCTGCCAGCACATAGAAAGCGAGGCATAACATGAAGGGACCAGTCTTCCCTCTCCCTGAATTCGTACCACTGCAGAATACAATCCTCGACTGCTCTTACGAGGGCCATGAGCTCAAGCCAGGCTACGCCTTCAAGGTTGAAGCCCAGATCAACCTTGATTCTGTGGAAATACAGCTCCATCTGCGCAAAGACGACCCGGGCGAGGAGCACGATCTAACCATCATCTTTGCCGAGCTGATCGCTCCAGGAGCTTTTGCCAACCTGGTCATCCCTGTTCCTTGGCTTTTTAGGCAGGACTATGACCCGAGAGCTGCCCTGTGCAGGTATGTGGAGACATACCTGTCCAAAGGTCGAATCGAGATTTCCGACCTGAGCGAGGAAATGGACGGCGAAAAGGCCATGCAACTGACCCTGGCTCATGCCCTGTACAGAGGCCGCATCTCTATTCCAGCTGCTGATCTAGAAAATTACTTCGAACCAAAACCAAAAGATCCTCCGCCTCCCCCGCCTCCTGACGTTCAATGAACGTCTCTTTTTTATAAGACAAAAACCAAAACAGCACAGACCGTCGTGACAAGAAATGTAATTATTCCAAGACTATTCGAAAGCCAACCGTTAATCCTGGCGCCCATGATCTTTCTATCATTAGCCACTTTCAAGATGATTAAAATCAAAGGCGGAGTGACCAGGCCGTTAATAATGGCGGCGTAAATCAGAGCCTTGATAGGATTGATACCAATAAAATTGATTGTCAGTCCGATCAAAGTCGAGATGGTGATGACGCCGTAAAAGCCGTGTGCTTGCTTGAATTTTTTATACAAACCCTCTTTCCAGCCAAAAGCTTCGGACAAAGCGTAAGATGCTGACGCGGATAAGACGGGTATGGCCAATAAGCCCGTGCCAATCACGCCTATGGCAAAAACCAGTGACGCAAACCTGCCGGCCAAAGGCTCGAGGGCCTTAGCTGCTTGGGCCGAAGTCTGGATATCGAATAAACCATTCTTAAAAAAGGCAAAGGCGGCCGTAGCAATGATACAAAAAGTTATTATCTGCGAGAAAGTCATGCCGATAATCGTATCGCGGCGCATATCCCCTATCTCGCGAGCTGTCGCACCTTTGCGTTGCGTTAATGTTTTCCTGCCTTGGGCGATTTCTTCTTCCATCTCCTCGTTGCCTTGCCAGATAAACAGGTATGGCGAGATAGTCGTGCCGAGTATGGCCACAATCATCATCACAAAATCCTTGGTCAATTCAAAATGCGGGATAAAGGCGACTGAAAACAAAGATCCCCAATTTGTGGTGACGAGCAAGACCGTTACGAAGTAGCTTAAGAGGGTGAGTGCAAACCATTTCAAAATTTTGGCGTAAGTCTTATAAGTGATGAAAATCTCTAAAAATAAAATCAATGCGGTATAACCTATGGCCAAAACGGCAAACGGGACCTGTGGCACGATTAAACGCGTGGTATCGGCCATGGCCCCCAAATCAGCCCCGATGTTTATGGTATTGGCAATTAAAATCAAAAAAACCAGAATGTACAAAATCCATTTCGAATATCTTTTCCTGACTACCGAAGCTAAACCCTGGCCTGCCACCATGCTGATCCTGCCCACCATTTCCTGAATGGAAATCATCATGGGCCACATGAAAATCACTGTCCAAATCTGGCCTAAGCCAAACCCCGCTCCGGACTGCGTGTAGGTCGCAATGCCTGAAGGGTCATCATCCGAAGCGCCGGTTATGAAACCCGGCCCGAATTTTTTTAGAAATTTTTGAAAGAAGCTGGGCATAACCTCATTTGGCAAACATGCCAATGACAGCCACTATGGCAACAACCGCCCAAACTATATTGAGCACAGCTGGTTGGTAAGCCTTTTTGGTCAAGGAGATGACGGATATGCCCACAGCGCCGGTCAAATTAAGGACTTGAAAGGCTAATCCATCCGATCGCAACACTCCAAAACTATTTAATGCATAAGCGATCAAGATCGCCCCGGCGCCATACCAACCGACCAGGGTATATATGCCATAGAAAAAAGAACTCCCTTTATTTTTCATGGGAGCATTATAGCAGATTTACGCTGCCAGCGCCCCCATCGATTGTAATTTGATCGCCAAATTTAACACCAAGCTGACCTAAATCCACATTGGCCACTACCGGGATCCCTCTTTCCCGCGCCAGGATCGCGAGATGAGAAAGTACGCTCCCCCGCTCTGAGACGATTCCTTTTAATTTGCCCAAATGAGCGGCCAGATCTGGCGTTAACAATTTAGTAAACAAGATAACATCTACCTCAGTTTCAGCTATTCCTTCTGCCGTTACCAAAGTGCCTGTTGCTTTGCCTGGAGCAAGGCCCACGCCTTTTAACTGCTTGATTGTCGATGATTGGTCGCTCCTAAGCACAGGTGGCAGGTCCCAAGAAGCATATTGGCTATATTCTAATTTACGCTTCTCCAATTCTGCAAAATCTATCTTACCTGAAAGCAACTCGTCCAGATTGGCAAACAAGGCTACATCCTTAAACTCTTGGCCTATTGATTCAGCCCTAATAAAAGCGGCTCTACGCAATTTGTTGATTTGGCCGACTACCAACCACCTGCCCATTTCCCGCAGATCGTTGTAACGTAAGGCATCCAAAATCGGCTTGGATAGTTGACTGCGTTGGCCTGGCTCCAGCTTTTGCCACCAAAAATCAACGGTTTCATTTTTGCGGCCAAGACCCTGGCAGACAAACCGCGAATCATCCCCAAACTCCAATGAGTTACCTCGCCAATCAGAAGAATCAAATTCAATCGGTTTCAGTTTATAAAAATCAAAGCTGCCGGGCGATGCCAAAATATCGGATGGCTTGATATCAAAACCAGCCAAAGCCTTAATCAGTATTGATAACGCTTTTTCGGCCTTAATGTTAATTTCAAAAATCAATATATAAACTTCCAGGAACTTTTTTAGTGAAGTCTCAAGATCCGCTTCCTGCGAACCAATATACTTAAGTTCGTTTTCCAGTCCTTCTAATAACTTTTGGTCAAGCTCGGCATTAATTTTTCGTAAGGCAAACGCATTCCTGAGAGTTGTCAAAAACCCGGCAAATGGCGCTAACCTTGGTTCCCAAGGCTGAGCTGAGTAATAACTGTACCCCGGCAATAAGCTTTTCAACTCCTGCTCTCGATCTACAAAAAGTTGGTTACCAAAAATACGCAGCGTATCCAAAGGCAAATAGTTTATGCCATATTTGGCATAAGCCTTCTGTACCGGCCCACCTGAGCCGTATATTTTTCTTAACAAACTCAAGGTCAACGGCCTGGGACGGGAAGCAATCTCGGCGATGCCGTTCTGTTCAAAAAAATACGGGGCAGGAGGTAAAACGCTCTTCAAATATTCTGTTTGGTTCATAATTATTTCATTTCCCATGGCTGGCTATATCTCCCTAAATAAGCATGGCCACGCTTTTCAAGTTCCACACCTGTGATGTTGGCGTCAAAACAATTAACATAAGCGTCACAGACAGTAATCACAGTGGCATCCTTGGGCACCTGTGCCATGGCTTCTTCAATCTTGATGCTCGGCGTATACATGAGAGGGATATTAACGCTCCCTGGTATATGCCATTGTTTGAACTTGTAAGGTTCACGGCTGTCCACCATGACCACGCCATCCTTTATTTTTTGCCTGGCTTCGTCGGTCGAAAATAACTTCTGGTAACGCGCGTCCGAGTACTTTGTCTTAAACAAGATGTTTCCCTCCCACCTTCCTCCGGCATCAACCCAACCCTTTGCCCCACCATCCAAAGAAATAGCTAAAATTTTCTTGGTTCGTAAAAAATTAGCCACCTCAGAACCGCGAATACCCGACCAACAGAATACGTAGACGTATTTGTCTCTTGGCATCTCAATCCAGCGTCCTGCCTGTAAATCAGCGTATCTGATATGCAAACTGCCAGGAAAATATCCGTTCTCATATTCAACGTTTTCCCGGGCATCCAAGACGATGAAATCCTTTCGGCCGGATTGGATAGCATCACGGAAGGCAGTATTGCTTGTAGTGGCCGGTAAATCCTTATGGGCATCAAAGAATGTGCCCTCAGCGCTCTCTTCCAAGCCTCCCTGGGAAAGCACCCTGACTTCTGATTTATCAACCCTGGTCGGTTGCCCGCCGTCCACATTAACCGTCATCAACACGCCGTACCGCGTGGCCAACTTCCCCTCAAATAAAGTCAATTCGAGCGACGCCTTGGTCTCGTCTATGCGCTGTAAATTTTCTATCACGATTCTCGTGGTAGAAGCATACCAACTTTTAAAGGTAGCGAGACTTACTGTGCGTTTTGAGACATTATAAGCTTGCTCGAATTTGCCATTGGCAATATTCGAATAATAGTCGCGTATGAAAATGCCAACCTTATCTAAAGGTTGGGTTGCCTTAATTTCAAATTTAGCCATTCCAGTCGAAGTTGCTTCTTGCGATTGGCCGATTTGCAAAGTATCCAGCGGACTGGTTGACGTCGCAGCTGACTCTTGTTCCACGGCTTGTTCAGTCATTTTCTTGCTTTCCGCCAGCCATTGCCCATATGCTTGTTTTTGGTAATAAAAATTAACTAAATATGCCCCTCCGCCGGCAACAGCCGTGATTAGTCCTAAAGAGGCTGTGAGGAAAACTATTTTAGCGCGACGAGTGGCTAAACGGGCTTTTAAAAATTGATAAGCCGAGCCAAAAGCCGCCGAAAGCAACAAAAAAGCCAGCGTGAAAAATTGTATGAGTATCGAACCGACATTAAAAATAAAATCCGGAGGCGGGACTGCCTGGACCTGCATAGCCGATGTTAATGCGACCATAATCGCGATTGCTGCAAATATCCATTTCATAATTTGGCTTTAGGGCTCTTTAAGGGCTGTGACCTCAGCTTGCGGTGATAGGCAATGGCAAAACGATGAGATTCGTCACGCACATGGACTAAAATGTCCTTATGCTTCTCTAATGAGTCTTTCAACGCCACAAAGGCCGGCGGGATGACAAGCTCATCCTTGTCGCGATTGGGGCCTTTGGCCAGGCCCATGACAGGGATCATGCGCGCCGCTTCCAGGCTGGCGATTACTTCGAGTGCAGTGTTGACCTGGCCCGCTCCCCCATCAATCAAAATCAAATCCGGCCATTCCCAACCATGCTCGCTATGCCGAAAACGCCGGCGCAAGACTTCTCGCAAGCTAGCATAATCATCCGGTCCAAAGACAGTCCTGATCTTGAATTTTCGGTATAGGCCTTTGACAGGCGCCCCGTGCTTAAAGACGACCATCGAGCCTGTGGCAGAAGTCCCGGAAATGTTTGAAACATCATAACCTTCGATACGACCAAACATCCCCGAATCTTGAATCTCGGGACTCGAATCTCCTTTTTGGGGTGAGGGCGGATCGTCCTTGGAAAGCATTGAAACATCTTGGACATGTTCAAGCGCATGCAAACGATTTCTGATATCACCTGCCAGTTCGTATTTTTGCGCTTTTGAGGCAGCCTGCATTTCTTTGCGGTAACGCCTGATAATGTCTTTGCGCTTGCCATCAAAAAAAGCCATCAAATCACGAATGACCTTGGCATAATCTCGCGGTGAGATGTCACCCACGCAAACTCCAGGGCATTGCTTGAGAGAAGCATAGAAACAGTGGCGTTGTTGACCGGGAACGCAAGTTGACCAAGGAATGGCTTTGCGGATGATGTCGAGCGAGGCACGGACAGCACGGGCGGATTTGAACGGACCATAAACAGCTTTGTATGCAGCGGCCGAAGAATCATTAAAATCCGTAGCCCGCAAAACAAAAGGCCTCGGATACTGCTCTTTGGTGATGACTAAATATGAAAAACTTTTGTCATCCTTTTCCAGCACGTTGTAATAAGGCTGGTGGCGCTTGATCAAGCTGGCTTCCAAAAACAAGGCTTCAATGGCCGTTGGTTGCTCAAGATAATCTATCGACGATATTTTCGATACCATCTCTTGTATCCTGTTGTCGCGAGGACGGGTGAAGTAAGACTCAACGCGGTGCTTGAGCGAAGTTGCCTTGCCAATATACAAAATCTCACCCGCAGCGTCCTTCATCAGATATACGCCGGGTTTATCAGGTAATTTGTTATTTTTTAGCTTAACGCTCTTGGGAATCATAGCCATATGGTACCAGCCAGGCCGCCACGGTCAACCGTTGACGGAATGACTCATTTTTGCTAGCTTAAGGCCCTGGAGGTAGCCATGGAAACTGACTACGTCACGCTCATCATCCTGTTCGTTACCGCTGTAGCCGCTGTAGTGGCCATGCTCTGCATCGCCCACAAGAGAATCAGGGAGACTGTCTTCGACCTCTTCGTCGTATCAATCATTTTCCTGAGCGGCCTGCTCATTTCCCTAAGATCCGCCTTCAAGCCCAAGCGCGAAGAGCACCCGCCTTCTTAGCCCTCACTCCACTTCGATAAACTCGAGGCGAGCGAGGGTGTTTTTTTAACGTTTCAACACCCTCTTTAGATACTGCCCGGTGTAACTTGATTTGATTTGTGTAACTTCTTCCGGAGTTCCTTCGGCTACGATGTGTCCGCCCTTATCCCCGCCTTCGGGGCCAAGGTCAATGATCCAATCAGCATTTTTAATCACGTCCAAGTTATGTTCGATGATCAAAACCGTGTTGCCGCGGTCAACGAGGCGCTGGAGGACGTCCAAAAGTTTTTGCACATCGTCAAAATGCAAACCAGTTGTCGGTTCATCTAGGATATAGACAGTATGGCCGGTATCGCGGCGTGCTAGTTCAGCCGAGAGTTTGACACGTTGCGCTTCTCCGCCGGATAAAGTCGTAGCTGCCTGTCCAAGTTCGATATAGCCAAGTCCGACTTCGGTCAAGACCTTGGTACGGTCACGTACCGGAGGGATGTCCTTAAAAAATACATCTGCTTCTTCCACTGTCATGCTTAAGACGTCGGCAATGCTTTTATTGCGGTATTTAACTTCCAGAGTCTCGCGATTGAATCGTTTGCCTTTGCAGACTTCGCACGGCACGTAAACCGTTGGCAAGAAATGCATTTCAATCGCGATTTGTCCGTTGCCTTCGCAATGTTCGCAACGCCCACCAGGGACATTGAACGAAAAACGACCCGGCTTATAGCCGCGCATGCGGGCGTCCGGCGTTAACGTATATAAGTCGCGGATATGCGACCACATGCCGGTATAAGTGGCGGGATTGGAGCGCGGCGTGCGACCGATAGGCGATTGGTCGACGTCAATTATCTTATCCACCCAATCAATGCCCTGGATGCTGTCATGGGCGGATGGCTTGGCCATCGAACCATTCAATTTGGCAGCCAAGGCCCGGTACAATATATCAATCGTCAAAGTTGATTTGCCAGAGCCTGAGACGCCGGTCACGCAAACAAAACGCTTAAGTGGAATCTTGACGTTGATATTTTTGAGGTTGTTGGCCCTGGCTTTTTTGATGGTCAACCATTGTTTAGCTTCGCCGCGGCGCTTGGCAGGCATGGTAATCTGCTTGTCGCCGCGCAAATAAGCGCAAGTTAAACTATTCTTATCCTGCAAAATTTGTGGCATGGGACCGTGGGCCACAATCTTACCGCCACGCTTGCCGGCACCCGGCCCAAAATCAACCAGATAATCAGCCGCCGCTATCGTATCTTCGTCATGCTCGACGACGATGATCGAGTTGCCTGCATCACGCAGTTTCTCGAGCGTCTCAACCAGCCTGGCATTGTCTTTTTGGTGGAGACCGATAGTCGGTTCATCCAAAACATACAAAGCGCCGACCAATTTGGATCCGATTTGCGAGGCCAAGCGGATACGCTGGGCTTCACCGCCAGACAAGGAACCGGCAATGCGGTTTAAAGTCAGGTAATGCAAGCCAACATCCAGCATAAACTGGAGGCGGGCCATTATTTCCTTGAGGATGCCTTCTGAGATGGCTATCTCCGTTTCTGTAAGTTTGAGAGTCTCAAAAAACTCGTGTGCTTCTGCAATGGTCATGCCCGTCACGTCGACGATGCTCTTCTTATTAATAAAGACATGTAGAGCCTCGGGACGCAGGCGCGCGCCTTTGCAGACAGGGCAAGGATCTTCGGAAAAAAGAAAAGCCGTACCCAAACCAGTACAAGTCGGGCACGAACCATAAGGCGAGTTAAACGAGAATAAGCGCGGTTCAATCTCAGGAAAAGAAAAATCATGTTCAGGGCAGGCAAAGCGGGCTGACATCAACTTTTCAGAACCATCATCCAAAACAGCAATCACGGAGTCATTACCGCGATCCAAGGCGATTTCAATAGCCTCAACCAGACGTGACCTTAAAGGTTTGTTGTTTTCGATTGGCCAAGCCAGAGGAATCTTGTCTACGACCAATTCAATGTTGTGGCGCACGTTACGCGAAAGCGGCACACGGTCACGCAAAGGAAAAATTTGGCCATCAAGGCGAACTTCCGAAAAACCGCCTTCATAAGCCTGTTGCAACATCTGCATGTACTCCCCTTTCCTGCCGCGCACCAAGGGCGAGAGGATGACAATCTCATTGGCGCTGGATGCTTTCTTGCGTTTCTTGATTTCTTCGGGCTTGCTGTGGATCTCAATCGTGCGCTGGAGAACGGCGTCCGCAATCTCATCGACTGTCATCTTCCTGATCGGCTCACCGCCAATCGGGCAATGCGGATGGCCGACGCGGGCATAAAGCACGCGCATGTAATCGTAAATTTCAGTGATGGTGGCGACCGTTGAACGCGGGTTGGCGCTATGGGCTTTTTGGTCAATTGAAATGGCTGGCGACAAGCCTTCGATCTCGTCCACATCGGGCTTTTTCATCTGGCCCAAAAATTGGCGGGCATAAGCCGAAAGTGACTCAACATAGCGGCGCTGGCCTTCGGCAAAAATCGTATCAAACGCCAAAGACGACTTGCCCGAGCCGGACAAGCCTGTAAAAACGACCATCTTGTTGCGCGGGATCTCTAAATTAATGTCTTTGAGATTATGCTCGCGAGCTCCACGGATTGTTATTTTATCTTGCATAATTGTGCGGAGTAGACGCCAAAATAGCGGCTAAAAACCACCGCACTAGCCAGTATACGGCGGGCTGAGAGATATGTCGAGTATCTTGACATCTTGCCTGTTCTGTGCCAAAACTAAGGCACACAAGGGAGGTTCTAATGGACAACAAGCTCTGGAGGGACTGCATCCTCAAAGGCAACATGCGCGTTGACCGCGCAGTCAAGATCGGCACGATGCTCTTTCTCCGCCTGATAGCGCTAGACCACCCCAGGGTATTTGTTGAACTCGTAAGGCATTGCCGCGGCGAAGACAACAAGCCCCCGCTCTCAAAACCCGCAATCAAGTTCCTGATCATCCGCGGCATGATCCAGGTCGGCCAGAAATGGCTCAGGGAAGACATCCGCCAGATCATCTTGCTGGCAGTAGAAGACCATCCGAAGCACCCACGTGAATACGTGGTTGTTGACCCGGAACTACGGACTCCTTGGTCCCCTTGCAAGACGTGACTCGTCTGCAGGGGCTCTTTTTTTAATCTTTTGCCTCCCACTCTTTTAAAAACCTGCCTACAAATTCCCGCATATAACTATCCCGACCTTGCGCGATCTTCTTGGCAGCACGAGTATGCAGACGATCTTTCAATAAAAAGAGTTTCTCGTAAAAATGATTAAACGTTGTCCCCTTCTTTTTCTTATACTCATCAAAGCTGGTATGCACGCCTGGTTTTATATCCGGATCATACAATGGCATATTCTTGTAACCACCATAAGCAAAGCAACGAGCAATACCGATGGCTCCAATCGCATCCAGTCTGTCAGCATCTTGGACGATTTGGCCTTCTAGAGTCTTCATCTCATCCGGCACGCCCGAACCTTTATAAGATAAATCTCCGACAATTTCACAAACAAGATCAACGATCCGCGAAGTTGCGCCAATCTGAACCAGCCATTCACGGGAGACGCGCCGGCCGGCATTCTCATCACCATCACTGAATTTCCAATCAGCAATATCATGCAATAAGGCCGCTAGTTCGACAACCTCAAGATTACCGCCCTCTTGGGCTTGGATGGTCTTAGCCAAACGCCAAACTCTTTCGATATGAAACCAATCATGGCCAGTGCCTTCCTGGGCCATGGTGGCTTTGACGTATTCCGCGGTTTGGGTGATTAAGTCGATAGACATCATGGTTACTATTTTTCTTGATCTGTTTTCGAAGTTGTTGAATCCGGGGTGATCAGCAATATGATACCGAACGGAAGGATGAAGACCAAAGTCACTGCCGTAATAAAACTCAATATAGCGAAAGAATAACCGGTAATTTTAGCCACCTCCTCAGAACCATTGGTCCTGCCAAGAAAGTATATCCCTATCCAGATAACCGGATAACGTAAAAGGAAAGATACTATCGGCGTGATAATCAGACCTATTCCAATTTTTTTCTTTAGAGATAGCATATAATTGATAATGGTTTAGGAATCATTGACCCGGACGTTAACTTCGATTTCGTTCAAATAAACGCATCATCTCTTCTCTTTAAATGTTATTCCTTCTGGCAGAGGAAACCATCTTGGTATTGTAACAATCTTAGTACCGCTACAAGATTCCAATTCACCTAAAATCTTTTTTGAGATATTTGAAAATAAAATTATTTTGCCTGTAAGATCAGCTCGCGTAGAATCATAAAGGTAGATACCCTCACGTTTCATTTTATTTAATTTGTTTATAGCGTCTAAATTTAATTTTAACTCTCCATATTTATTTTGACATTCTGGCGTGTAGTATGCAATAAAATGTTCAGTGTATTTTTCATAATCTTGTACCGAAAAGTCCGACCAAACTAGTGCGGTAGGATCATTCTCAAGATCTGTCACCATACTGCCTATTGATTTTAAATTACTACTATTTTCTAATATCAAGAGCTTTTCTGTTTTGTTATAATAGTCGATATCTGATGCTAAAATTGTTAATCTATAAACAGAATTGTCTAACAAATAAATAATAACTGTAAACCATATACCCACAACTACGAGAAAACCTTGGTTAGCGTCAAGCCATATTTTTAATTTTCCTTGTGCTAAGAGATAAAATAAAATAAAAATAAAAAAAATCGCACCTGACAAATTTAACAGCACAATCGATTCTATGCTATTCATTTTTAATAAAATAAAACTAATGACTTTGTTAAATAACAAACAAATTACAATAAACAACGTTGTCCAATAAAATAAAAAAACTAAAAATACTTTCAACCTTAGAAGTAAATCCTTTTTCTCAAATTGAATTTTTTTAGTTAATCCATTCATAATTTTATACTAATCATTCCTCCTCCACTCCCTCACCACCTGAAGGCAGAGTTCCAACCTCTGTCCAAAATTCTCATCAGTAATGGATATACCCACCTCATCCTTAAACTGCGACAAAAAATTCTCATGATCAGCCATAATTGATTCTAGCCTTTCGAGCGATTCATTGTAGCCCTTAGCTTTATGAAGCTTTTCCATCAGCTCTTTACTCAGATCCAAACTGATAACAAAACACTTATATCCTTTCGCTTGCAACCTTGGTTTTACTTCGGGCCACGACCTGTCAACGCTGGCATCAATAATGCAAGAAATCCCGGATTCAATCAACTTCGTCGCTCTTTCTTTTTGTCGCTGTTTGTAGACTTCGACGTCATATTTTCCCAAATCCTCAGCCACCTCACTCCGAATTGCATCGTTGTTAAAGATGGGAAGACCCAGGTTCCAACTCAAATAAGTGGCAATAGGCGTCTTGGAGCTGCCAACCGGACCGGCAAAAGTGATGCAAATGGGCATAAATAGATTTATCTGACCAAGAAACCCCACCAAGGTTTGTTTATTTGCTTAATATCGCCTGTCAACGCGTCAATCTTTAATTCAACCTTGAGTGATATTGGGATAAAGAATAAGAGCTTGGCGTTGCGATAACCAGTTGCTGAATACTGCTTCTTATCCGAATCTAATTTTATATCCTCAACTGTTTTGAGTTGCTTCTGCTCAACCAACATGTCGGATACTTCTTTGGAACTCTTAATGGCGGATTCTTCATCCTCTTCGACAGTTGGCACGCCCACCTTCAGGATCTCAACGTTGGTCAAAAAATACCCACCCAACCGCTCATCTCCACCATAGTGGATTCTGGCTCCAACTTCCTGGCCGGCTTTGACTGGAGTTTTTTCATACTCACTTAAAGTGACAACCGAGTTTACTTCCTGGTCCGCCAGGTCTTCACAAGAGCCGCTGCCATCTTGCTGATAGGTTGAACTTGTTTCTATCTTTAATTTAACCGCGTAATAATCTATTGGCACTTCCTCTGATCTATTAACATTTGTTGTCTTTTTTGCGACATTTAAGATAGTGGCTTTAATCTCACATGTGGGGCTGGGGGCGGCCGGGACAGCGCTGGCCACTTGGGCGATAAAACCGCTCACTAAAAACAACAAAGCCGGCAAAATAATCTTTTTTAACATGTTTTTATGGAAAGTGAGTTATTAAGCGTGATTATGTTAACACACACCACAAAACCCGCCTAATGGCGGGCTTTGTTCTGGCGGAGAGGGAGGGATTCGAACCCTCGATACCTTGCGGTATGCACGCTTTCCAAGCGTGTGCACTAGGCCTCTATGCGACCTCTCCAATGCGCGAGATATTAGCTTAATATACAAATTGTTTCAAGGCTATTAAAACCTGAGCCAAATATACTATTTCTGTTACCCTCGTGTTAAGCTGAACTCATATGCGCAAAGAATTTCAACCCATAAAATTCCCGGAAGATGAGTCGTCCCATGATTGCATAATCGAGTGGTGGTATTTTAACGGCCACCTCACGGATAAAAGCGGCCTTGAATATTCGTTCATGGACTGCCTGTTCAAGGCAGATGTCAAGAAAGTCAAAATACCATTCTTAAGCAAGATACCGCTCAAAACAACTTATTTTTCCCATTCCCTTATCTCTGATATAAACAAAAAGAAGTTTTCTGAAAGAATATCCCCTTTTTCCATCATTTCGGCTGATAGTTTTTCCAAGCCCCTGCTCTATATCAACTACCTCAACCCTGAACTTAAAAACAACTACATCAACTGTGCCATCGAAAAAATAGACAAGACAACCTACCATTTAAAAAACGAAGATCTTGATTTGACGCTGACTTCCATTAAAAACCCCCTGCTCGAAGGCGGCAAAGGTTATCTCGAACTCAACTCCAAAACAACCTATTACTATTCCTTGACCAACCTAAGAACAGAAGGTCGGATGAAAACCAAAGATGGGTGGGTGGATGTCACTGGCAAATCGTGGATGGACCACCAATGGGCTGATACGAGCTATTCCAAAGACAAATGGGATTGGTTTTCAATACAATTGGAGGATGACACAGAAATAGTCTGTTACAAGTATGATGATGGCCAGGTAAAAACTTATTGGGCCGACATCTCCTATCCCAACGGTGAGCAGGAGCATTATCAAGATGTCAAAATGGTCCCTCTTGGCCGGCAATGGGTCAGTCCTAAAACCCAAACAGTCTTTCCCTTAGATTGGAACGTAAAAATACCAGCAAAAAATATTGACTTGAAATTGACTGCCGAGGTTGAAAACCAGGAGATGCTATTTGGCACTATTAACTATTGGGAAGGCCCACTGCGCGTGGAAGGTATTTTCGAAGGCCATAAAACTAAAGGTGTTGGTTTTATGGAATTGGTTGGCTACCCTTCGCAATATGGCAACGCCAAATATATTAAGGATGAGATCAGCAAAACTACAAACCGTTTGATATCAATCGCCAAAGATCAATTTTCAGCTTTTAGGGGCTACAAAAAGCTATAAACACGGCCGAGATCGGGTTTTAGGGAGCCCTCTCCCACACAAAAGACGACGGGTCTAACACATACCCCCAAACAATCCACATATCCGCCTGGGCTAAATTTGGCTAAACTTATATAATATCAATACATCTTATGCCTTTGATAAAACCGGTCATACGGAATGGCATTATTATAGTTGGATTGGCTTCAACTTTGTTTTTTGCGCACACGGTCCAAGCGGTCTGGAACGGCCAGCCATATACACCCGGCTCAACCCTTAACCCTGAATGCTCCCCTACCCAAATCAATTGTACGGTTGCGCCTTATACTCTCCAAAACATCACTGATCAAGGCTATACAACCAATAGGCCAATACGTGTTAACGGCGTCTCAACTACTGCCAACATCTTACCGACGTCCAATAACCTTTATGACTTGGGCGAGGTGAGTAATTATTGGCATAAACTTTTTGCCAAAAACGTCAGCTCGACAAACATTGATGCTCTGGGCTATGTCTCAACGACGGCTCTTTGGGTAAATGGTTCTCCGGTCACATCGAATGTCCCAACTCTGCAGCAAGTGACAAACCAAGGATACTTCACAACTCACCAGATAGGATTTACTGGTGCTTCTTCGACTGGAAATATCATTCCAACGACTAATGGCTCATTTGATTTGGGTTCGGCCACAAAATCATGGAAAAACATCTACGCCAGTAGCACCTTATATGCGGTTAATGGCAAGTTTATTGACCCAAGCGCAGGAGGCACTCCCCTAAGTTCTGCCGTGAACGGTGATACTATGTTCCAAGTCAACCAATATGGAGTTGGTATTGGAAACGTTGCACCAAGCAATCCCGATGATTTTGTTCATATTGAAAGAAACAATAATACAGCAACGGGCATCCTGGTCTACAACCGCCAAGAGAGCGTGACTGCAGATTCATTTATCCATCTTTTTGCAGGGGTTCCAGCTTCCGGTGGAGCTGATTTGAGAATTACCGCAAAACCAGGTGCCGCCGGGGGCTATGTGAACCTCACAGCTCAAAACAATACAGGCTTGAATATAATGAATAATTCGGCTGCGCCAATAAATTTCTATACAAGCTCAACTCAACAGGGTTTTATAGATGCGGCCGGTAACATGACCCTCGGTAGTACCGCCGGAAAGAACACTGACAACAGCCTAAAAATAACAAATAACAGTGCCGGTGCGTCAGCGCGTGCCGTATTACAAGTGCTGTCAGACGATGCCTATTTTTCAATTAACGCCTATGGAACAGGCGGGGGTGATTTCGTGAATCTTTTTGCGGGCGGCTCAAACACGGGATTGAATATTTTAAACGGGGCAAGCTCGCCGATAAGTTTTTACACTGGCGGCGCTGTGCGCTCTAAAATTGATGCAAGCGGTTTTTCGCCTGGCGTTGATAATACTTACGATCTTGGCACTAGTTCACTGTATTGGAAAAAACTATTCGTCAAACATGTCAGCTCAACCAATATCGATGCTGATGGCTACATCTCAACATCAAAACTCCTGATTAATGGCACAGAGGTGATAGCCAACCCAAACTTCCAACAAGTTACCGACCAGGGGGCGACAACCAATAAGTGGATTCGGTTTGCCGGAGCAACCTCAACAGGCAGTATCAACCCGACCATAACTAATTCGTATGATTTAGGTTCTAATACAAATGCCTGGCGAGGCATTTACGCCAGCAGCACCCTAGATGTGGGCAGCAGTTTTTTCAAAGTTGACTTCAACGGTGCGGCCATAGGCGATGGAGCTATCAATAACAAACTTTCAATAAACCAACTAAATACCGATAACGCACTCCTCAAATTATCATCCAGCGCTTCAACACCCGGCTTGGCTTATGCTGCGGCCATTGATTTCTACAGCAATTATCCCGGAACAACTGACACTTTTAATTTTGGCAAGATTTATACCAGATCAGACTGTGGCCTATGGATTTGCGGCAGGCTGACCTTAAGCGTTAGGGACAACAATGGAGATCTGATGAATGGACTGACCTTGAAAGGCTCACCCAACGAAGCAGGCAAGATTGATATAGGCATTGGAACTACCAACCCATATCTTTATAGGCTTACAGTGGCCGGTACAATAGCCCCTTCATCAACAAACTCGTATGACTTAGGCTCCTACCAACATGCTTGGAGGAGTGCCTATGCTTCATCAACCATTTATTCCGGCAACTCGCAGGGTTCAGGTAACTTTTCTTTTGCCACATCAGGTTACATGTATGCCAATGCCACGCAGAACACCGCTGCGGCATTTGTCCTCCAAAACAAAGCAACAGGCGCGGGTGCTTTATTAGCAGTAGCCGATAATCTTAGCAATTACCCATTACTAATTAACAATTATAATAATTCTTTCTTTGGCTGGACTCCAAGCATAGGCGGTTCCAACCGCGTTATCATAGCCGGCAATGCCAACCGCGCAGATGGTGACCTTGGGTTTGTGGCAACTTCAACAGATAACTCGAATTTCTATCATTGGTCGATCGGCGTTGATAAAACAGATGGCGGCAGGTTTAAAATTTCTTCATCTACAGTCCTTGGCACAAATGACAGGTTGACGATTGACGGTAACGGCAATGTTGGCATTGGCACATCAAACCCCTCGAATTTTAAACTCCAAATTGCAGGTAATGTGGGGCCGGATGCAAACTTAACATATGACCTGGGATCTTCGGATAATCGTTGGAAGGACCTTTATGTCAGCAGTACCCACATCGGGACTAGTACTTGGGATTTGTGGCAAGCTAACACCGGATTCACAATCAGCAGGGGCTTGGAAAACCAATACATAACAGTTAGTAACAACGGCAACCTTGGGATTGGGACAACAATCCCTGACCAAGGCCGGGTCGAAGTGAAAGGTGACACGGTTTGCGTAGATACCAATAATGATGGCAATGCCTCAAGTTGCATAGCCAATGAGTCTGATGCCCGTCTGAAAAAGAACACTTTAGAAATCGATGGTGCATTAAATAAAATAATGCAGTTAACGGGCGTAACTTATGATTGGAAAACGGACGACCCGGAAGTTTTAAAGCACTATCCTTTAATCTCCCGTTTCAAGGGCCATGAACATACGGTCGGCTTGATTGCCCAAGATGTCCAAAAGATTTTTCCCGAAGCGTTATCTTTAGAAACAGTCGGCGACAAGGATGTCCAATATTTCCAACTCGATTACACGAAATTCACGCCCTTAATAATCGAAGCCATTAAGGAACAACAGGACCAAATCAATAGCCTGAAAGAAAATCAATCACTATTTGCTAACACACCTCTTGGCCCAATGCAGCCTGTCGTGGAATCACAAGCCGGTCAGGCAAAATTTCTCCTAAGCCAAGACGTCATACCTGTAATTTTCAAGTTACCCTTTAATGACATACCCGTTGTGACCGTCACTCCCATGGACAAGATCGAGGGCCCTTATTGGATAGAAAAAGTTAGCGCCACGGGTTTTGAAATCCACCTGGCTTTTGCGCAACCTAAAGATGTTATCTTTAATTGGCAGGCACTTTACAATAATAACCAGTCCTTCCCGGATTATATCAACCCACCTCCGGATTACACGCCGGCTCCAGATCCCAGCCCAACAGTGACAACAACTCCTCCTGCGCCAACACCTACAACGACTAGCACTCCTTCCTCGGAACCGGTTGACGTTCCTGTTACTACTGCCCAGGATCAGGCTACGTCTACATCCAACTAATCCTTATGCCTGTCTGGGTTAAAATCATAAGCCTTTGCGCTTTAACGGCAGCTATCGGCCTAGTCTTCCCTTACAAGGCTAGTGCTTCACTTTCTGTTGGCTCAATCATTGACCCCGATAAATACGCTTGGGGAGACAAATTGGGTTGGATTAATTTTCTCCCAACCAACGGAGGCCTGACAATCACTGATACAGCCATCACGGGTTATGCCTGGAGCGACAATTTCGGTTGGATCAATTTCAGTCCCAATCTTGTCAGCGTAATAAATAATTGCGGCGGCATTTTAAGCGGTTATGCTTGGTCCAGCCAATTAGGCTGGATAAACATGAGCGGAGTGACCATTAGTACATCGGGAGTATTTGTTGGCACCGGCGGAACAGCCGGAACTTTAGCTGGTCAAATCAATTTTTCTTGCACTAACTGCAACGTCAGGACTGACTGGCGACCATGTGCCGTCAGGCCATCTGGTGGCGGCGGTGGCAGCGCCGGAGGTGGCGGGACAGGTGGCTCAACTCCCCCTTCTCCCACACCAACCCCGACCCCAACCCCCACACCGGAACCGACACCAGAACCAACCCCAACTCCAACGCCTCCACCGGAGACTCCCACGCCTCCCACGCCAACTCCAACACCTCCAGTGACTCCGGTTCCACCAACTCCCCCTCCGGAAGGACAATTACCACCTGGAACCACTCCTCCGTCTGAAGAAACCGGCCCAGCAGAGTTACCGGGTGTCATCCCAGGAGTTGGGGCAGGAACTGAACAAGGAGGAGGTGGAATCACGACGCCTCCAACAGAAGGCGGGCAGCCTCAAATAACCCCTGGCCCTGAAGCACAACCGGGTGCTGGTGCCGGGCAGCCGCCTCCCACGATCTTCAACGTGCCTGTTCCAAAAGCCCTTGAACCCTTGGCCAGGGATATCACCTCGGTAACCCGGGGCGTGATGACGGATATCCGGAAAGCTGTTACCTCGTTTTCTGAAAGCAAGGCAGGTCGCCAAATCATCCAAACAACAGAACAAGTCCAAGAAACCCTGGCTGAACCGCAAGTCCAAGCAGCAGCCGTGCCAGCTTTAGCTGCAGCCGGCATTGCGACTGTAACGGCTGCAGCCGGCTCTACAGCCCTTTTTAATTATTTATTCTTCCTCTTTACCCAACCCTTACTGTTGTTTACCCGCGAAAAAAGAAGGAAATATGGGGTTGTCTACAACAGCTTGAGCAAGATACCTGTTGATTTGGCGGCTGTCAGGGTTATAGATGACTCTGGTAAAACCTTGCAGACCAAGATAACCGATGCCCAAGGCAGGTATTACTTTTTGGTTGATAAAGGGCAATATACCTTGGAGACTGCCAAAAAAGGTTTTACTTTCCCAACAACTTTATTGGTTGGCCAAACGCAAGACTTGCCATTCGAAGAACTGTTGACAACGCCTAAATTGAATCTGGACAATGACACTGTCATCGCCAAGAATATTCCACTTGATCCGCAAGAGCAACTCGCTCCATTAAAGGATTTAAAACGTAAAAAGACCCTAAAACAAATCTTGAGATACTTGGCCCTAACCTCAACGGCCATTGCTTTTGGCACCTTTGTGCTATCCCCAAGTTACGCCTATCTTGGATTATTTATTTTCCAGGTTCTGTCTTATTTGATGTTCCGCCGGTTGACGCTCCAAAAGAAACCTCCAACTTACGGGGTGATCAAGGATGCCAAGACAGGCAAACCCATCCACAATGCTGTCGTGCGCATTATGGATACCCGCTTTAACCGTGTCTTGGAAACCCAAATCAGCGACTCTAAAGGCCGGTATGCTTTTCTGGTTGGCCATGGAGATTTTTACGTAACTGCTGTCAAAGAGGGCTACCAACTCTTGCGAAGCGAACCAATAGCCAGCCCTCTAAGCAAAGAACCTACTGTTATAGACAAAACCCTAAACTTATCCCAACTGGCTGCAAGCTAGTAGGTAAAAATCAGCCCCGAACCACATGGTTCAGGGCTGTGAGACCGGTTACCCGGTCTTTTTTTGCTGTGATAACTAGTTCTTGGCTCCGGCTGCTTCGATCTGGGTCTTGAAGGAATCGAAAGGCAAAGCACCTTCCACCAAAGTACCGTTGATAAAGGTGGCTGGTGTGCCGCCTACGCCGGCATTTGAGCCTTCTGCCTGGTCAGCGGCTACGACACTAGCCATCTCCCCGCTATCCAGACACTTGTCAAACTTGTCAGTATTCAGACCCAAATCTTTAGCTGCCTGTTTCCAAGCATCAACGCTCATCGTGCCAGCTTTTTTAGCAGCAAAAATCTTGTCATGCATTTCCCAGAACTTGCCTTGGGCCGCGGCGCATTCCGAAGCTTCGGCTGCTTTCTCGGCATTGGGGTGGAATGAGAGCGGGAAATGGCGATAGACAATCCTTACATCATTGGGATAAGCCTTTTTGATTTGCTCCATAGTGTCAAAATGCTTGGCGCAATACGGACATTCAAAGTCAGCATATTCGATCAATGTCACCTTGGCTGTCTTTGGGCCCCAGATATGATCCTTGGCCTCATCAACTGCCTTGGGAGGCTGGGAAGGGGTTGCTGGCTGTTGGGCAGTCGGATTATTGGTTGGTTGCTGGGCGGCTGGCTGTTGGGCGACTTGCTGATTGTTAGCCGTCAAAGCACTGACGTTCTTGCCTGAAAGCAAGAAGTTTAAGATGAAGCCCAAGGCGATCACGGCCATGACTGCCACGCCGGTGATGAGCCCCAGGGCAAACATTGTCTTAGGATTCGCCTGCCAAAAACCCATCGATTCTTTGGGCTGGTCTTCGTTCTCCATAAAGTGAAATAGTTAACTGTGGATAATTTTATCAACAGACCTAATGGTCTTAGTTGCTACATTTTCATGTCCGCGTAACCAATTGTCAAACCTATCTGTGACTTAAGGGGCTATTTGAGTTGCGCATCCAAAACTTGGTGCCAAGTATTGACATCCAGGACACCAACATATTTTTGCCGGTTCACGAAAAAGCTGGGCGTTGAATCCAAACCCATGCCCATAGCTTCTTGATAATCCCCTATAACCTTGGCGGCCGGCGCATCCTGGCCCAAGCAAGCCGCAAAGTGCTCCTTGTCCAAAGCAAGGCTGTCAGCCAGATTTATGAAAAAATCACTGGGAGCGGGCAAGGTTGACCATTGTTCCTGTGAATCATAAAGCTTGGCGGCAAACTCCCAAAATTTGCCCTGCTCTTGGGCGCAGCGGCCGGCAATGGCCGCTGACTTGGAATTGGCATGCAATGACATGAGCGGAAAATCATTCCAAATGAAACGCACTTTGCCTTCGTAATCTTTCATCACTTGGCGCAAAGGCGCCTCGGCAGCCTTGCAAGCCGGGCATTGGAAATCGCTATAAATGCGGACAGTGGCCTTGGCATCTGACGGCCCTTGGACTGGGTTCGTATCATCATTAAAAACAATGTTGGCATCAATACTGCCATTGCTTTGGCCTGGGCCCATGGCAATAGCCCAAACCAAACCACCGACAATCAAAGCGCCCAGGATAATGGCTCCTGCCAGGAATAGCTGTCTTGTCTTGTCTGCTTGGTCCATATTTATACACTTTAAACTGGAAAGAGTAATTTAGTTAAACCGGTAAACTCTTTCTAGTTTCTAGTTTCCAGTTTCAAGTTTTCGGTTACGCAACAGTATCCAGATGCCTGTTGCGACAGTCAGGATGAGTAACCACTGGGTAGGCGTCAAACCAATATATCGCGTATCCCCGATCCTGTAAAAATCCAAAACAAATCTAACAAAGCCGTCAATGACTAACCATAAACCGACAAAATAACCTGGCGGCCGTTTCTTGCGCCCCAAAAAATAAAAGAGGATGAAAATGGCCCAACCGAGAAGCGAGAGATAGAGGCCGTGGTCGTGCCTCACTCCATCAGGATATTTCACGCCTAAAATAAAATTCGTCAGCGTGCCGGGATGGTCGTGGATCAAAAAACATCCGATGCGCCCAATGGCAGTTCCCAATGGCAAGGCATAAGCCACAAGGTCAGCCATGGACCAAAGATTGAGCTTATGATATTTGGCATAAATCAAACCAGCCAGAACTCCGCCTATCACCCCTCCCATCATGGAAAAACCCGGGAGCGCAAAGTTTACCGCTTCCCAAGGGTGCGACCAATACCAAATCGGGCTATAAAATAAAACATGGAAAAGCCGGGCACCTACAAAAGCCGAAACCAAAATCCACGGCGCCATATTCCAGATGTGGTTAGGATGGATGTTTTGTTGCTTGGCGCAGCGGGCCGCAACCCAAATTGCCGCCAAAAAACCCAAAGCAACCAACGTACCCCAAACCTGGATGCGCAGCGGCCCAAGCATGAATGAGTGGAACTCAAACCAAGGGATCATGTCAGAGGATGTTCAAAGTCTTAAGGGCGCGCTCGTATTCATCCAAAGCCTTGCGGGTTTCACGGTCTGAAAGCTGGAAGTCATGTTGGTGGACAAGTTGGTTGCGGAGCTTGTGGGCCGGCCAAACATTCCTCAAAGCAGGATACTTATAACAAGCGACTTTGAGCCTTTCACCCAAGGTCTCACCCGGCATCATGACTGACTTGAGAGCTGAATCCAAAAGTTTGTCAGCTTCCATGAGCGCCATCTTCAAACCCATCTGCCCGTGCTGCCCGCTGACTCCCCTGATTTCCTGCCAACGCCGGGTAACTTCCTCGCGCGACATGCCCCACATTTCCGGCCGCGAAAGTCGGCGCTTGACCCAGCGTATCAGCAACGCAAGCCCAATCAAGAGCAAAATCGCTGCGACTACGCCAAAGATTATCCAGCCGACTGGAGCGCCCGTTGACCCTGTGTAAACTGTTTCTTCGTACATAATTTATTGTTTTGACAACTCTGACTCCAAAACGCGGGCCGTTGAAAGCACTGTTGCTTCGTCGAACCACTTTCCGATGAGCTGCAGGCCGACCGGCATTCCCCCATCTTCCTGGCAGGGCATTGAGATGGCTGGCACGCCAGCTACATTGACGCTGACCGTGAAAACATCCTCAAGATACATTGCCAACGGATCATTGAGTTTTTCGCCCATGCGAAAAGCAGTAGCCGGGCAAGTAGGCGTGACCACCAGGTCAACTTCTTGGAACGCCTTGGCATAAGCCTGCCGAATCAGGGCCTGAACTTTCTTGGCACAAACGTAATAAGCATCGATATAACCCGACGATAAGGCAAACGTGCCGAGCAAGATGCGGCGCATGACTTCGTCGCCAAAACCTTCGGCGCGCGATTGGGCATAAGTCTCGAACAAGGGCATGCCTTGTTTGCGCAAGCCATAACGCATGCCATCGAAACGCGCTAAATTAGCCGAAACTTCGCAAGGCATCAATATATAATAGACAGCTAAGGCTTCGTCAGCATAAGGCAGGTCGATTTCTACCATTTGTGCGCCGGCTTTTTCCAATTCAGCGAGGGCTGCCTTAGTATTCTCAAGCACGCGGCTCTCGATACCCCCTGCTTGCCAAGCCTGTTTCGGCAAACCGATCTTCAAGCCTTTAAGTGAAGTTTTCCAATCGGGTTTAAAAGCCGCCTCATTACTTGTGGTTTGGTCGCTGGGATCTTGGCCTTGGATCGTTTCAAGGATAATGGCCGCATCTTCAGTGCATTTTGTCATGGGGCCAATCTGGTCCAGGGATGAAGCCATGGCCATCAAGCCGTAACGCGATACGCGGCCATAAGTTGGCTTAAGACCAAAAATGCCGCACATCGAGGCTGGCTGGCGGATGGAGCCGCCTGTGTCAGAGCCCAGAGCGCCCAAACACATATTGGCTGCCACTGCCACGGCACTGCCGCCGGATGAACCGCCTGGCACGCGTTCAGGATCACGAGGATGTTTGGTCGGGCCGTAAGCCGAATGTTCGGTAGATGAACCCATGGCAAACTCATCCATATTAGTCCTGCCCAAAATAACAGCTCCGGCTTCTATCAGCTTCCTGACGGCTGTCGAATTATAAGCAGCAATGTGGCCTTGCAAGATTTTTGAACCGGCCGTGCAAGCCTTGCCTTGCAAAAGCATGTTGTCTTTGATGGCCAATGGAATGCCATCCAATTTGCTCAAGACATTACCGTCAGCTCGACGTTGATCAGACTGGTCAGCGGCGGCCAAAGCATCATCAGCGTAAACTTCCAAAAAAGCATGCAGCGCACCGTCCAAACTTTGGATCTGAGTCAAGCAAGCTTTGGTCAATTCCTTTGACGTGACTACCCCTTCATCCAGCAGCTTGCGGGCTTCGGCAATTGTAATTTCGTTGAGTGGTTTCATAAACTACTTTTTCGGTGTTTCAAAAACGCCCGGGGCAGCCAAAAGGTCGCCAGCCCGTTCCGGGAAATTAGCCAGGATCAGTTCACGGGTTGCTTCGTCGACTTCAAATGCTTTGTCCGGCCTCCAACCCTCGCTCTTGGCGGGCATGGTAAAAGGCTCAACGCCCTGGATATCAACTTTTTGGATCCGGCCGACATATTCCAAAATAGACCCAAAATCCTTGGTTATTTTCTCCAATTTTTCTTCGGGCAAATCCAGCCTGGCCAGCTTGGCCAGATGCGCGATTTCTTCCTTGGATAACTTCATATGACAGCCAGTTTAACCCAAATAACTGGTGAAGTCCAACCCTCTTTTGTCATTCCGACCGGAACGAAGTGAAGTGGAGGAATCTCAGTTAACGAAGATTCCTCGACTCGTCAAACTCGCTCGGAATGACAGAAAAAAGGAATTAGCTTATAAACCCACCAGCCTGTATATTCCAAAGTTTTTGGTATAAGCCCTCCCTGGATAAAAGTTCTTGGTGTGAACCCTGGTCAACGACTTTGCCGTCTTCAACGACCACTATCCTATCCATCTGCATAATGGTTGAGAGGCGGTGGGCAATGACCAGGACTGTTTTGCCTTTCATGAGGTTCCTCAGGGCATCCTGGATAAAAGCTTCTGACTCCGAATCAAGGCTGGAAGTCGCTTCGTCCAAGACTAAAATAGGCGCGTTGGCCAAGATGGCGCGGGCAATAGCTACGCGTTGGCGTTCCCCGCCTGAAAGTTTGATGCCGCGCTCGCCAACATAAGTCTCATAACCATCTGGCAAGTTCACAATAAACTCGTCGCAATGGGCCAACTTGGCAGCTTTTTTCACCTCTTCGTCCGTAGCATCACGATAGCCGTAACGGATGTTGTCCCTGACTGTCCGATGGAAAAGGAAGGGATCTTGAGGCACAAGCGCGATTTGGTCGCGCAAGCTCATCTGCGTTACCTTTTTAATATCTTGTCCGTCAATTTGGATCTTGCCGCCATCCAAATCATAAAAACGCAAAAGTAATTTGATGATGGTGGACTTGCCCGCACCCGAAGGGCCGACTAAAGCCACCCTTTCGCCCGGCGCTACCGTCAAATCAAAATTCGTGAGGATTTCCCTGGTTTGGTTATAGTTAAACGTAACATCTTCAAAGGCAATCTGGCCCTTTTTGATTTTGAGCGGTTTGGCGCCTTTCACATCGAGTACGTCATAAGGCTTTTCAAGGATATCAACCATTTCCTGCGCGTCAGAAAAAGCCTCGTACAAATTTTTCATGATGCGACCCACGTTCCATATACGCCCAATCACGGCTATTAAGTAGCCCTGTACCAAAATCAAGTCGCCAATTGATATCATGCCTTTTTGCCAGAAGCTGACAGCCAAATACATGACACCAAATTCAAGGAAGACTCCCATGAAAGCCTGGAAGGCATTATTCGTTTCACCTAAATACCAAGTCAGTTTCTGCAACCTCCTAAGCTGGTCAGTGACATTAAAAAACTTCTTTTTCTCAAAGCCATAACCAGAGAATAATTTGACGTTCACGCTATTGCTAATGACATCAGCCAAGGCGCCAGAAACTTCCGTGTCTTTTTCGGCTCTTTGCAGGTCGTATTTAAGCTTCCATCGGTAAAAGAAGAAATTAAACAGAACCACCACCAGTATAAAAGCCAACGTAGTCCAGGCCAGCATGGCATCCCGCATGAACAAAACACCGACAGTCGCCACGATTGTGATTAATAACGGAAAGAGATTCCATTCTGTCTCATCCATAATACGCTCAAACGCCCTGGAAAAACGCTGAATTTTGCGCAACAGTGAACCGGCAAAATTATTTGTGAAGAATTGGTAAGAATGGCCCAGCAAATCATCCAAATTCTTCCTATCCATGGCAGCTAGTATGTAAGGCTGAACATAAGACGCAACAAACCCGCCCACGCGAAAACTGATCCAGCCACCAAAGTTCCAAAAAAGAATGCCTAATAAGATCCACAATAAATCAACCTTGGATGGATCCTGCATGTTAGAAGCGATCGTATCCAAAAGAGCCTTATAATACCAAGGTGTAACTAATTGGCACGCAACGCCGAGACAAGCGCCTAGATAAGTCAAAATAACCCAACCTTTTTGGGCTTTAACATATGGCCAATAGGCCTTTAAAACGGATTTTATGCTTAAATTTGACGTCATGTCTGAACATGATACCAAAAAAAACCGTTACGCTCAATCAGCCCTCTATCCCCTGGCCTCCGGCCTGTCCCCTTAATAAGGGGACGCATTTCAGCAAGCGACGTCCCCTTTCCAAGGGGACAGATCATGCCCTTCACGAAAAAGGGCGTGATCAGGGGATCGACTATCGCAACATCTTTAAAAACTCTTTTTCATCTAGCATTGTCACACCCAGCTCTTTGGCCTTATCAGCCTTTGATCCGGGGTCAGCCCCGACCACCACATAAGTTGTTTTTCTTGAAACTGACTCGGAAACATCAGCGCCCAGCTTGCGCACCATTTCTTTGGCATCATCTCGCGCCACAGAATCAAGCGTGCCCGTAAAAACCCAGGTCGTACCGGATAAACGGCCATGGGCAGCTTCGCTTGTCTCGCGCTCAACGCGAACAAACTCCAAGATGTGATTGACCTTTGTCATCTCGTCCTTACTGTGAAAAAAATCATGGATAGCTTTAGCTACCACATCACCCACGCCTTCAATGCTATCCAATTCTTCGAGAGTCGCTTCCCGCAACTTATCAAACGTCTTGAAATGGCGCGCCAGGACAATAGCATTCTCAGCGCCAATGTGGCGGATGCCCAAGGCATAAATAAATCGCGGCAAAGTTACTTTGCGGTGCTCTTGAATCTCTTTGACCAGCTTATTGGACAAGATTTCACCAAAGCCTTCCAAGCCTCCCAAATCACCTGGTTGGATGCGGAACAAATCAGCCGGTTCACTGATGATGCCTTCTTGCAAAAATGTTTCCAGGATTTTTTCGCCCAAGCCACGGATATCCAGCGCATCCCTGGCCACAAAGTGGCCCAAGCTTGCCAGCTCCTGCGCAAAGCAACGCGGGTTAGTGCACATAGTCGCCACCTCGCCTTCCTTACGGGTGACTTTTGAACCGCAAATCGGGCAATGCGTTGGCATATGGAAAGCTTTTTCCTTGCCTGTCCGCAGCCGTGACAAGACTTCGACGACCTTAGGAATCACGTCACCGGCCTTCTCGACAATGACCGTATCGCCGATTTTGAGACCTAAGCGCCTGATCTCATCTTCGTTGTGCAAAGTAGCGTGCGTGACAGTTGTACCGGCAAGCTGGACAGGATCCATGACAGCCACCGGGGTCAAGACACCTGTCCGGCCGACAGAAACTTTAATGTCACGTACAACTGTCGTCCCCTGCTCAGCCGCGAACTTCCAGGCCACTGAACCGCGCGGAGTCTTACCGACAATACCTAAATCGGAAAAAATCTTGTCGTCATTGATATTGATGACGACGCCGTCAATTTGGTAATCCAGCTTGTCACGGACATTGCCGATTTTTTCCATGACTTTTTGCACGCCCTTGATGTCATCGCACAAAGTATTGAAATCACCTGACGGGAAGCCCAAAAGTTTCATGAGTTCGTGCGACTGCTCGTGTGTCCTGGTGCCAGTGTCACCGACGACTTGCCAACCCATAAATGAAAGATGACGCTCAGCCGTAATTTTCGAGTCCAACTGTCTTACTCCGCCAGCAGCCGCGTTACGCGGGTTGGCCAACTCAGCCTCGCCATCTTTCTTAAGCTTAGCGTTAAGCTTTTTTAAGACGCTGCGACGCATATAAACCTCACCGCGAATCTCTAACTCGCCTTCGTGCGAAGTCACGATGTGCCGTAAGTGCCTTTCGTTTATCTGGCCTTGGAATTTATGGCAGTAAGCATCTAATTCGCGTTCGCTCGGCTTACGCAAAACCAATGGGATGGATTCAATTGTCTTGAGGTTGGTCGTCACATCCTCGCCCACGTTCCCATCTCCGCGCGTGGCGCCGCGCACCAACTTTCCATCTCGATAAATCAAAGCAGCTGCCAAACCATCCATTTTGATTTCGGCATAAAGGCCATGGTCATCACAATGGGGATTGATTTTTTTGATGCGCTTGAGCCATTCTTCTGCTTCCTCAAATGAAAAGACGTCTTCCAACGAAATCATGCGCACCTCATGCTTAACTTTCTTAAAACCCTTGGCAACCCCGCCGGCCACGCGCTGGGTCGGAGAATCAGGCGTAATCAGTTCTGGGAATTCTGACTCCAGTTTATAAAGTTCGTGCTTAAGCGCATCCAAAGCCGCCTCAGATATCTCAAGGTTGTTCAGGACATGGTATTGGTAGCGGTAACGGTCAATTTCTTGCCTTAATTTGGCTATCCTTTCAACGGCTTGGGCATGGGTCATACTTGCATATGATAGCGAAATCGGGTACAACCTGCCAGGAGGTGTTCATGAAAAGGCCTAGGGTGATCAGTTTTGATGCCGGACACACGCTGGTTTATGCCAATTTTGACGAGTTCAACCAGCTTGCGAAGAAGTACTACGGACAAAGCTTCACAGCCGACCAACTCAAAGAGGCTGAACTCAGAACACGCTACAACAAGACCAACGGGAAAAGCACGGTCCTGAAAAACTTGCCGCTCCCCGACGTCACCACCTTTTTCTCCGGCGGCTTGATCTGGTTCAAAACCCTGGGTTCAGGTGTTATCCCCTGCCTAGAGACGCTTCGGGCCAAGGGGTTCCGTCTGTTGGTGCTCAGTAATGCCAATGGCACTGTTGAACAGAACATCAAAGATGCTGGCATCAGAGCGTACTTCGAACATGTGGTTGATAGCGGCTTGGTGGGGTTTGAAAAACCCGACCCCCGCATCTTCCAACACGTCTGTGAGCTCGCGAGAATCGGGCCGGACGAACTGCTGCACATCGGAGATTCCGTGCCGGCTGACGTGCGTGGCGCTACGAACGCCGGTGCCCAAGCCGCGCTCTTTGATCCGGACTTCCGTGTGCCGTCCGGCTCTCTTCCCCCGCACGTGCCGCACTACCGCTCCCTGCTCCACTTCGCCGCCTCTTTCTGCCCCGCCGAATAAGCGGGCATTTTTTATTCTGAGTTAAAAAAAGACCTGTGCGCTGAGTTGCGAACAGGTTCTATAGTGGTCGGCAATATCGTTCACTCGATCCGCAGTACGCCGGCTCTTACGAAGTCATCGGCGATTTCAACCGGATGATTGTACGAGTTTTCGCAAAGATCGCGGACTTCTACAAACATCCACTCGATCTGAGGAAAGAGCCGACGAATCCTAGCCTGGTACTCAGGACTGTAGCTGCCGCAGCACTCCGCGAACACGAGGATTCTCTTGACGTCCTTCATGCCCTCCAATGCGAGAGATTCGTGCAACCAGGATTTATCCGGTGCATCTGGCTGGTTCGCGTACTTGACGCATTTCCCCATCGGGAACTTATCCAAGTCAACACTTTGATAGTCCCTCGGCGGGCACGGCCCTTCCAATATCCTGTCGACCTCGACGGCCCAGACAAGCCGCTTGGGTTGCTCAAGCGAAAGTATGCACTGCTGGCCGTAGCCTTGCCTTTCGACCTGAGGTCGTTCGACGAATCGCGTCCCCTTCGGGTCAACGTGAATGACTACGCACTCGTTGAGCCAACCGAGAAAATCAGCAGGGTTCTTGAAACGCATGTGATCCTCCTTTGTCCAACTTATGTCACTTATTCGCAGCTCTGTCAAGCCCAGGCGAGCTAAAAAGTAGCCATCCCTCCACCACCTCGGCTCACTCGCGTTCGCCACTCCTCCTCATGAGAGGAGGAGAGCTGTTAAACAGTTTGACTTTCCTCTTCGCATAAGGAGGAGTGCTTATGTAATCACGGGTGAGGCGCATGTTATACTTACAACATGCCAAGACTGCATAATCGGACTATACTAAAAACCCGGCGCAAAGAATTAAGAAATCGATTGACTCCGGCGGAGGCCGGACTTTGGAGTCTCATTAAAGATTCAAAACTGGGCAGGAAATTTCGCCGTCAGCACAGCGTTGGCAGTTATATTTTAGACTTCTATTGTCCCGCAGAACGATTAGCCATTGAACTTGACGGGCAAGCGCATAACTCGGAAGAAGCGCAAGCTTATGATCAAGAAAGGACTGCTTTTTTGAACGGACTTGGAATAAAAGTTATAAGGTTTGAAAATAATTTGGTTTTCAAAGAACCGGAGTTATTGCTAGCAGAGATTATAAGACACTTTGGAAGAAAGTACTGACACCACCACCTCGGCTCACTCGCGTTCGCCACTCCTCCTCGAAAGAGGAGGAGTACCCCGCAATGCGGGGGGAGGTGGTCGTCTGTCTAAGGGCAAATCCCTGCTCCCCCAACCCGCTTACAGAGTTGCTCTTGCGAGAAAACGATATAGCTGAAGATGCCGGACAAAATGTCTTGGCGCGGCATGGTGACGCGGAGGCGCTGGGTGGTTTTTTGGTATGAACCTTCTGAACCAAGGGTTATGTCGCCCGGATAAGCCAAGGGCTGGCTCAAACTGTTCAGCAAGGAGATATTGATGTCTCTGGCACTGCATTTTAAAGGCCTAATGCGCATGCGATAGGCTTTTGTCACATCCAATGAACCGACATTAAAACCCAGATGCGAGGCATAAGGGGCAATAACAATGATGTAATCTGCCGCATTCGTAGGCCAGGTGACTGTCACGCCAACATCCCAAACAGTGTAACCGATTTCCAAATCAGGCTGGCAACCAACCGTACCAGCATCCCAGGTCAGGTTGGCCGAAGCCACATTTGATTGCTGTCCGATGTTGTCCGGGTCAAATAAATCAACAAAAGATAATTCTTCTTCCCCCAAAAGCGGGATGGTCTTAACCGTCGAGGTTTCATAACCCGTTGTTGACTTCCAGCTCGATCCTCCAGGATAAATGCTGGCTGCCGTAGCCTCATCTGAAAGCCTGGCAGAGTTTTTACGCACATCATAAAGCTGCATCTCAATGCCGGAGTTAGCCATGTAATAGGCTCCGATCGCCCGGTCAGTCTCTATGGCGCGGCGCGAGCCTTCCATCACCACTACGCCGACTGCAATTCCCAACAACAAGACCATGGCCACCAGGATAATGGCAAAAGCCGTGATATTGCCGCGTAACTTATCGTACATAAACTCTGGATGATACGGTCGTCTGCGCTGCCAGGCTGACTTTTTCCTTATCAATAGGCGTATTAAAAGTCATTTTTACTTGGACAGTGACATAAGGCTGCTGGTCACTCGTATAATTCCCCCCTTGCAAGACAAAGGGCGATAAGGATGGCCTGACATAAATATTAAATGTTTCGACATTAACGCCTTTGGATGTGATGGGCGCCCAATTTGCGCCGTTGTCACTCGAAACAAGCAGGCAGGCAACGTTAGGTGCATCTCCGCAACGCGCATCTCCCGGCTGGGATTTCCTCATCATCCAGGCCAGCTGGTTCTCTGCCTTCAACCTAAGCGTCGAAGTCACGCTATCAATGGCCAACGGCGGATCCGGATAATCAATGGCCCCGTTGCGCGCATTACGCGTCAGATATTCCATGACAAACCTCATGTCCTGCTGGATAGTGGCTGAGTTTGATGTGCGGTGCGAAAGCCGGATAAAAGAAAGGTAGGTTTGCGTTAAAATCAAAAGCGAAAAGGTAAACAAAACCATGACGACCAAAAGCTCGACAACTGTAAAGCCAGGTACTTTCTTAGCGCCAATCATAGAAATCACTGAAAATAGTTAAATTCAACGGCCGGCTCTTCCGATACCACCGCATGTCTACCCTTGCCCTCAAGCCGACTTCTTTGGTATACGCTGGCAAACCTGTTGGCGGACAAGCGCACAAGCCATCAGCCGCCGCTTTTTTGGTTGCATCATTCGCGTCCTGGCAAATAGGTGAAAAAGTCAAAAGCCTATAAAAATCAGAGGTGGAAGTTGAAACAATATTAGTAAGCATCCCCAAAGAAGCTGATTTCGTTGACTTGTAAATACGGGATTGGTCAATGGTATTGGGCGTAAAGTCAAAAAAAGGATTGGGCACGCTTGTCCCGTCCCAGGCCGGCACGGCAGTACAATCACCCGGCTGGTCTAACATGCCTGCATCAAACTGGCTGGATGATAACCAATTGGAATCGCGTTGGTTTTGCACAAGCTCCAGCGCCTCGCGCGCCAAATTCATGGCAACTGTCTGGTCAGCGTCTTGTTCCTGCAAATTAACGTTAAAAAAAATCATGGTGACAGCCGCATACAACCCTACGGAAATAACAAAAAGCACAATCAACATTTCGACCAAAGATTGCCCCGGGCAGTTAGTTGATTTTAATTTCATAGGACAGACACCCTGCCGGTTACCCGATTGACCTCAACATCAATCGTACTGCTCGAAACCTTGTGCCACAAACGGAATACCATTATATCCGGCTCAAGGCCGCTCCCGTCATTTAGCCGTGTATTGCCGCTTTGGCGCATGAAACTGACATCGCCTGCAATTTTAGGCAATAAAGGAGCTGGCTTGCCGGTCAACACATTTTTAATAACCACATTCTGGCTGGTGCCTTGCAGCAAAGGACGGCTAAGCAAGACTTCTGTTGGCCTGGTCAGGTGGAAATCAGCAGTCGAAGGCTCAACCTCGGCAAAAAGCGTGTAGTACGTGGCGGTAGACGAAGCGTTAACGCCAAAAGCCGATGGCACATGGGCCACACAATCAGCAGGATTGGTACAGACGGCTTTTGAATCTTCGCAAATTGAAAGTAACGCGGAACTATTGGGACAAGCCTGGACATCGCCGGCTGCCAAAGCGCGAGCTTGCATGCTGCGGATATCAGCAGCTAACTGCCGAGCCGAAGCCTTGAGCTCTTCTGTTTGCCGGGTAGAACCCAAGCTCGTCATCATGATGACTGCCAAAAGCCCGATGACGGCCACGCTAACCATCACTTCAACTAAAGTAAAACCTTTTTTATTATGCAAAGGCATAGGCCAACCAAGCCGTAATCCATGGCGTCCACCAAATGGCTGCCAAAGCTCCGGCTGCCAAGGCGGGCGCAAACGGCACGCGTGAGCCAGGCTTAAGCCTGCCGGATATGAGCAAGAGAATGGCAGCTCCACCTCCAAAAATGTAAGCAAAATAGACCGCAATGCCCACGCTTGGCCAACCTAAGACCGCTCCCAAAACAGCAGCCATCCAAACATCACCCGAACCAATCCACCTTTTGCGCGACACCATCCACTGTAAGGAGAAAAATAAAGTTGCTATGCAAAAACCGACTAAGTGCGACCAGGCCACTTCGCTGACAGATTCGCCAGAAGCCACGCGTAATAGCATGTTCCACAAAGTGAAAATTACGCCGGTCCCGACCATCAACTCAACAGGCAATTCCATCCAACGCGCATCCATGACCAGGAAGATGAGCAAGGCCAGCCCAAAAAAGAATTCAAACAAGATCCAAGGCCACTGCCCTTCGGTCGGCATATGCCTGGCTACTGACAAGATCGCCAACAAGGCGCCAGCCAACTCGACTAACGGGTATTGTATATGGATACTCTTGCCGCAAGTGGCGCACTTGCCACGTTGGATCAGCCAAGACAGGATCGGCACCAAATGGCGTATCTTGAGCGGCGTCTTGCAATCCATGCAATGCGACCTGCCCATCAAGCTGGATTCATCGTGCGTGCGTATGGCAACCACATTGGCAAACGAACCAAAAACCGCACCAAAAGCGGCGGCCACCAGCAGGAAAAGGAAAGTTGAGAGAAACATGCTTTTATTTTGTTTCGTCTAGATTGTCCACACCACTTGAATGGGCAAAAAAAGTACCGGCCGGCCCATAAGCAGTGTTTCTTTCAGTAATAAACCTCAAGCTATAACCCCTTTCATTAGCCCGATAAGCATAATACTCGTTGCTTTTGGGGCCAATCGGAAACCTGTCTAAAAATATTGGTTGTGTGTTGTCCTCCAAAGAACCAAGCCCGTCGCCAGCCAGCCTTTCGGCGCCTGAGCCGATCAAGCCAAGGTTAACGCCTTCTGATAATGGGTAGGATGCCTTTTGCAACCAGTATTGGCTCAAAGCTGCCCGCATGACACTGACATCAGAAATACGCTTGGAATCGCGGCTCATGGCACGCTGGACATTGATGGCATAGACAGCCACAGCGCCCAGGATGCCCACGATTAGCAGCGCTATCAACAATTCTGGGATGGTAAAAGCTAATTTTGAGCGAAATCGCATACTTCGACATTATACATCAGACTCGGCCCAGCCGGTAGATAATAAAACACCCCCGCAATGCGGGGGTGTTTTCTAACTTAATCACTAGTTCATGACGCCATTTGAATTGGCCGAGTGCAAGTTGCCGGCAGCAACACCAGCCAAGTTCGTCTGCTCTGTCCAGAAGTAGATGGTATAACCATCCAGCTTATAAGCCGTAGTAGCAGGCACAAAACCATAATCACACTGGGCCGCGCTTCCCACTGCACAAGCCGCTGCCGGCTTTAGAGGGTCAATCATGACGGCTAAGTTGGCAAATTCCTTGGTATCATCAGCTGCACCGCCTGCACAGTCTGCACGCTTGCAGATGGTTAAGGCTGACATCTTGTCTCCGCTGACCGGGGCAGCGGCGCAACCAGCCCGGCAAATCACGTAAGATCCCTCGTTATTGGCCTGAGCCAATGACTGGACCATGATTTTGACATCGCCCAAACGCTTGGTGTCGCGCGCTTTCCTTTGGGCATCGCGGAAAGCAATAACGCCCAAGGTGGCTAAGAGGCCGATGATGGCCACAACCACCAAGAGCTCAATGAGCGTAAAACCTTTCTTGGTTTGCATAAAACGTACGTTATGTCATTCCGAGGGAGCAGCAGCGAGTCGAGGAATCTTCGTTAACCAAGATCCCTCCACTTCATTACATTTCGGTCGGGATGACAACAATTTAAGATTATTAAATTAGCTTGTGAATAATTATAGCACTTTTTTAGACGGCTGAGGAGAGGTTATACATCGGGATCATAATGGCCGAGACCATGGTGCCGACGGCCAGGCCTAAAACAATCATGATGATCGGCTCAATCAAGGTCATCATGTTGGATGTCATATTGGCCACGTTCCGCGAATAGAACTCCCCTACCCTCAATAAAACCTCCTCTAATTTGCCTGTTTCCTCACCCACCGCCAGCATCTGGACAGCCATGGAAGGCACTGTCTTTTCCTTCTGCATGGCAGTCACCAAGGAATTGCCATCATTCACTTCCTGGATGGTTTCGATAATCATTCGTTTCCAAACAGCATTGCCCATAACCGAAGCTGCTATTTCCAAAGCCTGGACCATGGTCACGCCGCCTTTCATGAGAGTAAACATAGACTGGCAGAAACGCGTCACATACATCTCCCGCAAAAGTTGTCCCATGACCGGGATCCTAAGCTTGACGCTGTCCCAAATCCATCGTCCGTAATCAGTTTTGATCCAGTAAACAAACGACACGGCAAAAACCACTACGGCGATGATGATCAACCACCAAAATTGGGCCATGAAACTCGATGTCCCAATCAGTATCCTGGTGCTCAACGGCAAAGGGACATTGGCCTCAGTCAATACTTGGGTGAGTTTGGGTACGACATAGACCATCATGACAAAACCGGCAATGCCCATGCCTGTTACGATGACAGCCGGGTAAGACAGGGCGCCCCTGAGCTTTGACATCATGTCATAATCCTTTTCCTGCTGGTCAGCCAAATAATTCATGACTTCAGAAAGCTGGCCCGTTGTCTCGCCCGAACGGATCATGTTGACGAAGAATTGTGAGAAAAGTTTAGGGTAACGTTCCAAGGCCTCAGACAAGCGCGCGCCTCCTTCTATTTCATTGGCAACGTCATTTAGGATTGACCTGAAACGGGGGTTTTTGGTTTGCCGCGATATGTTGCGCAAAGAATCAGCCAAGGGCACTGAGGCGGAAACCATGACAGACAGCATGCGCACGGCAGCCACCATCTCTTTGGACGAAATGCGGTTTAAGAACTGGGTGATGGACTGGGCGGCCGCTTCAACCCCCTTATAAGGCTCTATGGCCAAAACCTGGTACTCACGCTCAGCCAGGGCCTCATTGGCAGCGTCCAAAGTAGCAGCCTCAACAATTCCGGCTTGAATACGCCCGTCGGCTGTCCTGACCTGGTACTTGAATGAAGGCATAACTTATTTTAGGACCTCCTTAACCTTATTGACGACATCTTGCGGCAAAATGTGTGATTTGATCAAATAGCCGGCTGCTCCCAAACTCCTGGCTTTTTCCACATCCTCCCTTTGGCCCAAACTGGAAACCATAATGACAGGGACATGGCTCATGGCGGGATTGCCTTTAAACTTCTCAAGGATTTCAAAACCATCAGCCCCCGGCAAAAGTATATCCAACAAGACACAAGCCGGCACTTCTCGCTCGGCCAGCTTTAACCCTTCTTCGCCAGAGCCTGCCAAGTGGACGTCATAACCCTGGCTCTCAAGCTTTTCCGAATAGATCCGCGCCAAGAAAGCGTCGTCATCTATCAGCAGGACTGGTATTCGATCCATACGGCTACTCTGTTTCCGTTGCTTCCTGCCCTAAACGCAAGACTTCTTCGACTGTTGTCAGGCCTTCGACGGCTTTTAATATCAAATCCTGCCTCAAGGTCATCATTTCTTGCCGTTCAAACTCAGCCTTGAACTTAGCGGCCGTAAAACCTTCTTCCACCATTTTTTGAGCCTGGGGAGTAAACTGAAACAACTCAGCCACGGCTGTGCGCCCGGTGTATCCGGTATTGTTGCATTTGGGACAGCCTTTGCCATGGTAGAAAACCAGGGGTTTGGTAAAGTCGATATTGGGCGAAAGGTACTTGGGCGGGATTTTCTTGACCTCTTCTGTCAATTTAGCGACCGTTTCAGCCGGTATTTCCTGCGGTTCTTTGCAGAACTCGCAAATTTTGCGCGCCAAGCGCTGGGCAACGCCCAAATTCATGGTTGCTGCCAGCAAGAACGGCTGCACTCCAATATCCATCAAGCGCGGGACCAAACCGTAAACATCATTCGTGTGCAAGGTTGAAAATATCAAGTGGCCGGTCAGCGAGGCGTGGATGGCCAACTCAGCCGTATCTTTATCGCGGATTTCACCGACCATGACCACATTCGGGTCTTGGCGCAAAAGGGCGCGCAGTCCGGTAGCAAACGTATAACCTATTTCCGGCCTGATCTGCGATTGGTTGACTCCCGCGATAAAATATTCCACAGGATCTTCCAAGGTCGAGATATTGACGCCATCTGCATTTAAGACGTTCAAGGCGGCAAACAAAGTCGTTGACTTACCGGAACCGGTTGGGCCAGTTATCAGGAACATGCCATGCGGCTTCTTGATTTCCTGCTTCATGATATCAATATATTGCTTGCGGAAACCCAAGTTTTCCAAAGTCGGCGCGCCGGCTGTCGTATCCAAGATACGCATGACGACTTTTTCGTGGTCAACGACCGGCAAAGTTGAGATACGGAAGTCGATTTTCTTGCCATTGATGGTTTGGGAGATACGGCCGTCCTGCGGGATGCGTGTCTCATCGATCTTTAAGTTAGCCATGACTTTGACGCGCGAAACCAAGGCCGGATGGACATAAATCGGCAAAGACAGAGCAGTCCTTAGCACGCCATCTATGCGGTAACGGATACGTGACTCGTTTTCCACAGGCTCAATGTGGATATCAGAAGCACCGGCTTCCACGGCATGCCGCATGATGACCGAAATAATGCGCGAAACAGGCGCTCCCTTGATGACTTCCTCGATATTACCGGCCACCTCTTCCTCAGCTTCCTTAGTCTTTTCAAATTTGCCCTTGGCTTGTTCCAAGGCGCCTTCAACTTCGGTGCTCAAACCCTTGCCGCTCTTGGTCAGCCGCTTGAACTGCGAAGGCAAGGCTGTGACCACCTTAAGCTTCCAGCCTTTTTCGTCAGTCAAGAACTCCAAACTTTCAACTGCGCGGTAATCCTGCGGGTCGCGCAAGGCAACTACCAAAGTCTGGCCATCAAACCGCAAGGGCAAGATTTGGAAGTTCTCCAAAGTCTGCTTGGGTATCAAGGCCATGACTTCCGGATTTAAAGTAAAGTCTGTCAGGTCCTCATAACCAATGCCTAAAGACTCGGCTTGGATCTTGGTGAAGTCAGCTTCCGAAACATACTTGCCTCCGACCAAAGCCTGTTCCAAAGTTTTTCCTCGTGAAACCAAATCTTCGGCAATGCGCTTTACCTTATCGTCAATCAAACCCTTGGTTTGCAGTAAGTTCAAGACCTGGTCGTTCATAATAATGGGAGGCTGGTGGTGGCCACCGTGCCCGTGATGACTGTAATCGGCGCCTGTATGATCTTGATCTTAGATCCCGGTACCTGCAAGCCGCCGGGCGGCACAGTGGTTACGGCGCTTAGTTGCAAAGTATAGTTCAAGGGCAAAAACGGATTTTCCCGTCCTACTGGCATGTCAGGTATGGCTGACTGGTATTTGTTTCCGAGTAACGGGAAAACCGGGTTCTTGACCACATCTGCCTTGGGATTAAAGCTCTGCGCCTGGCGTGGAGGCGGGACAGTTGGCATGGGCGCGCTTTGTAAGGCATTTGAAAGGAACCAATAAACAACTCCCACGGCTACCAAAGCCGATATGCCAAGCATGATCCGAGCAAAAAGCGGTGGGGAACTGCTCATAATTTTGCGGCCGCAGTCGGATAAAAATACGATCTGAGTTGGAGGTTGAAGTTGATCATGTCTTCCCCAAAACCAGAAACAGCAATGGTTTGGACATCAAAAATCCTTAAGCTGGTCTCCAAGGTGTTAAGGAACTTCTTTAAGGCAGTGTAATCCTTGGCTGTGACTGAGAGCGTGATGTTAATGGGTGTGGAAGCAGTGCCTCCACCAGGAGCTTTTGCAGCGTTCTCAAACACAATGTTGGAAAGTGTCACTCCGCTGAAAGCCGAGGCAGAACTTAATTGGACAAGCAGGTCCGGCACGCTGGCCGAATGCGGCAAAGCTTGGTCAACCTTCTGCAAAACCTGCGGGTCAATGCTTTGGGCAGCTGAAACTGACCGGCTTAAGCCATCAAAATATGAACGGTCATTTTCGATTTCTTTGCGGATTCCCCTGGCCTGAGCTTCCAATTGCTTATTGTCATCCATTTTGGGCTTAATTACGAAAAAACCAACAGCTACATAAGCGGCAACCAACAGCAAAAAAACCGAACCGTAATAATCCGTAAAGATTTTTGACGGCCGTTTGGGCTTGGGCCCATTGTCCGGAGTCCGTCCAGTAGGCTTCTGATCGGGCTCAGGCGTAATTTTGATTTCTGGTGCGTCTGCCATGTTAAGTTTGTCGCTTCCTGTTGCCAAAAGTTTCAGCAACAGGAATAACATCTCAACGTTCGGAAAGCGGCTGCTCGAATAACAATGCCTGCGTTTGCAATTGCAAAGTCAAAGGGAAAGTGACATTGGCCCCTTTGCCATCAGACAGGTAAGTGAATGAGTTGGCATCAACGTTTTTGACTTCAGGTGAATCCTTAAAAATCATCAGTTGCCTGGCTGCCGCTTGGTAAGTCGGAGCCGTGACATTTAGGTGGACCTGGCCACCGCTATCCAACAAAAATCCGCTGTATGACACATCGGTCAAAGTCCTTTGTTCCAAAAACTTGAGTACATTCAAAATCGAAACATGGTGGTCCATCAAGTCATTCAAGGCCATAAGCCTTGGTTCCAGGTCCTGAAAAGTCGCCCACTTGCCTTGCATGTCTTTTATCTGGCCTTTGAGTGACTGCATTTCCTGGTTGGCCGCCTGTTGGTCTGCCGCAGCATTGGCCCGTTGCTGGTCAAGCAGGAAAAATGAAGCCACAAAAACCGCAGCAAAAAAGACCGTCAAAAATGCCAAAGTGAACTTTCGCTTGGGCACATTGACCTGCATCTGACGGACAACATCCTCATCCAACAAACTGACATGGACCGGCTTGCGCGTGCGCTTGATAATCCGCACCTTGCGGGGCGTGGCAGCCGAAGGAATGATGCGGGCTTTAGCTTGGGGCTGGGGTGTCACTGGCCTAATCTGGGCAACCGGAGCTGCCACTGTCGGTTTTGCTGTTGCAAGAGGCATTGCCTGGGCTGTTGGAGGTACTAAAGCTGCCGGGATAGGAGCCTTCGGCACTGCAGTCAATGGTTTGGCTTTAGGCGGAGCAAAAAATTGGGGCGGCGCTTTGGGTGGCGGCTCTGGCTTGTGCGCTTTAAAGAGACTGTCCCGCATGCCTTCCAGCCAGACTCCTGCCTTATAAATCATCTTTGTCAAAAAAGGCTCATTGCTCAAAACCTGTTCGACCTCGCCTTCCTCGACCTCTATCACCTCGACATCCTCAGCCTCTTCTTTGGGCACATGCATCGACGAATCAGCCGCCGGTGGTTGCACGGTGCCTTGCTGTTTCTTCAATTCTTCCTCTTTGTCCCTAAAATCTTGGGGGAGGAGAGAAATATCAGTCATGGTTGGTTTAATCAGTGATATCGCGCATGGCGCAACCAATGCTTACAGTGAAACGTGACCCGATCTCATCCAAAACAGGACGTAAATCCATGGGATAAACCACCCGAGCCCACGGATCGCCCAAATAAGCATTAACATTCATGAGCTGTGTAATAAACTCGGGCAAACGCGGCAAGAGGGCAGAACCTCCGGTCAAAATTATCTTGTCTATCTTACGCTGGTCCCCCACCCCGCCTTGGCCTTGGTAAAGCGAAAAAGAATACTTCACCTCATTTACGATGGGCTTCATCAAATTAGAAAGGATAGGCGTCAAATCACCGCTGGGCGCAAAGGATTCCATTGACCTGATATCGCGCTTCATTGTTTCAGCTTGCTGGAAAGTGACGCCCAACATTTGAGAAATGGCCTCCGTGATTGAGTAACCACCGACAGCAATCGAACGATTTAAGAAAGGAATGCCGTTTTCCACGACTGAAATGTTGGTACGCTGCGACCCGATGTCTATGATCATGATGCTTGTATGGTCGCGGCCGATAAGCGATCGGATCTGGGCAAAAGCTTCCGTTTCGAGCGACAAAAGGTTGAGGCCGCAACGCCTGTTCAAAAGGTCAATATAACGGTTGACCAATGTCTTGGGCGCGCCCGTCAACAAGACCCGCGAAACTTTTTTCGAGCCTTCCGACTTAATGGAACCTTCAATCACCTTACTGTCGAGTTGGATTTCCTCAAGCGGCACCGGAATCAGTTTCTTGGCTTCCCAAGCAATGGCGGCTTTCATTTCTTTTTCGCTGGCGGCCGGGACAGTGATGATGGATGAAAAAACCGAAGAGACCGGGACAGCCGCTATGGTGTTCTTGGTGGTACAGCGCGCCTTGGCCAACATGGCCTTGATGTTCTTGGCTGTTTCTTCGAGGCGCTCATTGAACAAGGTGTCGTAATTATCGACTTGTTGGTCGATATAGGCATAAGTCACCAACCTGGCATGGCCGCCGTCATTAGCCAGCTCAACAAGCTTGATGCCTGACAGGCCGATATCCAGGCCAACGAAATTTTTAGTTTTTTCTTTGAAGAACCAGGCCATATATTTTTAAAAAGTCACATCAGGCCGAGGCAAAGACTTGCTCGTATCTTGCATGCCGGGCGGCGGGTTAACTACGGCCCGACCGTCAAAGATGATTTCTTCGGCCGGCTCTGAAGGATTATCGTTGTTACGCTGCAGCTTAAACTGTTGAGCGACCAAGATGCCATAGATCTTGAGGTTTACGTCGGACAAGGCCGGATTGGATGTTTTGATGGATCCTGTGGAAAATATCCCTTCTGCAAAATAAGCGCCTGATACTTTTTGGACGGCTGGGTCAATATCAATATTGCCCCCGGATCCTGTCAGGTTCTTGACCGCAACCACCCCGAACGACGCCAAGTTACGTAAACTGCTTTGCACAGGATCGGCCGTGTACTGGATATCACCCATGATTTTTAAGTCTCCGCCGTCAATAAACAACAATCCGTTGCCGCGGTTAATGGGTGCCGAGCCGTTGACAAATGTTTTGGCCAGCAAGTTAAAAGTGCCGCCGCCAGTATAGCGGTATATCTTGCCTGCCAAATTAGCCGGCAGATCATTGGAAGTATTTATCGTCACGACTTCGCCGTAGCGCCCGCTGCGAATTCCTGCCAAATCCAAGAAGCCAAGCTTACTACGGTAATTTGTCTGGGATGTTGGCAAGTTGATTGTACCGGCAGCTTCCTCCTTACAACTGGCTTCGCTGGTCCATTCGATGGTGCCGCTGGAACGTAAGCAATATTTTACGTTAGTGCCGGAAGCTTTAGGCGCTTGTGTGCCGGATATGCCGCCCTGCGCATAAATATTGCCGGTCACCACTTTTGACCAAGCCGAGCAAACCTTGGGCGCCTGGGCCTGACATTTCGTATCAAGACAATCCAAAGGATGGGGGCCGTTGGTCATATTGTCATTGCAACAGCAATTGGCCAAAGCTTCGCCGGCTAAACCAACACAAGCTGGGTTGTCAGTACAAATCGGTTGGTCAGGTATGGGTGGGGCTACACAGGCCGGATCAGCCGCACAAGCAGGGTCAACGCAATCTATCAAGCCATTGCCGATATTATCCAGGCCGTCCGAACAGCCGCCTGGTACGTCAGTTTGCAGTTGGCAGACCATTGACCCTAAACACGAAGTATCCGCTGGTAAAGCGGGCACACTGCCTGCGGTACAATCAGCTTGGCCATTGGCATCATTGTCAACATGGTCATGGCAAGCATTGTATTTGTCTTGGATGGTTAATCCTCCGTTGATTGAATTAATTTCTTTGCATTGCGGCAAGGCCGAACAGGCCGGGTCAGAACAATCAGCTAAGCCATTTAAATCCTCATCGCCTACCAAAAGACAATTTTCAGCCGGCGCAGTCAAATGCATGCCCGCAGCCGAACCTGAAATGGGATAAAAACTGATATACCCAAAACCAGTCCCATCGCTGTTACCGTTCCAACCAAAAGGCACGCCTTTTGACATGGCCGGTTGTCCCTCATATGGGTTAACGAAAAATTTATGGTCTTGCGGATTGTAAACCAGACGGTAATTAAGGTAAGAGGCTGGCGGGGTTGGAGGGTTGGTACAAGTTCCCGTGTCTTCGCAATTCAAAGAAATCCAGCCTAAATCTTTTTCATTACAAACAACTGCCCAACCATGGACTTTTTTGGGCGAAGGGTCAGTCACCGGGTCAACATATGCATAAAAACCAGTGCCTGGCGGCGAAGGCAAAAACGCCCCGCGACAGGCAGGAATATTGCAGCTCGTACCAAAACAAATAAACCCAACGTTATCCGACCAGACAAAACCGTTGACAGTATGCCCTTGCCTGCCGTCCAGTTGCAGGCTGGCAGCCGGAGCCATGTTTATGCCATAGGTGCCGCAAGGCGGCGAGCCGCAAGAAGAAGGGTTTTGGTCGTTAAGGGAAATCCAGCCGATCGTGTCAGCCCAGGCCCAACCAAGGATATTGTCAGCAGCCGCGGCACTAGCCTTATAAGGCTGCATGGAAGAAAAATGGGCAACGCCTAAAGCCATGCCTAAACCAACTAACGCAATAAAGGCCGGGACAATGTGGTGAGCGCGCCAAAAACCGGGCGTCATAATTTCATGAAGCGCCTTACGTTTTTTGGCTTTTTTAATGTAAATTTTCCTCCTATTCATCTGCCCTAATCATAGCATAAAAAACGCCCCTAGGGCATGTGGATACTCAGACTTGGTAACTCTTGTTATTTGAGCCGATCCATCGCCTGGTTAGCAAGGGCATCCGCCCGCTTATTATGCTCACGTTTTACATGGCGATACTGCACGCGCCCTCCAAGCCCTGTTTCCAAATTTTTCAGCTCTAAAAACCTCTTGGCCAAATCAGCATTTTTGACCTTGTATTCGCCTCTTGCCTGTTTGATGATTAATTCACTGTCCGCGACCAACTCAACCGAGTGGGCACCCAAAGCGATGGCCCTTTCAAGACCTAAAATCGCCGCCCGATATTCGGCCTGGTTGTTAGTCGTCTTGCCCAAATAAACAGAATGTTCTTCCAGCTTTTTGCCAGAATCTCTGTCTACAACGACTACGCCGATCCCGGCCGGCCCAGGGTTACCTCTTGCTCCACCATCTGAATAAATTTGTAGATTCATATTTTTACAAAAAATCACCAAATTCGAATTACCAATGACCAAAAAAACTCCAAGAATCCAAAATATCAATAACCAAATTGGATATTGAGTATTGAAATTTGGATATTTTTTGGATATTGGACATTAAATATTGGTTATTCTTGGGCTTGCCTTGCATCTATGATTTTACACTGTATTTCCCGGTTGCCATTCCACTCCGAGATGCCAACTTCATAGACGACATCAACACTGGCGCCCGGCGTTATTATACCCACTAAGTCAGAACGATAAAAACCCATGAACTTTTGCGCCTTACCGGTTGGTGACTGGAGGCTGCAACGGATATGTTTTTGAGTGGCTCCGACCAAAGCCGCGCTGATAACCGTCAAATTGTATGACGCGAAAAGCGGCCTGGGATTTTTCTCGCCAAATGGTTCAAATTGCTTGAGCGTGTCGACTAGGCGCCAATCAATATCATCCAAACGTATGGCTGCTTCGACTTCGATATACGGCTTAAGACTATCGAGGACCAAATTTGCGGCGGCATGTTGGCGCAGGGCTATTGCGAACTTCTCTACAGCCTCATCCGTCGCCAAACTAAAACCGCAAGCTTGGGTGTGCCCGCCATAACGGGTCAAAAGACCCTGGCCAACCTCTTTGATGGCAGCCGTAATGTCATAACTTGGTATGGAACGACCCGAACCTATCCATACACCACCGTATTTGCCGACAAAGACTGCTGGCCTGCCCCAAGTATCCGCATACTTGCCGGCTGCCAAACCAACAAGCGAAGGCGACCAAGATTCAGACCAAGCAAAAATCAAGGCTTGCTCTGCATGCCCATCGGTATTCTTACCTGCCTCTTGCATAAGCGCTTCAGTGGCTTTTTGCCGGCTTTTGTTAACCAACTCCAAAGCAGCGGCTTTGGCAGCTGCTTCTTCGGGATTTTCCTCAAGCAACAACGCCACTGCCAAATAAGCGTGTTCCATCCTGCCAGCCGCATTGATCCTCGGGCCAATGGTATAACCGATAGCTTCAGAATCTAACTCCCCTTTTTTCCAACAAACAGCTTCAACCAAAGCTTTTATGCCCGGCCGGCGTTGCTTGTTGAGCACCACCAATCCATATTTTTCCAAGACTCGATTCTCATTAACCATGGGCACAATGTCCGTGACAGTGGCAATAGCCACCAAATCAAGCAGCCATTTTTCCCAACCAATAGGAACTTCGTATCCCTTGGCCCGAGCTCCAGCAGCCAAAGCGCAAGCAACTTTCCAAGCCACGCCGACTGCAGCCAAATCTTTGAAAGGATAAGTTTCGCCCGGCAATTTGGGATGGATCAAAATCGCATCTGGCAGCTGTTCGCCAAACTGATGGTGATCGACGACTATTACGTCCATGCCGAGCTCACGGGCACGCTTAATTTCGTTCACATTGGCAATACCGCAATCAACAGTGATTAGTAATTCAGCTCCGCGTTGGCCAATCAGTTCAACGCTCTCGGCATTTAACCCATAACCTTCCTTTTCCCTATGCGGGATATAGATATCCAAGTCCAAGCCATCATGTTCGCGAGAAAGAATGGGGAAGAACTTTAAACCCCCTTCGTTTCCCCCTTTATCAAGGGGGTCACCGGCAAACTCTGTAACAACCCCCTTGTCAAAGGGGGGCAGGGGGGATTTTTGCGCCAGCATTTTGATCGTCTCTGCCATAACCACCGAACCAGTAACTCCGTAGATCGG
>JAJZQU010000023.1 GCA_021806685.1 bacterium | reverse complement strand
TCCGATCTAGCCGTGCCAAAGCTTGGGTGGGACGGTTCAACACAAGTGCCGCATGTTGTGACAACCGCCATTGAACATCATGCAGTACTTGAGCCTTTGATGTATCTTCAAAAAATCGGAGCCATTAAACTTACTGTCATCAAACCCAAAAAAGACGGAGTGGTTTCTGTTCAAGATGTTTTGGATGCTATTAAACACAATACTGTTTTGGTTTCTGTTATGTATGCCAATAATGAGATTGGCACGATCCAACCAATCGCTGAAATTGGCAAAGCTTTGTTAAAATTACGCAAGGAAAATAATTCGGCGCTGCCTTACTTCCATTCTGATGCCTGCCAAGCCGCCGGGTATCTTGATTTGAATGTTGAAAAGCTCCATGTCGACCTTTTGACCTTGAATGCCGGCAAGATTTATGGCCCCAAAGGCGTTGGTCTGTTGTTTGTGCGCCGTGGCACCAAGCTCGCACCAATTACGCGCGGCGGCGGCCAAGAAAGGGGCTTAAGGTCTGGTACGGAAAACGTGCCAGGCATCGTGGGTATGGCTAAAGCGCTTGAGCTGGTGCAAAAAGACCGCGAGAAGGAATCAAAAAGACTTTCTCTTTTGCGTAACAGGCTTATTGACGGGCTTTTGCGCCTGCCAAAATCACGCTTAAACGGTGGTGCTGACCAGCGCCTGCCAAACAACGTTAATATTTCCTTTTTGGATATCGAAGGCGAGGCCGCCATGCTTTATTTGGATGCTAAAGGTATCGCTTGCTCAACCGGTTCTGCTTGCGCCTCCAGCTCGCTTGATCCTTCGCATGTCATCTTGGCCTTGGGCATGTCATACGAAGCTGCGCACGGATCGTTGCGGTTTACGCTCGGTAAATCAACAACCAAGTCAGACGTGGATTATGTGATAAGCGTAATGCCGGGCATTGTCGAGATGCTGCGTAAGATTTCTCCGGTCACTTTGGATATGAAGAACTTCTAATTCCTCCGCCTCCCTTTGGTCGGCACCTCCCTTACAAAAGGGAGGCGTCAAAAAGCCCCCTTTGTGTAAAGGGGGATCAAAGGGGGAATCAATCTATGAAACAATCCATCAAAACAACTAAAACTCCAGACGTGAAATCGCAGAAAGGCGAGGGTGGTTTTTATTCTGACACTGTCAAAGAACATTTTTTCCATCCACATAATTTTATGGTGGATGAGGCTGGTTACAAGGCAGACGGCCAAGGCATGGTCGGTTCTCCGGCTTGCGGCGACGTGATGCGCGTTTGGATTAAAGTCGACCCGAAGACCAAAAAGATTACTGATTGCCGTTGGAAAACTTTTGGTTGCGCTTCGGCTATCGCAGCCACTAGTATGATGTCTGACATGGTAATTGAAAAAGGCGGGTTGACATTGGAAAAAGCCAGGCAAATCCGCCCGCAAGATATCATGGAACGCCTCGGTGGCTTGCCAGCACGGAAGATTCACTGTTCTGTTTTGGGTGACAAGGCTTTGCGGGCTGCTATCAATGATTATTACCGCAAGACAGGCCAGGTCGATAAGATTGAAATCGAGCAGGGGAGAATTATTGATAAAGTTTTGAAGATTACTGACCACGATATCGAAGAAGCCGTGCTCGAAGGCGCCGACACCTTGGAAAAAGTCCAAGCCAAGACCAAAGTCGGTACCGGCGACCCGGCTTGCATTCCGGAAGTTGAGCAGTTGATTAGGTTTTATAAGGAGAAGTATTGCGAAACAAAGTAACTTGTCAGCTTTGAGTTATCAGTTTATAGTTTTGCCATATGGAAAAGAAAATCGCCAAAGTAGTAGTTGACCGCGAGCTTTGCATCGGTGCTGCGCCGTGCGTTGTTGTGGCGCCCAAGGTTTTTCAACTTGATAATGAAAACAAGGCAGTTGTTGTTGATCAGCACGGGGCTGACGATGATACGATTTTGTTGGCTGCCCAGTCCTGCCCGGTGCAGGCCATTAGTTTGTTTGATGAAGAGGGTAACCAGATTTATCCGTAAAAAAAGTCCGCGACTGGGAGTCGCGGGTGGAGGTGAGAGGGGCGGCTTAGCCGCCTTTTTTCTTTGTTTCGGGCAACGGGTCAGGAGGCGGAGGCACGCCATCTTCGAACATGAGCGTTTCCTGCTTGGGGCGCATCGGAGGACCGTCCTGAACCGGCTGTCGAACGTAGTCCAGCGTCTCTTCATCCAACCCCGAGTCCGTCCATGGCCTACCTTGGGTTTCGTGGGGCGGAGCTTGTGAGGGTACTGTCACTACGTTCCAGGCTTGAGCCGGGTCTGGATTCTCTGCGGCCTGCCTTCTGATTTCCGAGAGGTCCATTGCCCTGGTGACCTGGACAACTTCTGATCCAACAGGGATCAGTTCAAAGGGCTGGGGCGGGATGGATGATGACGGGTGCTTGGCAGCCTCTTCCCGGATGGCCCTCATGTCGTGGACCTTGGTGGTCTGGGGAGTGACTTGCCCAACTGGTGCTAGGGCGATGGAAGGGGGAGAAAGCACCGGTATCACGACAGGCGAAGGTTGCGGATCACCTTCTTTGCGCCCAAAGGGAATGGTCTGCCGATCACTGGCATCAGCCGGACCTATCTCGATCAGCTTGGTTCCATCCTCGACCTTGTCGACTGGCAGGAGCTCGTCATCGTCGACGGCTTCACATTCGCCTTCAACAGCTTCGTCGATGACAACCGCCGTCGCTGTTTCACTTGTTGGTTTGGTTGCCACAACTGCTGGCTGGAGTGATTCAGCGGCTCGCTCGAACGCCTCGTCGAACATGGCATCCAACTCGTCGTCGCTCGGGCCGTTGACAAGGCTTTGAATCGCTTGGACAGCCGGCAGGTCCGGGCGGTTCTGCTCGATCCATTGCGCTTGGTCGATGAGCTGCTGGCGAATGTCATTGAGCTCCCGGAGGTCAATAGCAGTCAATTGGAGCCTTGTCTCCTGAGACTTGATTTGGCTCCGCAGTTTCCGCAACTCCTCGCGCAACTTTGCTTCTCTCTCTTGAGAGGACTTGAGTTCCTGCCTGAGTCGGCCGACATCGCACATGAGCTTGACTTGGTTAGGCGTGAAAGTCGGGGCAGGCTTCTGCACCTCTTCTTGTTCTTGCCGCAAGCTTTCTACCAGGGCATTTGCCGAACGCGCACCGCCAGCTTCTTTCTCGGCTCGTTCGTATTGATGCTTGATCATGAGCTCGGTCTCGGCGACCTGCTTGTCGTGCCCTGCGAGCAAACTAGTGACGATCCTCACGAGTTGGCCAGGGTCTTTGGACCGTAGGCTTTCCTCGGTGATTTTTTGGATCGTAGTTTCTCCGACGGCCTTAAGCACCAGGTTGATACCTACGCGTATGGCATGGAGGTATGCAAGCCGCGGGTTCCAGTAACCTCCATCAGGCCTTGGCTCGATCTTCGCGAGCAGCAGTGTGCCCAGGCCATTGCAGCCCGGTAGCACGACCGCCCTCTGTACTGAGCCTTTCTTGACGCAGTAGATGCGCGTATCGGAAGTATCGATCTCAATGATCTCACCGTTCTTGTAGTGGGCAATCTCATCAAGAGCGGTATTCGCTGATGGGTGAGCAATCGAGCCGGGTTTCGGGGTGGGTTTTTTCGTTTCCATCACTCCGCTCCTTTCAAAGAGCGCATTTGGTTTAGGTTTCCAATCAGCCAATACAGACCGAATGGTTGATTATACAAAGGAATGACACTCTGTCAAGCCACCACCAGCCGCCGGATGTTCCTACGTAAGTGTTGTCCGGACCTCTCATAAGACAAGTCTTCTTGGCTAACTTTGGCCGGTAATTCATCCAACTTATAGCCCAAAGAAGCTAAATTTATACTATCAAATGTCGTAATTATCTGGTTGCCGATATTAAAAGAAGGGAAAACTGCCACAACAGAAGCCTTATCCTTAAGTATCGGGCGTAATGCCTTAAGCGCATCGACCCAGAGCTGGGAGATTTGCGCAGCGTTCTTTTTCAACTCTTGGACAGACTCACGTCCTTTGAGTAGTGGCCCAAGCCAACCTTCCGTAATAATGGCATCAACTGATTTGGCAGGGAGATGTTTGGCAATCGTTTTGACATCAGATATGAAAGTTTGAAAGCGCGATCCGTCGTCCTGACTGATGATATTTTGTTTTTCAAGCCAGACGAGATTGGTCAGCGTGTCCGTAATCTGTTTGGCATCGATATCGCTGCCAATTATTTTTTTAGCAGTCGTGGCTAAAGCTGCTTCCATCAGCACAGTGCCCGAACCGCAAAAAGGATCAAGCAAAATTCCATTATCAGGCACCTGAGCTAAGTTAACCATCATGCGTGCCAGCTTGGGCGGCAGCATGCCATTCACGTCATCGCGGCAAGGGCGGCCGTAGTCGCGCAAACTCCAGGCATCGGCATTTTGCACTTGCGTAGTGCGTCCCAAAAACACTTTGCCTTTCTCAATCATCAAACAAAAATCAGCATTGGGTTTTTCAGTCAAATGGCATTTGGCCACGGCAGCCGGGGATAGGGGTTCTCCGCCCTTGCCGCTGACCCAGCGCACTTTCCATCCAAGTTCCTTGAGGGCCTTCTTGATATGGATAGGATATCTTTCAAAAATCTTTTTTTGTTTGTTATCACTACCATAAGTTGTCCAGCCGAATTCTAAAGAACCAGTTTGAGTACTCTGAGTCCTAAGTGTCCTTTGGGTACTAGGACCCTGTGGACCCAAAGGACTCAATGCTTCGGTTATTAGTTTAGCGATGTCTTGGGGTTTGAGATTCACTCCATCTGATTCCAGGATAATGTCGCCGAGTTTAACCGTGCCCCCCAGTAAATTCATGAGTTCATCGTCGCGCCAGCTTGGCAAATCAATAACGCAGGTATTGGGTGTTTGGGCAATTAGCTTGGCAGATGGCTCTAATATTAAAAATTCCGCTAAAGAAAGCCTTGGATGGTTGCCGAATATCAGGAAATGCTGGCTCATATAAATTGATGATTTTGATCTTGGCCATGATAGCAGGCTTTTAGGCCCCTGTCAGTTGACCAAAACCCAAAAAAGTGGTGGGCTAGTGGTATCCCGTATGGTGAAATAAGAGCAAGGGAGCTCTTCGACAACCTGTTTAATCAGGCAACCCAGAAAGTTGTCTCAAAAAGGAGTACGACCATGAACTCACGTTGCATGCTGTTCGTTCTGTGTTCGAGTGTGTGGCGGAGGGCATCGTCGTTCGTAGCCCTCCTGACCTCTTGCATCGTCCTGTTGCTCGCCAGCCGAGCGCAGGCCGCTCTGCCCATGCCCGGCCCCAAGCCGGCCCAACAGTGCATCAATGTCTACGACAAGGATTTGGAGATTGGTGACCAGCACTTCGCGGTCATCACGATCTCCGCGGGCGTACCAAACTGCGGTTTGCGCAAGGCCTACAGGATGTTCCCTGCCTTGGGCGAGGGTGGCAAACCGCTAAGCGAGAATGAGTGGTTGCGGTCAGTTTACGCGGCCAACCAGGGAAAGAACTCGCCGGTGCACCGTGGCTGCGCCGAAACCGTCAACCATCAGCCTCCTCTCGACGCAACCGAAGAAGAAAAGAAGATCTGCCCTGACTCGATGGTCAACTACTTTGGCATCGAGTCGAGCGGTGGACGCAGGTACATCCACATTCCCACGACGCGGATGTATACCTACTTCGAGCAGCAGGCGCTGGCAGCTTCCAAAGCTTGCTCGGTGCTTGGGCGCATCCCGAACCCGACTGACCAGGTCAAGAAGGCGCTGGAAGATTGCGCCAAGAGCCAGGTCAAGGGCGAGAACCAGAAGCCCATCCTGCCGCCTGTCGAAGTTGATAAGTCAGAGGAACCTGCTGAAGACGTGACAACGGTCAGAAGCTTGCTCGCGATAGCCAAGTTGCAGATGGCGTCGCTCAAGATCCAAGTCACGCACCTCAAGTATGACCTGCAAGCAGCCTTGGTCAGCCGTAACTTCTTTGCCAACTCCTTCACGCTGAGCACGGTTTGCCTCGGGCTTACCATGATCGGTGGAGCGAGTCTGGTACGGAAGAACCGGCGACTCAAGAAGCAGGTCAGTGAGCAAGCTGAGGAGCTTGCTAGGGCCCAAGCTGAAGCCTCGACTGCTGTTGAGACGGCGCAGGTTAGCGCAGCCAGGGCGGAGCAGGCGAGTAGTGAGTTGGAGACGCTGAAGATGAAGCAGGGATTGGATACTGCTGATGCCGGCGCACTCGAGCCTACAATCGCGAAGTTGCGAAAGGAACTGGCTGACAAGCAGGATGAGTTGGCCGCGCAAATCAACTTAAGCGCGAAGAACCTGGCTGATGAGCTGGCGGCGAAGGAAAAGTCTTACATGGAGATTTCCCGCCGTCATCATGAGGAGAAGGACCGCGCCCGGCAGGAGTTTGAAAAGACCATTGCCGAGTTGCGTGATAAGCTCGCCAAGTGCGAGCAAGAACTTCGTACCGCGCAAGCGACGACCCCTCCCACAGAGACACCTCCACCTACCACAGAGACAACATCCCCACCTACCACAGTGACACCAGCACGAGCAGTATCGTGCCCAACTGCACAACCTTCGTATCGGAAGAACACTCTGGATTTTCAGCCAGTGAGTGCTGAACAAGTTGAGATAGTAGTGCTGCGAAAAGGCTTGTACCACATCATCGACAGCCGGAGCGCCAAAGAGTCCAAAGTACTCGAAGGCGTTGAGGCCGATGTACTGGTGGCGCGGGCCATTGAGCTGGTTAGCCAAGACCAGACGAGCATTGCAGTCTCTTCTCGTGCCGGCTTCGAAGTCTCCGCGCTTGATGACCTCGATAACTTCGAGCTGTCGTCTTACGTGTTGAGCATCTTCAAGGAAGCTGAGCATCGGTTGCTGACCAAGGGCGAGCGATTGGAGATTTTTTTGCAGGCCACGGACGACCTGCGAGCCGCCTGGAGATTCTTGAAGTCTACCAGGCTGGTACTCTCTACAGCGCTCGACAAGCTGGTCGGCGACCGCGACAAGGACTTCTTCCTGGATGATGCGGTAGTCCTGGCCCAGATACTCGGTATCAGCCAGGGACCGCAGCCCGTCAGGGAAGTCCGGAGTGGCATCAAAGACACGATGGTTCCTCCAGACAAGATCCCTGTTCCAGGCGACCCTCAAGGCGAGCCCGGAGCAGCGTAGTACCTAGACTCTTGCTTACTTCGCAAGGGTCATTTTTTTTGCCTAGAAATAGTTGACATTTGGCTTAAATGATGGTGGGCTAGTAGCGGCCCATGTGCTGAAATATGGGTGCTCATCGACATTTTGTTCAACTCGACAACAAGAAAGTTGTCTCAACATAGAGGAGAAACGGCCATGTCACCACGTTGCATGCTTTCAGTAGTGTTTTTGCATGTTTGGCGGGGGAGGGCATTGTCGTTGATTGCCTTCCTCATCACCCTGCTTGCGCCGCTTGCGGCCCTGGCAGACGACAACCCCTACCATGATCCGGAACTCTGCGTCCGCGGCGGCCAGGTCGTCACGATTGATGGCAAGCTGTTCACCAAGATCAACATCAACCTGCATCTGGAGAGAGAAGATCCAAAGAGGTGCGGCCTGCGAACAGCGTACCCGATGTATCCGATCTTGGGAGATTCGGGCAAACCGCTCAGCCAACAGGAGTGGTTACGCAGTGTTTACGCGGCCAACCAAGGATCTCATCCGACAGTATTGCGAGGTTGCGTTCCTACCAAGGCTGCTCCGGCAGATGCGACCGAAGAGGAAAAAGCCTATTGTCCGCGTGGCGTGACCAACTATATGGATGTCCCTACCAATGGTGGCTGGATCGCCTGGATTCTCATCCCGCGCCAACCGGTTTCGACTTGGGGAGAGAAACAGACAGCAGCTGCCAAGGCCGCTTGTGCCGAAGCCACGACTCCAGAAGCCAAGAAGGCTTGCCAAGACGCCGGCTATCAAGCCTCGACCACATCCGCGCAGACACCTGCCCCGGTTATTGCCGACACAACCAAGTTCTCCAAGGAACTCGATGCCAAGATCGCTGATCTGCAGACGAAGTTGGCAGAGAGCGAGAAGACTCTGGGCGAGACCAAGGAGCGGCTGGCAGAGGCTGGGCGATCCAACTTCCGGCTCTCGTTCTACGGTTTTCTGGTCAGCGCCGCGTTCATCATCGGAGTGATCAGGAATTGGCGTCTCAAGAAGAAGCTCGAAACAACCGAGAAGAGTCTGGCGGCCACCAAGCAGGATCTTCAGGCTGTTCAGGATGAGCTCCGGAAGTCCCAGGATGATCTCCAGAAGGCTCAGAAGAGCCAGGGGACCGTGCCGCCCAATGTCGCCAAGCTCCAGACCCAGCTCGCAGAAGTGGACAAGAAGCACAAAGAGCTGGTTACGGAGTACGATCAAGCCAAGACCAAGTGGCAAACCGAGCTAGCCGAGGCTAACCGTCAGAAGGACGAAGCCGTGAGGCAGCGCGAAGAAGCCAACCAGAAGTCGTCTATCGAAGTCACTGGATTGCGCGATGAGTTAGGTCGCAAGAATCGCGAAGTCCAATACAACGAGCGGCTCGTTGCGCAGCTCGAAGGCCAAGTCGGCGGCTTCCGGTACCGCATTAAGGAACTGGAAAATCAGCAAGCAGCCAATGACAACGAGTTCATTGCGTTGCTGGCTGAAAAAGATCAAACGATTGCGGCCCTCAGGGACCGTGTCAATGATCTCCAAGATCAGCTCAAGGCTGAGAATGACAATGCCGCGCAAGCGACGACCCCTCCCACAGAGACACCTCCACCCACCACAGAGACAACAACCCCACCTACCACAGTGACATCCGAGCCGGCAATCACGCTTCGTGGTTTCCCGGCTGTAACACCACCCGCTGACCAAGGTCAGCCACAATCCACCCAACAACGCGATCTCCAGAGCGAAGCAGACGCGTTCCGGAACGGAATGCCGGAGATCATCTTCCTGCTGGGGGGCGACCCTCGTGTGATGGTAGATGCAGAGCCCGAAGCCATCATGATCCGGGCCATCGAGCTCGCTTCTGACAAGAACGCCAAGGTCGTCGAGGTTGAGTCATCGCTTAAGGATGCTCGTGATCAGCGTAAGACGGCTGAAGACAGGGTGTCTGCTCACGAGCGGACTATCAGCCAGTTGAGCGAGCAGATCGATCACGAGAGCCAAGCCAAGGCCCAGGCTATTTCCCGCGAGATAGTCTTGCAGGAAGTGGTCGATGGTTTCCAGGACAAGGCAACAGAGCCAGAGAAGAAGGCTTTGGAAGCTTTGTTCAAGGCAGCCAGGTTGGAACAAGAGGTGGCGACTCTGCAATTCAGCGTGCACCGGGCAGAGACCAAGCAGCAGGTAGCAGAGAGAGAATGTGATCAGGCCATCGGTGCCTTTCATCAGCTCAACCTGCTCTATACGCTTTCCCAAGCTGCTTTGCAGAAGGCAGTGTCCGGATCCGACTGCCTCGTCAGTCCGGAAGTTCAGGCGCGCGACTCTTGGGCCGGTCCCGAAGCGGTTACTACGCCGAGGATGGTTGCCGTGCCCTTCGTCAAGTTCGAACCTTCTCCCCACCCCAAGACCATTCCTATGCCTCCTCCGAAGCCTGAACCCGAACCAGAAAAGTCGGGCCAAGGCAACGGATAACACGCCCCCGCAACTCTCTTTTGCAGGGGGTCTTTTTTTTAGCTTGAATACTTGACTTTTGATGAGGCCTATACTAATGTGGGGCCATTAACACTTAATCGCTTGCCGGCCACGACCCCGCGTTTTTCGCCAAGGAAAGCGTAAAAAGGTCTCCGCAAATAGCGGACGTGCAAGTTACTATGCGACTTTACGAGTTGCTATACATCATTCCGGCTACGCTGACGGATGAAGAAGTCAGTCAAGCTGAGAATGAAATCCAGGCGTTGATCCAACGCTATGGAGGCGTTCCCAAAGAGAGCCGACGTTTGGGAAAATTTCGGCTTACCTATTTAATTAAAAAGGTCAGGCATGGGCACTATGTCTTGGCTTACTTTGAGGCCGAACCCTCAGCCGTCGCTAAGATCAACGAGGCCTTGCGCATCCACGAAAAAGTTTTGCGCCACCTCATCTTGCGCGCCGATGAAGCAGGGGGCAGTGAGTTCAATATGGTCCAGTTCCAAGAGATCATAGTTGAGGGCGGGCCAAAGGATGAACGCAGCCGACGCCGCAAAGCAGAAGCTGACAAGGCTAAAGTCTCAGATGACGTGAAAGCGGCCGCCGAGCTCGAACAAAAACCAGAAGCAGCCAAGGAAGAAGAAGCCAAGCCGGTTGAGGATGCGACCAAAATTACTGCCGAAGAATTGGATCGCAAGATTGATGCCGCTCTTACTGACAACACATAAAAATATTAAACAAGTTCAATTATTAATTTGTTAATCGTTAATTGTTAATTGAATTAGTATGTCCATGAGCCTGAACCGTGCCACTATAATCGGTAACTTGACCCGCGACCCGGAGTTGCGGAACACAACCAGTGGCCAGAGCGTAACCAATTTTTCAGTGGCTACTTCCTCACAGTGGACCGATGCTGCCGGGCAGCGCCAAGAGCGGACCGAGTACCATTCAATCGTGGCTTGGGGCAAGCTGGCAGAAATCTGTTCGCAGTATTTGGGCAAGGGCCGCAAAGTCTACGTAGAAGGAAGGCTTCAGACCCGCGAGTGGGAAACGCAGGACGGCCAGAAGCGCCAGCGCACTGAAATCGTTGCCGATAACATGATTATGCTGGACCGCGCACCGCAAGGCGGCGCCATACCAACAGTCAGGGCCTCTGATGCCGCACCGCAACAGATTGAACCGGGAGTGGGCGAGCAGGAGATCAGGATCGAGGACATTCCATTCTAACCAACAATACAATTATTTATGCAGAAGAAACAACCACACCTTTGCCAGTTCTGCCACGCTAATGTTAAGGAGATAAACTACAAGGACACCAATGCCCTGCGCCGCTACATCTCGTCTTTCGGCAAGATAGTCGCCCGCAAGCGTTCCGGAGTCTGCAGCTGGCACCAACGCAAACTATCATCGGCCATCAAACGCGCCCGTTTCATGGCTTTACTGCCCTTCATCGTAAGATAACCGAAAACCCGACGTTTGTCGGGTTTTTGATAACTCAAGCCATTCGTGATTAACTATTGTCACTATGTCAGAAGAGCAAGTCTACCATCGGCCATCAAATGATGAATATTTTCTCGAAATCGCCCGTACTGTTGGCAAGCGCGGCACTTGCGACCGCGGCAGGATCGGTGTCGTGTTGGTCAAAGACAAGCGAATTTTGGCTACGGGTTATGTCGGGTCGCCAATAGGCATGCCTCATTGCGACGAGGTTGGCCACCAGATGCATAAAGTAGTTCATGAAGATGGGAGCGTCACTCAACACTGCGTTCGAACGTCGCACGCCGAAATAAATGTTATATGCAATGCGGCACGCCATGGCGTGGCCATAGAAGGGGCCACGCTCTATGGTAAGTTTGAGCCTTGCTATACTTGCGCCAAGGCCATGATTAATGCCGGAATAAAGCGAGCAGTTTACGAACGTCGCTACCACGCCGCATCCGAGAGCAGGACTTTATTCGAACAAGCTGGTGTTGAACTGGTAGTCCTTTCGGATGAGACAGAACAATATTCCAACCAATAACCAACTTTATATGAAAGAAAAAGCTTTTTTGCCAAAAAAAGAAAGTGAGGAGGAATTAGTGTCCGGGATCAGACAAAAGCCATCACTCAGGCTGCCTTCTGTACCCGGCCTGCAGCGCACGATATCCGAAAAAAAGCCCCCAGTGCCAGAAGGGACGTTAAGAGATGATGCTTTCAAGTTGACCGGTCAGGCAGCTTTGAAGCTAACGTCTCTTGAAATGAAATTAAAAAAGAAGCTACGCTCAGCCAAGAATGAAGAAGTGAGAGAGGAAATCCAGGGAAGATTAGACCAATGTGAGGATCTGGCCAGGATGTTGAACACGCATATCAAAGACATTGTTGAGCAAGATGCCAAGATTTCGCAGGAAAGCAAGCCGGCTTTTAATTATGACCCTGAACTATACAAAAAAATAATCGAAGCACAACGCAAGGAGCAAGCGACAAGGAAACTTAAGGTTCATCCTGGTCTTGCGCCTCTACTCAGAGAAATAAATGAGTTTATAGAAGATAGTTCCGAAACTCCCGAGAGTTTAAGCCGAGCTGCCTAGCTCGGCTTTCTTTGACAAGAAGCCAAAAAAATGCTATACTGGTTAATGTAAACAAAAATAAAAGCTAAGTTATGCGATATTACCTGCGAAGATAATTTTAGATATAGGCTAAAAAACCTGAGCATTGGCTCAGGATTAAAATTACCTAAATATAAAAACCAAAAATATGTTAGAAAATTTCTTTAATAAGATCAACCAGACGGTTGACGCAAAAAGGAACGAAACGCCATCATCCATGGCGCCGACTTTAAAAAAAGCCGTGGAATTAAAACCGGAAGATTTGGAACCAGTCGCCCAAGCGAGCCCTTCGGAGAAGGCGCCTACTATTAAAGTTTTAAAACCAGAAGACCTAGAGCCAGTTGTAGGCCCTTCTGAAAAAGCACCCACTTTGCCTAAAATGCCCGGTACGCCTTTAGTGGCGGAAAAGGACATTCATGGCCCATTGGAAACAATGGGTGCAGAGACTTTGCCTCACCAAGAAGCGCAGACTCTAAAGACTGATGCTACGGTCGCTTTAGAAAAACAAGCCAAGGCGGAACGGGCACCTACTGTTAGGACCCCTGAATCAATTGAGCTTAAAGCAGCTGAAGCCCAAACTTTTAAAACCGGTGAAACCATTGCCAGGGAAGAAGAGGCAAAGGACGTGGCCCATGAGCAATATCAAGCAAAAATTGCTCAAGAAAAAGGCACGTTACGTAAAATGGCAGAAGGTTACATGGAGTACGATGCCATTCACAACAGAGTGACAGAATGGTTAAAGACTTTAGATGAAATGTTGGCCACGCCCCAATCCATGGAAGAACTGATTAAATTAAAAGCAGACGCATTAAAGGCGAAAGAAGCAATCGAAAGCCAACTCAATCTTGAGCAATATGGGATTGCAAAATCAGAACCTGGCGCAACTCCATTTACAGTCGAAGTACCCGCCGAGTGGCCCCAGATTGAAGCTCGCTTGAACGAGATTAAGGAATCGATTAAGGCCGGCCAAACAATCAGAGAGCCTAAACAAATGCCAACCATAAGGGAAGAGCAGAAATTCGACAAAGCGGCGTAACACATTAATAAAAAATTAGCTCTCACCTTTAAGCAGAGGTGGGAGCTTTAGTTTCAGACGTGTTGGCCAGGGCCTTGATCGCGAGTATTACCTCGCTGATTTTCTGAACCAGCATAGGGCCGTTGCCGTTAGGGCAGCGTTTTGCCAGAACAAGGGCGCGGTCTAGGCACTCCAGATACCGTGGGATTGAGCGATCGCTCATGAACTCTTCAAAGAGATTCAGGACGAGCCTTTTTTCCTGGAGGTACCCGGCAAAAAGTACGCCGAAGGCGTCGACCCAAAGCTCGTGGGCTATTGACTCAGCCACGTCTTCACGGGTCTCTTTCCTGAGACATGCCCAGTGGATGCCAGCTGCCTTTTCGTGCCCGTAGTTTACTCCACCGGGGAGGATCGGTTGATGGCATCGACTACATGGTTGATGGAGCTGGCGAATGAACGAGATATCACCGGACTGCCTGGTTTTGGTGGCCATGATGCACCTCTGTTTGTGGTGAGGAGCACGGTCACGCAGGCGCGTAACCGAATGGGATACCTTGGCAAAAAATGCCGTTCTTGTCAAGATAGCGCCATATGGAAATCGAAATGATCAAAAGACGGTCAGAAGTCGTTAAACTCATGCGCCAATGGTTCGAAAACCAAGGCTTTTTAGAGATGTTAACCCCGCGTTTATTGGGTTTGCCTGGCCAAGAGCCGTACCTGGAGCCTTTCTGGACAGAAGTGGTTGATGCTGATGGTAAGCCATATCCCGCTGCTCTTATTACTTCGCCTGAATACTCCATGAAGCGTCTTCTGGCTGCTGGCTTTGATAGGATTTACGACCTCGGCCCTTGCTTCCGTAATAATGAGCCATGGGATGGCACGCATGACCCGGAGTTTTTAATGGTTGAGTGGTATCGCCGCGAGGCAGGTGTTAATGAGTTGATGGATGATACGGAAAAAATGATGCGCTGGGTGGCCTCACAAATGACAAATCCAAAGTTCAAATTTCAAGACTCAGGTTTCCGTCGTCTTACCGTCGAACAGGCATGGCACGAATACGCCGGCGTTGAACTCGCTCCGTTGCTCGGTGACCGTGAAGCAATGGCAAAATTAGCCGTTGAGAAATTCAGCCAGACGGTCAACCCCGATGATAATTGGGATGATATTTATTTTAAAATTTTCCTGTCACAAATAGAGGAAAAGCTCGGGCTCGAACAACCGACTTTCTTATACCGTTATCCGGCCAGCCAAGCGGCTTTGGCGCGCAGGTCAGCTGATGATCAACGTTGGGCAGAACGAGTCGAACTATATGTAGGACCGTTTGAATTAGCCAACGGCTTTGCCGAGCTTTGCGATCCAATAGAACAAAGGCAAAGATTCTTGGAAGAAAAAGCTTTGAGATCAAAACAGGGGAGAAGGTCTTGGCTTTTGGACGAACGGTTTCTGGCTGACCTGCCAAAAATGGGCAATGCCGCCGGTATTGCTTTTGGTGTCGAACGTCTAGTTATGCTTTTGGCAGGCACAACTTCCATTAATGATATTTTGCCGTTTCCGGCCAGGGAAAGATTCAATCCATTGCCGGAGAAAACGGCTGAATAAGTTTGCAAAGGACGCTTTTGTCTGATAACTTATTGGCCGTATTGCGGGTATCGTATAGTGGCTATTATGAGTGCTTCCCAAGCATTAGAGGCGGGTTCGATTCCCGCTACCCGCTCCAAAAACAAATCCTCCCTTAACGGGAGAATTTGTTTTTGGAATTGGGTCGT
>JAJZQU010000022.1 GCA_021806685.1 bacterium | reverse complement strand
CTAGCGGTGAAATTCCAATCGAACTGGGTGATAGCTGGTTCTCCCTGAAATAGTTTTTGGACTAGCGTTGGTACATAGTTTAACGGGGGTAGAGCACTGAATGGGGGTAGGGGCGCAAGCCTACTATTCCTAACCAAACTCCGAATACCGTTAAATGTTCCCAGCAGTCAGACCGTGGGGGCTAAGCTCCACTGGTCAAAAGGGAAACAGCCCTAGATCGCAGATTAAGGTCCCTAAATTCATGCTAAGTGTAAAAAGAAGTGGAAAGGCTTGAACAACCAGGAGGTTGGCTTAGAAGCAGCCATCCTTTAAAGAAAGCGTAATAGCTCACTGGTCCAGCCTTTCCGCACTGAAAACTTATCGGGGCTAAGCATGATACCGAAGTCGCGGGATACGATCGTCCTTCGGGACGGTGTATCGGTAAGGGAGCATTCGCAATTGCAATGAAGCGGGAGCGTGAGCCACCGTGGAGCGTTGCGAAGAGAGAATGTCGGCATAAGTAGCAAAAAGACAGGTGAGAATCCTGTCCACCATAAACCCAAGGTTTCCAGGGCAACGCGAATCGTCCCTGGGTTAGTCGGTCCTAAGGCGAGGCCGAAAGGCGTAGTCGATGGACAGCAGGTTAATATTCCTGCACTGCCGTATGGTTTCGATGGAGTGACGTATTCTTAAACTTTTCGAGGTTCCCGGAATGAACCTTCGGGCGCTTGGGGGTGGCTAGTTGGTAAATCCGCTAGCCATAAGCCTCTGGGCGATCGTGAGTCTGCCGCAAGGCGGGCAAGGAAAAGGAATGGAGTACCAAGAAAACCTTCTAGAGCCAACCGTACGGCAACCGTACCGTAAACCGACACAGGTGGGTGGGCATAAGTGTGCCAAGGTGTACGAGAGAACCCGTGTATAGGAACTCGGCAATACAACGGCCGTAACTTCGGGATAAGGCCTGCCCAGATTAAATTCTGGGCCGCAGCAAAAGACGCTTTCCGACTGTTTACCAAAAACACAGCTCCCTGCTAAACCGCAAGGTGATGTATAGGGAGTGATGCCTGGCCAGTGTCAGAACGTCAAGCAGAGAGGTCATCCTCGCAAGAGGGGCAGCCTTGAAGCTAAGCGCTGATGAACGCCGGCGATAACTATAATCGTCCTAAGGTAGCGAAATTCCTTGTCGGGTGAGTTCCGACCCGCACGAATGGCATAACGAGAGAGCGACTGTCTCTACATGGGACTCGGCGAAATTGCAAGTGGGGTGAAGATGCCCTGTACGCGTAGTCAGACGAAAAGACCCCGTGAAGCTTTACTATAGCTTGATATTGGGTCATGGCAGTGCATGTTCAGTGTAGGTGGGAGCCTTCGGGCGCCAATGAGACACCACCCTTGCGCTGTCGTGATTCTTATCTCCGTCCGTGAAACCGGATGGAGAAACAGTATCTGGTGGGTAGTTTAACTGGGGCGGTTGCCTCCCAAAAAGTAACGGAGGCGTTCACTAAGGTCAGCTAAGCGCGGATGGAAATCGCGTGTGTCCTGTAATGGGATAAGCTGGCTTGACTGCAAGACCAACAAGTCGCGCAGATACGAAAGTAGGACATAGTGATCCGACCGTACGATATCGGACGGCGGAAGCTCAACGGATAAAAGCTACTCCGGGGATAACAGGCTGATCGGGTCCAAGAGTCCACATCGACGACCCGGTTTGGCACCTCGATGTCGGCTCATCGCATCCTGGGGCTGGAGAAGGTCCCAAGGGTTTGGCTGTTCGCCAATTAAAGCGGTACGCGAGCTGGGTTCAGAACGTCGTGAGACAGTTCGGTCTCCTGTCTACTACGCGCGTGGAATTTTGAGGAGACAAATCTCTAGTACGAGAGGACCGAGATTTACGAACCTCTAGTGCGCCGGCTGTCCCACCAGGGGCACCGCCGGGTAGCTACGTTCGGCACGGATAAACGCTGAAAGCATCTAAGCGTGAAGCCGTCTCCAAGATTAGAATTCAGAGAGCCCTCCGAGACTAGGAGGTTGATAGGCGGTAGGTGTAAGGGTCGCGAGACCTTCAGCCGAGCCGTACTAATAGCTCGATTGCTTCGGCCATCCAATGTTGGGTGGTATGTACGCAACACGCAGCATGCCTTGTACATATAATCTTCGATCTTTGAAAGTCGACTTAGCCGTCGACTCCACTACGCGACACGTGTCGCTTCGCGGAGCCGGTGGCCTAAGCGAAGGGGTCACACCTGTTCCCATTCCGAACACAGCAGTTAAGCCCTTCAGCAGCGATGGTACTTGGACCCAACCCGGTCCTGGAAGAGTAGCCCGCTGCCGGACTAAGCAGAAAACTCGCAGAAATGCGGGTTTTTTGTTTTTTTGAACGCAGTATGGTTGACAGGGGCGACAGGAGGTGTTATTCTATAAAAATATGGAACATACATACATTAAAGGAGAGAGAATTTTTTATCAGAACCTAGATCCCAAAACTGGACGTCGCCTTCCTGTGCCAAAAGGTGAAAAGCCGCCAAGGATGAAAATCAGAGAAGCTGAATTAGGTGTCAAATTTGAAGATGATTATAGAGAACAATATTTGAGCGGAAAACTCGGTCAAAAACGTTTTACTGAAAGATGGGGAGTAAAAAATCGATGGCAAATTTTTTCTCAAAATCCTAACGCGCGCCGCCGTTCTTGGACTACTATGCTTGATTTACCTCTATTAGAGCAAGCTAAATTTGTTATTCCGGAAAAAACAAAGAGACCCTCATGTGAGATTTGTGGAAGGAATGATGTAACCCTGGACAAAGCGCATTGGATTGATGCAGCATCAGGCGGACCAGAATTATTTTGGAACATTGTTTCGCTATGCCCAAATTGCCACCGACAGGTTGATGTCGATAAAATACCGCAGGCAATCGAAGCTATGAAAAAAGCTGTTTTATCTCGTGCAGTTAAGCATCTAGTGGAAACTGAAACGAACAACCCAGAATTTAAAGATAAGTTATTGGAAATAAGCGAATCGATTATTCATCGGCGCATGAAAAAATAAATATTTAATGCGAAGCCCTTCAGCTTTTTGCTAAAATATAAGCATTATTGAGCCTAACCTGAATTTTATGACCAAAACTGAGCTAATGGCCATTTATGACCGTTTCGAGGTGGCCAAGAAAGAATATGATGACTACGTCAACCAATTTTTTACTAAAGTATACAATGGGACCATTATCCAGGAGTCTGTAAAGGTTCTTTCCGCTGCTGACTTTGACAAAATTGTCTCAATTCGGAACAAGTATGAAGAATTATGGAAGGAATACAAACAAGCATTCAAGGAATGGTTACCCCAATAACGACCAGTGCTATCGGAGGTTCTTTTTTTTACTAAGTATTTAAATCTGAGTATATGCCTCATGAAGATGAATTGAAGATAACTACAAAAGATGAAGACATGCTCGACGTATTGGATGATATTTCAGACCCTTTGAAATTACTTCAGGTAGGAACTGGTTTAATGCGCCTATTGAGTACGAAACAAGGAATAGCGACGGCAACAGGCGCAGTATTACAGGCAGCTTTTAAAGGGCATTATGTCGAGCAACTTTCTCAGGGCTGGGAAACATTGAAAGAGAACGGGAAAGTCGCAGAAGATCAATTTACTTGTGAAACGATTACAGAAATGGCGGACTTTTTGGATTCTATGAAAGTCGCAGATCAAACAAGATTTGATGTTGCGCAAAATTTTTTTAACCAATGTTGCAGAAATGACAGGACGGAGAACGAACGACACCTGATTCGTCAATTGTTAATCCTTATCAGGGAACTTTCTTCCGAAGAAATTAGGATATTGCGTGCCGCTTACGAATTAAATAAGGAAACAGCAAACGCACAAGAGAAGCCAACCGGTTTTGATGAGTGGTCGCTAGTGGTTGCCAAAAAACTTGGACATAATTTGAGGCACCTGGTAGCAAGATATGATGAGCACATGATCAGCTTAAGCCTATTAGGTTATAGAACTTTATCAGATAAAAGTGGCTTGAGTTACATTGGTAATTATCGTTTGACGGATTTAGGATTAAGATTTTGTTCAATTTTGGAAGAAGAGCCGAATTAATAAAAGCACCTCGAGACCGAAGCCGCGAGGCGCTGAGTTGTCATGGCCCAAAAATGTCCGAGACATTCTCTCGCTTGACCAGTTGCCTAAACTCCAGTCCGTCTTGGAATTGCAGGACGTACTCGATCTGGGAGTGATCATTAGCTGCCAGACCGATGGAGAGGCATACGAGGCGCTCTATCAGGAGGTTCAGTGGTGCGTTGTGTGGCTTGAAGACTTTGGGTTGGAGTGTATCAACGAGTCGGACAACATACCCCGCGCTTATCTGTTCGAAGCGTGTCCACGAAAGGTGTTCTCTGAAGGTCAGGACGCTGCCTTTGACCGTACAAATGCCTTCAAAATCTCGGTACCTTTTGTGAAGGATTGGTCTGAAGTTCGGACCTATGATGTGGTGGACGGCGATCTCGAGGCCGTCTTCCTTGGTTCTTAGCCAGAGCTCGAGGCCATCAGAGGCAAAAGGCTGTATGCCATTGTACTGGATACGCCCGGGAGGGATCGAGTTGTTGACCTTTTCACTAACCTCAATTATGTGCAGGACTTGATCCTGGCTCATGAGCAACCTTCTTTCTTGGCAAGGACTTTCCTACGAAAGATCTACTGAGGTATAGAACAAAATGTTCATTTTGTCAAGCCTGCATGGCGAAGGTCTTAATTATGCCGCCTTACTCATCTATCTAGCTAAAAATTCCTAGTCTAAATGCAGCCATTGACACAGGCTATGGATTCTGCTAAGTTTTCTCGTTCGATGATCTTTCAAGGAGAAGAATCATGAATGAGCAAACAGGCATCTATGAACCGTACGTTCACAAGCAGTCAGTAGAAATCCTCCGCGCTTTCCGCGAGGCGTTCCAATGCAACCCCGAAGTCGTCTACTATCCGGGTTGCAGCTCGGACGCTGCGCCGTCACAGGCTTTTCCGGAAAGCCGCGTGATATACGTCGACTTGACCGAATCGGACATCCGATCGCTCAAGGCCAAGGGCTACGAGGCCTACTGTGCCAACGCTCACGAGTTTGTCCCGGACGCTTCGCCCGACGTGCTGATCCTGCTCAACACAGGGGTGAACCCGGAGATAGCGTCCCGTTCCCTCGAAGTAGGAGGCTATGTCCTGTGTAACAACTACTACGATACGGCGGATAAGATGCACGAGCTTTCCTTGTTCCATTTCCTGGGCGTAATCCATTCTGTCGGGGATTTGACGTGGTTTGACGCCGAGTCGCTCGACAAGTTCTGGCAGGAAGTTGAGACCGAAGAAGAGCTGGCGGCAAGAGACCAGAGCGGTTTCTTCGCCAGGGTCGTGCAAAAGCAGACCGGCAAGACCGAGAACGTACTTGCGGAATACCGCAAACTGTTGGAGCAGGCGCGGGAAAACGCGATACGCTACGACATGTCTCCGGATGAGCCGCTTTTTCTGGACATGAAGCTGGGAAACGTGATACAGCGGTTGCCCAGGAAAAGGGAAGGCGGGCTGTTCATCTTCAAGAGAGTCTTCCGGGATGTAACCGACACGTCGTTTACTCCGCTTTGATCGCCATTCTAGCTCTCGCTTGGATGGCGTTTTTTTAACTGAAAACCAAATAAATTTTTGTTGCACAGGTTGACAAATAGTGCAACATATGTTACATTATCTTTTATGAATGCAACAAAGAAGATTTATACTGTCAAAGAAGTGGCTGATTTGCTCGGGATAAGCCGGATTACGGTCTTTAGATGGATAAAGTCCGGCAAACTCAAAGCTAACATGGTCGGCGGATCATACGTCATATCCGTCGAAAATTTGCCGCACCATCTAATGGGAGGATTGCCGGAAGAGGGGAAAGCCGAAATACGGAAAGCCGTTGCGCTGGCCCTCAAAGAATACGGCGAGACTTTTCGGGCTTTAGCCAAGGAATGATATGGAGTATCTGACTTTGGCAGAGGTTGAGTTCGTGGCCCATGAACTGGCCAGGCAGATGATGGAGGGTGACGAGCCCATCCCGCCTTTCGCGTCACGCTATGCGGACAGGCTGGAGAGCTGTCTCTCGACGCCGCAACAAACTTATGACAAACGCGAGCTGTATCCGACGTTGTTGGATAAAGCATCGATACTTTTTTACCTCATGATCAAAAGCCATCCTTTTAAGAATGGCAACAAGCGCGTTGCCATCATGACTTTGTTTTATTTCTTGTTCAAGAACGAGAAGTGGTTGCGCTTGCCCGACATGGTTCTGTATCAGTTTGCAAAAGATGTGGCAGCAGGTGACGCGCGTAAGAAGGATGAGGCGGTCGCGGCCATCAGGGTTTTTATCAAGCCGCACATCATTGAGCGTTGAAAATAATGCAAATAAAAAAACACCGCACCCCTCGAGAATTAGTTTGGGATGCGGTTGTAGAGCTTACTTGCTCAGCGGGCTTGAGTTGCCAGGGATCGGCTGAAGAGATCTTGCGGCTGTTCGATCCACGGTTTCGTTCCGTCTGGATCTAGAACTATAAACTCAGCGAAGAAGTCTGGCTTGAATTTGGACCAGGACTTGTGCCAGACAGTGGCAGTCTTGATCTCTTTCGGTTCAAGACGGTACCACCAGCACAGCCATTCCAACGTCTTGATCAACGTTGTGCCATTTTCCGTTAGATCATCGACCAGCAGGATAGACTGTCGCTGCAACGGTTTGGCCGATGTTATGTCCCGGCTGAACATAATCGCGTCCTGTTGCATCTGGCCATCCGGGTAGCTGGCCACGGAGAGTATTGCCAACGGCGCCTTAAAAGCGCGAGAAAGAGTATCGCCCGGGATCAAGCCGCCGCGCGCAATGCACACGATTTGTTTTGGCTCGAAGCCCGAGTCCTGGATCTTTGCAATAAGATAGCGCAACAAGTCAAAGTACTTTTCCCAGGAGATGCAGATTCTCCGGGGCTCCTCTTGAGTATTCATGCTTCCTCCTGGTCTCTTGGTTTGGGTTTGTGGAGTGCTCTTACCAAGTTTTAGATTTCCCGTCAAATGTATCGGACCGCAATAATTGACAAAATCGCACAGTTTCTACAAGATATCGACCTACAACAGGAGGCGGAGGATGACAACCAAGATCGAAGCCATGTACCTTCAACGGCAAGTCGCTAACACGCTCGCAGCCGGGGCAATGTATCGGCCGCTGGATCTGGGCGAGGTCCATACTATCGAGGATTGGATCTGCGATCAACGTAAGGCCACGAGCCCTGATACCGCCTCGTGGGAGCTGCTCTGGAACAACCGCGCACCGTTTTTTGCCGTGGAGCTGGCTGCGCTGATTGGCCAGGACACCCACGACAACATCTACTACGGAGCGGAACCGGTGGCTGACCCGGCGACAGGTCTCGAGCAATGGGACAAGATCGACCAGCGTTTCCAAATCTTGCTGGGATGCATGGGCAGGAATGACGTTGATATCTATGATGCCAAGTACCCTGTCCTGATCCGCCGGGCCAACCCTCTCGAAGCCTGGCGCATCGGCCCGGAGCGCACGTTCGATGTGGGGGATAAGGATGAAGAGAAGGCGGCCATCCCGCTCTCGACATTGGTTTTTGTTGATTCGTCCGACGTGCTGAACGTCCTGCTCCGAACGTGGATCGCCAAACGGTCCAAAGCCTTGCTCGCGCGCGAGCGCTTGTGTAACCTCATCGCCAACTGCGTGTCCAAGGCTCGCGCCGACGCAACTATCTCACCGTAAGCTTCTTGCTCTACGGTGTTTTTTTAAACTGAAAACCGCACCCCGAGGAGCTGAAGCGCGGATGCGGTTTCAGGCGGGATGCGGTTGAGTCAAATCTGGCGGATGATCTGTTCGAGGTACGCGCCGAGCAGGGGGGAGGATTCCTTGGCACGGGCTTGGTTGGTCTCGTGCGAGTGTTCCTCGCTGTCGGTGTTGGTGATGAACGAGAGGCAGAGCGCTTCTGCGTCGGGATAGAGCGCGATGATGCACATCTCGGGCAAGGTGCTCATGCCGACTGCGCTTGCGCCGGTCAGGCGCAGGAAAGGCTTGTCGTAACGGCGGCCTTCGAAGAGGGGTCCGCGCAGCATGGCGTAGCCGCCTTGATGGGTGGGCAGAATCTTGCTCTCCTTGAGGACTTTGGTTTCGAGGGCGATTTCTCTCATGTGCCGTGAGAGCTTGTCTTCGGGTGAGCAGAACTCACCGGCAAAGAGGGGCATGGGAGGCGCGAAGAGCGTGACAAACCCGTCGGCGACCACGACATCACCAACCTGGCATTCCTGCTTGAGGCTGCCAGCGGCGTTGGTGATGATAAACTTGCGCACGCCCATCTCGAGGAACATCTGGACCTGCAGGCGGGCCATCATGGGGATGTCCGGATCAGTCGAGTGTTCGTTGAGGTGGATGCGCCCGCGCAGGGCAATGACTCGCTTGCCAGCCAGCTCGCCGTAGATCACGGTCCTGGAATGGCCATCGATCTCCTGGATGGATTCGCGGGGGAAACCGATCGCACTCAGCGATATCATGTTGTGAAAATCGGGCAGGGCGTCACCCCAGCCAGTGCCCAGGATAACAGCGATTTCGGGGGTCAGTTCCCCATTGCAGAGCTCTCTTTTGAGGCTCTGGGCGGTCGTGACGGCTCTTGCTTTGGCTCGTTTGATGGCAGTCATTTCTCTTCCTCCCGGAAAAAACAGGTCATCAGAACCCGGAGAAAGTAGCAACTTTAGAGGAAACGGTCAAGGTTATCTGCCCTGTCATAAAAGACGGCCAAAGAGGTTTAGAAAGGCAAATAAGTGATATACTATTCCCATTATGAAACGTTTAAATATCAGACTTGATTTAAGAAGTATCTTTTTGATTATTGCCGCCTGTATTGTCATTAGCTTGGTGACCTACGCAATTGTGCTGGCTGTGACGTTGCGATTCAAGGCAAGGCCAACTACCTTAAAAGTCGTTACACCGGCTACTCCAACCTCTAGTTTATTAGTAGTGGCAACTTCTACCCAGGCGGCCACAAGTACTGAGGCCGTTGTTTGGAATCCGGAAATCCGAACCAATGAATATTGGGATTATGGGACTCTGAACAGCCTTAAACTTTACGTCAATAACACTGACCGCAGCGTGATTTACGCATTGGACCCACAAACCGGAAAAACCGTATGGACTATTTGGGGCAAGGATTATGGCATTGATGGTTTTGAAATCCGCATGTCGCATGAACATCTTTTTATTTCATCCGGGACAGGCGATAAGGATTACGAGGGTCTCTGGGTTTTTGATAAGGATGGACGGCTAGCTTGGAACCATTCTTTTTTAGGTTATTTGGACATGCCGCAGATGCTTTCATTGCCGGACGGAAAAGTCGTGCTCGAAAGCCGATCGGACACGGATTCGTGCTTAAAAGGTTGTGGGGTCTTATGCCAAGGCACTAAACCTCCTGAAGCCTGGTGCACTACGCATGAGACTTGGGCGTTTGACCTCGCAACGGGCAAAGTCGCTTGGGTGAACAGGACAGGCACTTATTTTGGTTGGGCCTTATCCCTGAACAAGGACGGAAATATTGATTCGTCAGGTGGTGGATGGGGAGGATTTGTCCAAAATTACACCTTGAGTTCGAAAACAGGAGAAGTCATTAGCCACAAGGCGATACTCTACAATGCCAGCGCGGGCGGGGGATGGGGTCTGGAATATAACCAAGAAGCGCAAACAGTTTCGTATATCAATGGCACGAACAGTTATGTTCACGACACAAAGTGGCAAGTAAAATCCGGCAGCCAACTTTATAAATTAATCAGTGAACACGTGGACGACAGAAATTTAAAATTGACTGTCTTAACTAATAATTTATTGATCGACGAAACACGAAATGATGGTTCAAATCTGACGCATGCTTTTGACTCTAAAGACGGAAAATTCCTTTGGACCGTTGATTTGGATTCGAAACATTTTAGTTTCTACAAAGCGCTTGAATACGACGATTCACTAATCGTGCATTTGCTTTATAAATCAGAATGTATTGATATTTGTAATACTTGCCCTAAAGATTCTTGGATTTGCGTTGATACGGAGCCTTCAAAAGAATGTAAAACTTGTCGAGAAAAACAAACTGCAAAGCCGGATTTTATTACCATGCAAATTATAAAAATTAATCGTCAGAATGGCACAATAGATTGGAAATGGCATTATGGTAAGGAATGGACTTATGTTGATTCGATTAATTCAGAAAAGGCGGAAGCGGTTGTTTCAGTAAGCTATAAAGACAAACCAAAGGATTATCGAGTGCTTGATTTGAAAACCGGGCAGGATAGGCCTGCTGCCCCAGAAGATTTGCCGCAAGAAACAGAATCAGAAGTTTATTATTGAAAAACGCCTCCAAAATGACAATAAAAAAATCCGCGTAGTCTGGCGACAACGCGGTGAGGTCAGCGAAGGCTGGCAATGTGGCTCAGATGGACTTCGAGAGCCTTGGCAACAGCCTGCATGACAGATTGGGCCGTGACTTCTGCGAGCTTGCAGTGGAGTCCGGCATAGTTGAGGGTCACCTCATGGCTTTGGGGAGCCAGGATGGCAATGCAGTCCGTGCCAGTACCCAGGCAGATATTGCCGCTGACGCGGCTTTTCTTGCCATGGCGCAAAAGCACAGCGCATTTGGCTTGGGTGATGACTGACATGAGCTCGTATTGGGCGCATTCAGCCAAGCCTCGGTTGACAGCTACGATCAGGTTAATGGTCCCGGGCTTTGTCTTGCCAGTGCCCAACTCCTCGTTATAGAGGGCGCCATCACCCGGAGCCAGGGCATTACCCAACCCGAGAGTGCAAAAGGTTTCCACCCTCAGCCCGGTACCGCGATCCTGCCTCGACCCCATGCAAATGGCTGCTTGGGGCACGGTAGTCAGCATCCCGACGGATTCTTTGGGCAGCAACCCTCGTGCCACGAGGTCCCTTTTGGCCCATTGCGCCAGGCGGCTTGCTTCGTCAGGGTATCCTTCGTTTTCTCCCAAGGTCCGGTTGGCCACCAATCTGATATCGGTCTTAAGCCCACCGTTCCAGGGTGCCCAACTCAGGCATCTTTGCGGTGTATGAAACCTGACCAATGTGATCTGCGGTTCCTCAGCGCAGACTTTGACTTCTGCCATCGCCGACTCTAGAGTAAGTGACAACTTCTGCCTCCTTCCAAGCGAGCTTGGCGAGCGGAATTATCAATTAAAATGACCTTCCTGTCAATTTTTCGGCCCTGGCCGATTATACCCATTGCTTTGGCCTTGGATCTCCTGATTGGAGACCCTGTTTGGCAATACCATCCAGTCCGGATTATAGGCCGTTTGGCCACTTGGCTCGAGCCGCATTTCAGGCGTTTGACGCGCAACATGCGCTTGAACGGAGTACTTTTTAATCTGATAATTGTCGTTGGGATGGCTGTTCTGATTTGGCTCGTTGCAGTGGTTTTGTATGCTTTTAATTTTGTGGCAGGTATCACCTTTGAAATCATTGTTGTCTATTTTTGCCTGGCTTTGCGTTCACTGACAGATGAAGGTCGGATAACATCAAAATATCTCAAAGCAAATAATCTTGAGATGGCACGCAATCAAGTGCAGACAATAGTCAGCCGGAGCATGGAACATGAAGATGAGAGGGGAGTTATCCGCGCTTTGCTGGAATCATTAATGGAAAATTTATCTGATGGCATAGTTGCCCCGTTATTTTTTGCCATGCTAGGCGGAGCGCCATTGGTCTTGGCTTACAAAGCAATCAATACGCTTGATTCGATGGTGGGATATAAAAATGAAAAATACCGTGACTTTGGATGGTTCTCCGCGCGCTTGGATGATGTTGTAAATTTTATTCCAGCTAGGCTGACCGGAATCTTGCTGGTCATGTCGTCGGCAATTTTTGGGCAGCATCCCATAAAAGCCCTGGCTGCTTGGAAGCGTGATGCCCAACTAGGGCCGTCGCCCAATGGCGGGATTCCCATTGCGGTTTTTGCGGGCGCCAGGGATATCAGCCTAGGAGGAAATTGTTATGACAAGGAAGGCAACATAATCCCTTTGCCGCAAGTTGGCGGCCAGCGCAAGGAATTGACTTTACAAGATATCCGTTGGGCCTTGGTTTATATTTTTTTTATTAGTTTGATTTTTGTTTTAATTTTTTCTTTGTTACTTTTCATAACTGAAAAGTAACCAAAAGGTTTTGGGGGTCTGCGATGCCCTCTCGGCTTATTTAGAGACTTTATACTCTCTTACCTTCTATGGTTACGCATCCCTCCCAAACCCCCTGTTACTTCAAACCGTGGTTTCCTTTCCGAAAGGGCCCCATATCGAGCACCGCAAGACGACTTATGGAGTGAGCGGTCTAAATGCGAAGGCGTCTGTCTGAGCATATAATTAAAAATAATATGCGAGTTAGCCGAGCCCGCGAGCGACCATTAGTCGTACGAGGAGCGGAGATAATGGGGCGTATTGGGGGTAAAGGGGTACTTGTACGAGCAAGTACCCCTTTGAAAAAGATTAAAGACTTTTTAGTTGAAAAGTAACAGAGAAAGCTTTGCTTCTTTTAGTGCCTCTGCTAGACTTTTAGCAGGTCTTTTCCTGAAAGGTGGGTAGGAACATGCAGATTGCCTCAATCCATGATCTGAAACACCTCTTACCGGCCACTGACTACCTGGTTAGCGGCCAAAACTACCAGTCGGACGATTTGCGACCCATTGTCGACGAATCGCCCAACCACACAAGCCTCTATGGCGTCTACCTGACCAAACCCGAAGATGTTGGGTATGCCATCTGGAGCGCTGCCATCGACAGGCGAGTTTTGGCCAGGCCAGATCTTGAGTACCATCCGCCGCAAGGCGAAGACGACCTGGTTGGGCGTGTGGAAGTCCATTCCACGATCGTGGAAGAGACAGAATTGCTCATGAAATGGGCTTTTCTCTACTTCTTTGACCCAATCCCTGATCTTTCCATAGTAGACATCGCCCAATGGTCACCAGTCGGCAAGTACAAGGCGCTGAGATCACTCGGCTTTGAGCTTAGTGAAATCGAGCGTGACGGCCGTCTGGTCAAGGTTTTTGCCCTCAACCGTGAGCTTTCGCTGCTCATTCGCGTCAACGGGTGGCAGTTGGTGGTCATCAACCTACCAATGGTTCCGGTTCTTGTGGCAGAGCTACTGCCTTCTTTCATGGCTGAGTTGCGCGAAAGAATCAATATCCTCAGTTACCAGCCAAGAAGCGCCTTCGATCCGACTCCTGTCATGTCCCCCTCAACCCCCGCCACTTGAGCGGGTCTTTTTATTCCTTTTATGCCTTGGCAGGGGTAAGATATTCTTATCTATGTCGGTTAAAAGGTTTGAAATTCAACCCAATCAGCCAGAGGTGTCTAAAAAACCAGAGACGGCCCTGCCTTTGCGTTATACCCGGTATAAGCCTACGGAAGAGCCACTTAAGGGTGCTATTGGCCACGAGAGCCATAAAGACGCTGACCAGGCAGATCTGTGGACGTTTGAGGCCAACAACCCTATCTATAGAGAGAAGGTGGAAGATATTATGGAGTCCAGGGTTCACACACAAGAAGCAACAGGCGTGACCATTGATTTAGTTTCTTTGAAGATCCTGGCAAATAGGTTGGCCAAAGGGTTGGCCAAAGGCAATGACGAGCATCTTTCCATTTATCAATTTATTGCCGACAAGGAATTCTATGAAACCCTGCTATCTTATCTGGAGCATCTATCCAAATTGAAGGTAGAGGGCGCAGACGAACTCAAACAAAAAATTAACGGTTTCCGGGGCCTGACAAAAGAGCAAATAGACCTCCTATTGCAGTATCTTTTGGAGCGCGAAAAGTATCTAGATAAGTAAACTGACTTTTTTATATTTTCCACTGAATTTGTTGCGTAATTAAATAGTGTCCATCTTATTCACAGTCTGCATAAACCGATATTTAATCTCTACTTAGCGTAGATTTTTAGTTTGTATCATTATTGGATACAATGATTATGGGTTCAAGTGAGAGATCTTCGCCGGTGCACCTTACATCCCACCACCCACTAAAAACAAAACGGCGAAATCAAAAACACACCTCCTTTCCATAATAGGAAAGTAGCAAACAAAAATCAGTGCCAAAGCTGCACTGAGTCCACGCTCCGCAAGACTGCGGGGCGTTTCATTTTCAGGGAGAAATTAGATCCCCGTTAGATGACTGAATTGATGGTTGCGATCCCTGACTTATGGCCACGAAAGTCACTGACTGTGACCGTGGACCAGGAGGGCAGAGATGACAGTTTTGATGCCCAAGAGAAATTCAGTGTCTGATAAAGTACTCTTCTCTATTGGAACGCGGATAAAAACTTATCGTGGAAGTTGTCTAGACAAAGTCTTTGGACGTAGTCGAGGTTCGCCTGGTGCTTATCGCTCGTTAAGTCTTATGGCTTAGCGTATCTAAGGAGGCTCAAGGCAGCTTGATATAGATGACCAATGTCTCTTTGACGCGTTTTTAATGACGGATAGTTAATCCTGTATATTTATAGCTAAGAGAGTCTAAGCCGTCTCATATGTGCCCATCTTAGTTAAGGTTATATTATCTTATTTATTACTTTGTCAGTCAGCTGATAAAAGAACTAGTAGAGGGTTAGCTAAGGATCTCTGATAATCAGACTACTTGTTATATTCTGTCATTGCGCAATAGTCCGCCTATGGCGGGAGCGAAGTTAAACGGAGTGCGGTAATCTCCGTTCAAGACAATAAAGAGATTGCCACGGCACGGCGATCGCGATCGCGCGTACCACGTCCCCTTAGGCTAAGCTCAGGGTTCTCGCAATGACAGAAAGGAAGATAGATCAGTGTTGGAAGTTTATAAGATCTATCATCTAAAATTTGGCTCAGTTGTAATACTGTGGATAAAGGTGTGAATAGAAAAAGTAGGTTATCAGATGAGATATCTATTGTTGCCATGATCTTCTTCAGCTAACACCTTGTGCACATGGGCAAATTTCTAAAAAACATCTTAACTTAGACAAAACGATAAGGTGCTATAGATTGTCTATAATTAATGGGTGGTGGGAAAAGAAGAAAT
>JAJZQU010000021.1 GCA_021806685.1 bacterium | reverse complement strand
ATAACGTGTCCCGTCGTTGGCGTAGAAATAAACTGAAGGACCCGAAGCCTTGATCAAGTCACCAGCATTGAGCGTGGCGGCATTGGCCGAGATCGGGAAAGCCAACGAACCTGCACCCACGGACCAGAGGATGGTCACCAAGGATACAAAGGTGGAGAGAACTTTCTTGAATGAATTATACATAATATGAACAATTGTTTTGCCATACACTTTTAGTGTGCATGGCGGATTGCGAGGTGCATCCGTTTAAGAATGCATGCTCGCGATAGGTTTTTAATGAGTAGGTTGGTCACTCTATCCGCAGTATTGCGGATTCGACCTTTGCAAGAGGACCGTGGCGAGGATTTTACGTTTCCGGGCGCTGGAGTTCGAGATCCCACAGGAACTAACAAATGTCAGTTCCCCCGCCCGTCAGGACATCCGTCTTTTTAATGACAGGTGCCCTGTTCAGCGGTGGGATCAAAAACTCACGGTGCCGGTTTGGTAGTTGTTGGATTTGAGTTAAGAGTTTTATCTTCAGTTTGTGTCGTTGAAGTCGTCGCCTTGGCAGCGCCCTGAGCAGTACTCGTTGCCATGTTCGAGGACTGCTGATCGGCCGCCGTCTGATCAGCTATGACATCGGCCTGCTCAACTGTCTTCTGCGCTGCAAACGCTTGTTGCGTACCAAGTTTAACTTTTTCCATTGCTTCATCGATCTTATTCTCCAAAACTAATTTATCTGCTTCATTGAAAGACTTTTGGGCTTCAGTAACTTTTTCTAAGACAGCAACCGTACTGGAAGCCATGGTCTTGTTTGAAATCGGTAAAGACAATGACCCGGTTGAAGTTGCAGTATCCGGATTTAAACCCACAGACTGCGCCATGGTTTTAACGACTGACTCATTATGCGTCTTCATGATATCTGCCACATCCTGGCCAGTAACTACATCGGCTGCCGTCTTACTAGTTTCCACCAATACCTCAATGGCTTTGACTGACGTGTCCGAGGCTGCGGCCTGAGCTTCCGTCACTTTTACTTTTTCCTCTGACGTCATGGTATTTTTTGACTCTTGTAACGCCTGCACGACGGCATTAGATTTTTCATCCACCATTTTGGCTGTTTCCTTAACCGCTTCTGGTGAGGATTGGCCCTTCATGTCATCCAATTGCTGTTTAATGGTATGCATGTCCCGCTTGAGAACCTCGGCGGTTTGTATAACTTTATCGCCACGGTCCGAAGCTGACCCCGCGACCACTTGCTTCATCTCATCCACGCGACGGCCGGTAAATTCTGTCTTGAGCATGACGCGCTCTTGGGGATTCTTAGCTAAAGCCAAACGTGCCTGTTCAGTTGCCAGTTTAACACTGTAAAGCAAGTCTCCTGGCAAAGAACGTTCAGCGGCAGACACTGAAAGCAACGAGCCTCCAAAAATAGTCAGGATTATGGCAGCAATCGAAAAAGCCGGTTTGCGCATCCATTTGCCGAACGAGAAAAGCGGAGCAAAAAATTTAAACCATTCCTTAAAGACAGATGACCTTTGGACAACAGATGTTGGCAATGAATTTTTGGCCTGCATGAGCAAGGTGGAACGAGTAGCTAAAACCCACGCCGCGTCCGGTTTGGTACGGCGTGCCATATTCCTGATCTGATTTATCTTTTTTAGCAACTGGTATTGGCTCATGGTTCGTTGGCCTGCTTAATGGCTTTTAACCCACGATGGTAGATGACTCGCACATGGCCGGTCTCCTTGCCCAAGATGGTGGCGATCTCCGTAAAGCTCAATCCATCTATTAGGCGCAAGGCCAGCACATCCCTATAATCTTCTTTTAAACGTTCCAATTGTTGAAGCACCAAGGCTACTTCGCTCCTGGCTTCAATTTGAGCCATGCTTCGCCCTTGGTCCGTATGTAAACTAGTAGACGTATTTTCAGCGTCTAATGTTACATCAAGAGACTCCAGGACCGGAGATTGCTCTGACTTTCGATAGAAATCAGCTACTAAATTCCTCGCAACTTGGTATAAAAAAGCCCTAATATTAGTAATTTCTTTCTGTTGTTGGATAAGCTGCCAAAGGCGAGTGAAAGCTTCGGCCGTAACATCTTGGGCATCTTCCTTTTTTGGTAATTTAAATACAACAAACCTATAGATAGGGCCAACGTGCCTATCGTAGATCTTGGCAAACGCTTCAGCGTCTCTTTTGGCGCGAATGCGGTAGAGGAGATAGCGATCAACGAGTTGCATTATATAGGCTTTATTCGGATCCTCCCTAAAAACAAGTAAGTGATATCTTGCCACGAAAACCCTAAAAAAACAATCCATAAACGGCCGTTTTATAGCTTATTAAGCATTTGTCTAAGCTAGCTTTGACATTTTTTCAATTTCCAGCCATACTTGGGTTAAATATGCCTAAAGAGAACGAGGTCACTAATATCCGCCTAAGCATTTCCCAGGCCGCCAAATTATTCGGCATTTCTGACAGAACTATCCGTCGGGCTTTAACTCGTAATCAGATTCGCTACATAATTGTCCGTAACCGTTACCAATTGAATTTCGAATCACTCCTTACCTGGTCCCAACAAAGCTCTCATACCTCAAAAAAAAGAGATAGCAAAGGCATCGGCCAATGGGTAGAAAAATGGAAGATTAATAACCCGAAATTTTCACCTAGACCGCCCCAAGCAAAATAATTTGAGTCATCCTAAATAGATCTCATTAAGTCGCTTGAGATGTTTTTCCCAATTGTGGTTCTGTTTTGCAATCCCTCGTCCTGCATCACCCATTTCCAAACGCTGCTCTGATGAAAACGATTCCATCTGGTTAATGGCCTCGATCCAAGATTCAACATCCCCTGGCTTGGCCAAGAATCCATTCACTCCATCTTTTACCATTTCGGGAATGCCGCCAATGTCTGACGCTATGACTGGCACTCCGGCGGCCATGGCTTCTAAAATTGCCAACGAAGAATTTTCGTACATGACTGTCGGCATGATAAAAGCCTTAGCCTTGTCGCGATAGTCGGCTAAAACCGCACCGCCCAAAAAACCTAAAAACTTTATGCGTTCAGGAGCAAGTTCTTGGGCTAGCCGTTGAAGCTGCAATGCTTCCGGACCTTGGCCGATAATTTCCAGCTCAGCCGAAGGCACGCGGGCAAAAGCCCTGATGGCAGTTTCGATGCCCTTCTCGTGTGATAACCTGCCGACATAAACATAAGGCGCTGTTCCGCGATCATTGCTTACATGTCCAGGGATTTCAACCGGGTTTGGCACATACACCATTTTGCCTGATGGCTCTCCCCATTCTATCATTTTGTTTTTCATGAATTCCGACGGACAAATAAAAGCTTTGACCGTTCTTTCATAAGATTGTTTGAACTTAGTGCCGGCCATTTCCAAGGCAGCTAAAGAGCTTGGCAAGAAACCATTCAAACAGTTGTGGCGTATGGCCTGGCAATAATGCCCGCCTTTGCATCTTTCACAAGCCTTGCCTTCAGTGAACATTTTGTAATTAGGGCAGGCTAATTTGTAATCATGCAAAGTCTGGACGCAATGGATGCCCGATTGCCTGACTTCGGCCAAAATACTGGTGGACAAGTGATGGTAGATGTTGTGTAAATGTATTACGTCCGGCTTAATGTCAACCAACATCCTGCTAAAAGATTTCTTAGCCTCTTTGTTCCATAAAAAGTTAACGGCTTTTTTTACGTCTCGACCTGCGCCTTCGGACCGATCATAGTGATAACGGGTAATAAAATACTCCTCATCCACTGACGGGAGATTTTTGTCGGCTTGCGTGCTAAATACATGCACTTCGTGGCCAAGTTTCTTTTGCCTGGCCATCAAGTCATGCAAATAAAACTCGGCACCGCCGCGCAGGTCAAAAAATTTGTTAACATGGAGTATCTTCATAGCGTTCGGTAGAGTTCCGCGTATTGCGCAGCCATGCGTTCTTCTGAAAAACGGGACCAGTCTGCGGCCGCGGCGTGCTGCGCCTTGGCAACCCAAGGCGCCGGGTCTGCCAGGGCTGACTCAATGGCGGTTGTCCAGGCTGCTTGGTTGTCTAAAGGCAGAAATGTCGCCTGCTCTTCGCTCATCAGCTCGCGCAGCACTGGCAGATCCGCGGTTAAAACCGGCACGCCGGCAGCCGCAGCTTCGATAACCGCCAAGCCAAAACCCTCCCAACGCGACGGGAAGACAAATAAATCATGTTGGGCTAACAAGTCAGGCACGTCATCCCGCACGCCCAAAAAATGCACGCGCGGACTTATCTTTAAGCTGTCAGCCAAGTCTTTAAGCTCTTGCATCTCTGAGCCAACTCCCACGACGGTCAGTTGCCACGGACGTTTGATTGGCTCCAAAGCTTTCAAGATAAGCCCAAGATTTTTTTGTTTCTCCAAGCGGCCGACAAAAATCAACTTTGGGACGTCGTGGAAAAGCGATCCCGAACGGATTTTTACGCGCTTCAAATCCAAACCATTGAATATTACTTTTATTTTCTTTTCCGGAATGCCAATCCTCGTCATCAGATAATGTTTGACGTTTTGGGTAATGGCAACATAAACCCGAGACAAACCGACTAAAAGCCTTAAAGCCAAGGTGCGCCATAGGCTAAAATCAGCATTGACGTTATGTTCGGTCGTGACAATCTTGCGCAGGCCGGCTGAGCGGGCAGCCAAACGGCCCCAAAAATCACTTCCAAAAAGATGGGTGTTAACAATGGCTGGCCGCAAATCGATCAGCTGCCGGCGCAAAGCCCAAAAGTTTCTCCAGCGCTTCAAAAAACCTTCGCGCGGCAAGATAATGTATGGCAATTTTCTTTCAATAAACTCTTTCTCCAAATCACCGCCTCTGACGTGTGCTATGGCCATGGATGCATAACCATAGCTTGGCAAAAGCTTGGCCAGTTGTAAGACGATACGTTCAGCCCCGCCCATGCCCAAAGTCGGAATCAATTGGATAGCCAGCGGACGGTCGTCAGCGATTTTCAGTTCTATCAGCCAGCCATCTGCTAACATACGGGGCCAATAAGAACATAACTTGCCATCAAAAGAATCCGATGCATGAAAAAAACTACTGCCGCGCTTAATCCAGGCCCGACCAACCAAATAAAAAAATTCTTTAAACCAAACTGCGGCATTATCCGAACCTACTATCCAAAAACCGGCTTGGCGCAAGATGGCTGACAATCGCTTGTAAGAATAAAATTGCAAGTGAGGGTCTTGGGCAATGCTTTGGACCATCCCCGCTCCCAACCATTGTTTTTTTATGTGGTGCTTGAGCCAAAGGCCCAAGCGTGAATGGTTCAAAGCCCTGCGTAATTTTTCCTCCAGGCTTTGGCCGTTAGGCACTGATAAGAACAAAGTTCCATGCGGCGCTAACTTATCCTTAAGTTGATTAAGGAAGGCCGCGACATCAGCCTGGTGTTCCAAAACTTCGGAGCAAATAATGGCATCAAACTGTTTGGCCGCGACTGAGTCCAGGCCACCGACCAAAAAAGTCGCTGGTACGCCTACTTCATCGGCCGCTTGTTTGGCAGCCTTGATGGCAACATCTGACAGGTCAACGCCAACTACGCTAAAACCCAAAGCTGCCAGCGGTACCGTGATGTTGCCGTTGCCACAACCAATATCAAGAATTTTAAATTCATTTGTATCACGGTCATTGGCCAGCTGCATGATCCTATCAACAAAAAAATCCAAACGCCGCAGGCCGCCAGGCTCGCGATGGTAAGCTGTCACTGCATGGTAAGGACGCGAGGGGCGCATAATCAAACCGGGGCAAATGTATTCTCAGCTTCTGATTCTTCGGAACTTTGGAGGACGGCTAGGCCTGCCAACATCATCCCGATAGGCAACCACATGTGGGCACTCCAATAAGCCGTGTTCAAGAACTGGTAAGCAATGGCACCGCCTGCCCCGGCTGTCAGCGCAAAGCCTGCCAAACGCGAATTGCCTTTAAGCTGGTCAAGCTGGCGCCTGACTAAAAGCATCCCGCCAATTAGGAAAATCGCATAAGCCAACAATCCAACCAGTCCGGTTTCAACGGCTAATTTTTGGATAAAGCCATGCGCGTCCAGCGGATCGCCAAACTCTTGGTAAAAAATTTGGGCGTTGCCCACGCGCAGAATAAAAGTTCCGGCGCCGCTGCCAATCAAGGGTTGCTCAAGGAAAGCTTGATAAGCAATATCAGTCAGCATCCAACGGGTTAAGTTTGAGCTTTGGGCTGTTGTCGAAAAACTGAAAGATACTTGCAAGATGGCTAATGGCAAAAGCAACAAAGCCAAGGCAAACAAAGCCGCAATATGTTTTTTGACAGCGGCCCGCCATTCGGTTGCCAACATAAATACAATTTGCAAGAAAAAAACAATCCAAGCAGTGCGGGCAAAAGTCAGTAATGCGACCAAGCTCTGCACGGCTGCTAAAGCAAAAAGCACGCGACGGGTAGCTTGCTTTTTAACCATGGTTGCCAAAGCTAAAGCTATCGGGCCGGTAGCCAATAAGAGTTCTGCCAACACATTATGGTTTTCCCCAATCGGATTTGTTCCGAAAAGTGCGATAGGTTGTGCTCGAATAAATGACCCGGCAGCCGGAACCAAGACTAAAGAAATCAGGCCGTTGACCGCAGCTATGCAACCAACGGCTGTTAAGACGCCAAGAGCCGCCTTTAATCTCCGCCTTGACCGGATTAGGTTGACCGGTAAAGCCACAAAAGCCAAATAACAGAAAATGACTGGGCGCAGAACGAATTTTAGTACCAAGATTGGATCCGGGCCAAAAGAGCTAAAAGCTGATATCAAGTGAGCTGCCACTAAACCCGAATAGTATTTCCAGAGAGGAAGTTTGGGTTGCCAACCAATATCCCTGCGTTTTAACCACAAAACCAGTACTTTTATAGCCCAAGCCGCCAAGACAAAAAGGATGATCAGTTCACCTAGAAAGATGTCTATAGAGCCTCCAAACGCCCTTTCGCTAAAGATTAAATTACCGGTTGGTATGGTTACGGCAATGCCTAAGAAAGGTAGCAAGAATAGGGCTAAGTAAAAAGAAAAATAGGTATACCGGTAAGCAAAGATTAGGCCTCCAGCCAGTCCAACAAGCAATAAAGGCGTTATATTAAGCCCAAAAGCCAGCAATAGGCTGCCTATAAATAGGCTCAAAATCAAAAACCAAGCCAAAAGTTTTTCATTGCGCTTTGGATGATTTTTTCGCTTATCTTGGCCATTTTCCTCCTGCATCAAATTCATTATATCATAAATACCTTTTAAGGTCGTTTAGAAAATGGTGGAAAGACCGCTGAGCCAAAGCCTCTATATTACACGGGGGCTCTTGACAAAAACGGTTTTTTCCCTTTAAGTAGAGTCAGAAATCCGCGCCTAATACTGGGTGGCGGATGCCTTGACAGCAGCAGAAAAACCCAATGGAGGTTGAGCGATGAGAAGATTGATGAAGTGCGTGGTTTCGGCGTCGGTTGTCACGGTACTCACGGGAGCTGCTGCATGCGGCAACCTGGGTCCCGTGGAGCCGACATCCAAGCAGGGCTCTGCCATCATGCTTGGCGACAAGTGCGACTGTTCCCTGGAAGGACAGGACGTCAACACGGATCAAGGGATCGGCATCTGCATCGACGGCGCTGCTCTCGACAAGAACGACGCCAAGAAGATCGCCTGTGACCCCACCTGGAAGTACAACGTGTGCAAGGATCCGCGCACCTTCGCCAACTGTTCAGATGGCGGGGTCGGCGGGGCTGGTGGCACGGGCGGGGCTGGCGGAACCGGTGGCACTGCTGGAACGGCGGGCACTGGCGGAACCGGCGTGACTTGCATCCCTGGACAGCAGACGAGCTGCACGGATGGTTGCGCGGCCGGCCAGACCGGCTACCACGTGTGCCAGGCTGATGGCCAGAGCTTCGGCGCCTGCCTGAACTGCACGTCCACCGGGACGGGCGGAGCTGGCGGCACGGCCGGCAGCGCTGGAGCAGCCGGAACCGGTGGCACCACCTGTCAGTGCGTCCCCGGCAAGCAGGACAGCTGCGCGTGCGGCGGGACCGTCCTGGGAACCCAGGTCTGCAAGGCCGACTGCAGCGGATTCGATCTGTGCGTGTGCCCTGATGCCGGAGTCGGCGGGGCTGGTGGCACGGGCGGAACTGGCGGCAGCGGCGGAGTCGGCGGCGCGGGCGGGACCGGTGGAACCGGTATCCTCTGCACGCCCGGCAAGCAGGATCCCTGCCCTTGCGGCGGCGGGTTGCCTGATGGCTTCCAGGTCTGCAAGGCCGATGGCTCGGGCTACGATGCGTGCCAAGGCTGCAACGGAACTGGCGGCAGCGGCGGAGTCGGCGGGGCTGGTGGTGGCGGCGGAACCGGCGGAACCCCCATGCTCTGTGTCCCTGGCAAGCAAGATGCTTGCGCGTGCGGCGGCGGCCTGCCCGATGGCACTCAGACCTGCAAGGCTGATGGCATGGGCTACGACCCGTGCGTCTGCCAGGATGCAGGTGTCGGCGGCGCAGGCGGAACGGGCGGAGCTGGCGGAACGGCCGGCAGCGCTGGAGCAGCTGGTACGGGCGGAGGCACTGCGTGTGCTCCCGGCACCAAGACCACTTGCGCATGCGGTGGCGGCATCAACGGCGAGCAGGTCTGCAAGGCCGATGGCTCGGGCTACGACCCGTGCGTCTGCACCAATCTGGTCTGCGATGATGGCAAGTCGTGTCTCCCGGGCTACAAGGAGTGCGACGTGTGCCACGAGACCGTGAACGGGGTCAACCGCGACGTCATGTGCCAGAAGGGCTTCATGGTATCAACCACGATTCAGTGGGATCCGGTCTGTTGGCCGGACGCGGAGGCTGGTACCCTGGCCAACGACTGCGCAGTCCTCGGCGTCGCCGGGCAGATGACCGTGATCGTCAAGTCGAGCGACGCACCACCTGCGGGCAAGGTGCTCGGCATGTTCGGCAAGGTCGACTACTACAGCGGAACTGGCACGCCCCTGCCCGAATCCGTCTGGAAGCTCGGCAACACCGGCGAGACGCAGATCATCGCGACTCCGGTGCCTGCTGCGGTAGGTGCCGAGCTCACGTTCGAACCCGGGTTCACCACTGCAGGCAACAACACCCTCGCTGGCTGGACGTACCGCTGCAACCAGACCGGTTGCCCGGCAACGGACAGCTACACGGTGTGCGCCGGCAATGCGTACGTGGGCAGCCTCTCCAATGGCGTCCTCGACGGCAAGTGCGATACCAAGCTGAATGCCACCCTGCAGTTCCAGGAGATCCACTGCTGGAACTGATCGCCCACCTTCCCCTCCCCGCTCTTTCCCACCTCGTTCCTTCCCCCCTCTCCCAAACCAAGCCCTCTGCGCCATCTCGCGTCGAGGGCTAATTTTTTTATAAAAAATTATTTTAAGTATTTTAAGAGGCGACCTGTGTTGGTCGCCTCGAGTATCCTCCTTGCCCCGTGGCCGACAGTCGTCGGCTTCACGGGGCGGTTCGTGTTAAGAGTCCAAGCGTTATTGGTTGACGGGGTCCCACTGCCTGCGGCACTGGTTGCCAACGACCCCGAGCGTCATGGCGACGGGCTTGTGCTCCGTCGTCTCGCCGGTCACTGCGTATACTGGCTGGCACACGTTGCCGTTGCGCGAGCAGTCCCAGCAGTTGCCGGAGCCGTCGCAGCCAGAACCGCCCATGCCGGCATACTGCACCAGGAAAGCCTTGGGCACGCGGCTTGTGGGCAGGAACTCCGTGGCCCACTTGCTCGCGCTGCTGTCGAACGACATCGGCACCCAGAGCAACCAGTCGGTTGCGTACATCGGCGTCCCCAGAGAATTGGGGCCGTCCATCAGGATGCGCACCCACTGGCGGTCGCCCTTGTAGCAATCGTTGTCGATACCATCGTTCTCGACCTCGATGCAATTCGGACACCGCAAGTAGTCGTTGTCGTTGCAGTCCGCGCCCTTCAGGCTTCCATCGCCATCCTCGTCCTGTGCCGTGGGTTGGATCCACTGAGCATAGAACTGCGTATTGCAGGATTGTTGCTGGTTGCTGATCGCGGTCGGCCAGGCCACGTGGCGCTTGTCGCCATTCTTCGTGACAAAGCACTCGTACTTGACCAGCACCGTGTAGGACGGAGTGGACTTGCAGTCCGCGTGAGCCCAGAAATTTCCGAGCTCGGGGTTGATGGCCGTGTTCATGATGATGCGGTGCCCGTAGCCGCTCGAGAACGAGAAGTGAGATGACTTCACGTTCTTGTTGGTGTAGGGCTGGCCATCGTTGCCCCAGGTGACGTGCGTCGGGCTGACGTAGTGGACGCTGCTGCCGGAGCCGATGCCCTCGTCACTCACGTACGTGTAGTAGTCCGAGGGTGCGTTGTCCGGATAGGTGACGTCGCAATCGACTGTCACCACGTCGTACGCGATGCCGCCGGTCCCGCCGGTTCCTGATGAACCGCCAGCTCCGGATGATCCGCCGCTGCCGCCCGTGCCGCCTGCCCCACCGACACCGCCGTCAGGGCACTGGCAAGCCAGGAACGACATGCCGTCGGCCGTGCACCACTGCTTGGCCCAGATGCCGTTGCCGCAGAAGCAGCTGTAGGCTTGCTGCGGTTCGCAGAGCGTGGCCGCGTCAGCTTCTGCTTCTGCGTCAGCATCAGCGCCGGCGTCCTGCATCATGGAGCAATCACATGCTCCCCAGACACCGTCGTTGCTGCACTGCCTGATGCCGCCATCCGGATCCGAACCGCAGGCACATGAGCCCTGCTTGCCGGGGACGCACTTGTCGCCGGCATCTGACTCACTACCCGCTGATCCGCCGAGGCCAGCAGAACCGGCTGTGCCGCCGACGTTGCTGCCACCGGATCCGCCTGTGGCGGACGATCCGGCGCTTCCGCCGGTGGACATGCCAGCCGATCCGCCCGTTCCGGATGATCCCGAGGAACCACCCGTTCCGGATGAACCGCCGCTGCCTGACGAGCCTGCACTGCCGCCGGTTCCCGAGGAACCACCCGTGCCAGGGAGAGGGCCGGTGCATGAGCAACCGAGCCATCCAGAGCACGTGTTGGGATCGCAGAACTGCGACCCGTCGCGGCCGTCGCTGCACTTGCAGGCTTGCGTCTCACCGCGGTCACAGACACGCGGCTCGACCTCGCACTTATCCTGCGGAGCTGAACCAGCGCTGCCAGCCGTATTGGCCGGGCCGCACTGGCAAGCACCGTGGCCCGAGCCGTCTGCCAGACACTGGCTGACGCCGTAGGCGCTGCCGCACTGGCAAGCGATCGCGGTGTTGGGCTCACAGACCTTGGCCGGCGGACATGCCGTGGGGCATCCGCTCTGCGCCGAGCCTGCAGCACCAGCTGCCGCACTCAGATCCTCGTCGAACTTCTTGGAACCGTTGCAAGCGCTGAGCGCCGTCAACGTGGCCACGATGGCCAGTGCCGTGTACTTCCAGTTGATGAGCTTCTTCATGACAATATCCTCCAGAGCTTGTTGTCGAGCTGAGCTCGATTGAGCCGCGCCATGCGCGACTTAGTTCACTTCACTTGCTGTTGGGCTTCCGTGGATCGTTGCAAACCGTGTACTCGAACTTCGGATCTACCGAAAGCTTCTTGTACGCCTCTTCCTTGATCGCCATACCGTCGACACAGTAGCCAGGACCGTCTTCGGTCATGATCTTCTGTCCTTCGAATGCGCAATCGCATCGGCCACCCAATACGAGGCCACTATTACCCTTCCGCGAAGTCGAGGTCATGGCCACCGAGGTGCTCGGGAGCGGCGCGACAGGCTTCTCGTAGTTCATCGCCTCAGACTTCGTGTTGCGATCAATCACCGAAGCCGCCGGCTTCTCGTAGTTCATCGGCCCCGGTCTCGGGGTCGTATCGCATCCGATCAGGCTGAACAGCACGAACACCAACGCAACGAGCTTGAGACTCTTCATTTCATCCTCCAAAACTTGTTGAGCCGCGCTGTGCGCGACTGATTAATCTTGCTTGAACTCTTAACTTGTCTAAGGTGCCCAAGGAGCACCTCCTGGACGGCCCAGAAACATGCGGAATCCGCCCAAAAGAATAAGTAAATATAGCACAAAAATGCCATTTTGTCAATGGTTCGTGACAACGATTTACCCCTTTTGTCACAAGCCTGACGTCAACCCTATTTTTTCCTTATCCACAGCCAAAAAAGGGACGGGGAATATTGAAAAATGATAAGATAAAAAAGCCTTCCATCGGTGCACCTTTGGAAGTGCAAGCGGACAGCGGCAACGGGTAATTGGGCCCGTTAACCCGCGTAGGCAGGCAGTGTAGTGAAGGGCCGCAGAGAGCGGCAACACAAAACCCGGTGCGATATGGGCACTGCGCAACAAGAAAGGGCAGATTGCCTGGAAATCGACCGGAATCTCCCCCTCCGCCTAGTTTGGCTCTTTCCCAAACGGCTGCCGCAGTACAGCGGTTTCCGCCGTCGAGCAAAACGAAGCATTAAACCATGCTCCTTGAGCAAAACTACTTCAACTAAGAAGGAGTTGGAAAATGCTACTCGCAATCAGCATCCTACTGCTGTGGTTCTGCTACGCCGTGTTGATGCCTGAGGTCCGCAGTGCGCTTGCGCATATGCCGACTTTGTTGACGCTCCCGTCAGTTGGTTGTGACAGTTTCGTAGGGACCGTCTTAGTATCAACGACGTATGCCTCGGCTGACCCCCTTGCTCAACATTGGGGCCTAAGGCGAGTTGCCAACTGCGACGAAGGGGGCTAGCTCTCCCAAGAGTCAGCTCGGCTAAGCGCAGACTGGCACATTTCCACCCCTCCACAGTGACTTTTCCACCAAGCCACAGTGACTTCCCCAAAAGCGCCCAAACTCTCCAGGGTGCTATTTTGTTAGTTGTTTAACATACGCCCCTTGACAAAGTGGCAAAATATGGTATCGTCGCTGGTCGGCCTGAGTTGGCCGAAAGAAGCGAGATAAAGCGATGAGAGCGCAATTTGAGAGAAATTGGATGAACGGCGCAAGCGTCGGCCATGGGAAGCAACCGCTGCTTTTACCAAGCCAGGCCGCTGAGAGCTTCGTACCGACCTTTGACCATGCGCTGGCCAATATCTCCTCAAACCCGCTCAGCCAAGACTATGGCAAGAGACCAGTCGCCAATTGTGACGACGGCGGGTAGCTCCTTTGGCAACTCTCACTCATCTCGCAACTTCAAGAAGTCGTGAAGGCGTCCTTAACTCGCTCCAGGGCGCTTGTTTTTTTACCCGTCGTATGGCGTAGCGGTTTGCCAAACTACTTCAAACATCGTCTTTAGCATGTTGTAAACCTCCTGGCTCTCAATCACAAAGACATAAGGCTTTTCTTCTTGCATGAAAAAAATAATAATCTTGTTGTCAAAGAAAAGCATGTCGCCCGTAAAAGGATATTTGTCATAAGGGATGGTCTTTTCCAGCCACATGGCTGCATTGTGCTTTGGCCTGGGCATGCCCGGTTTGATGGCAATGATCTTCCTGCCATGCACCCGACCCGCCAAATCCAGCCTCTCGCTTTCGTTGACCTTTGATAAGGCAATAGTCCCCTCGTCTCTTGATAGAAAATTCAACACCTCTCCCGTGGCTTCACCGATCATGGCCCGGCAGGTAGAAACCCCTTCTTCGCCTTCGTAATACCTGACCATCGGCTTACTGGCCGAAGCAGAATTGAACAAGGCCATGAAAAGCGGCAAGGACTGCTTGAGTCGATTGGCTTTTTCTTCAGCAGCGCGCAGTTCAGTTTCAGAAAGCCGCTTGAGGTGCTCCGGTGATTCGGCCACGAAAAAAGTTTTCCTACCCTTATCAAACGTTGACATCAAACCGCGGCGTTTGAGCGACTCAATCATGACATAAGTCGTGGCGCGGTTAACGCCGGCTTTTTTGGCAATGTCCTGGACGCTGGCCGGGCCAAGCTCGAGCATGGCCAGGTAGACCAGTGATTCTTTTTCTGAGAGGCCATATTCGGCCAAACGAGTTATTAGATCCTTCATAATTGGTTGATTGTCATTCCGAGGGAGTTGGACGAGTCGAGGAATCTTAGTTAACGGAGATCCCTCCACTTCACTTCGTTTCGGTCGGGATGACAGGGAGGGGTTACCACTCGGTTAAGACGGGCAAAGTTTTTTCAGCCGTCAAACGCCAAGTGTATTTTGAAGCGCGAATGATGCCGGCCATACGCAACTTTTGTTTCAAACCAGTTTCATCAATAATCCTATTCATGGCAGTCACCATAGCCTCCGGTTCGCCGGGAGGGAAGAAAATCGCCGCTTCTGATCCGATAGCTTCGACCAACGCGCCATTATTGGACGAAAGGACAGGACAGCCGCAAGCCATGGCTTGGATTGGCGGAATGCCAAACCCTTCGTACCATGAGGGATGGATCAAAGCTTCGGCTCCATTCAGAAGATATGGCATGTCTGCCTCTGGCACATAGCCCAGCTGCAAAATATAATCCTTGAAAGAAGATTCTGCCAAAGCTTTTTTGATTTCCTCATAACCAAAACCAGGATTACCGGCCAGGGCCAAATAAATCGGATCACCAACACCGCGGCGCGCTTTAAAAAGCGAAAAGGCTTTAATTAAATTTGCGATGTTCTTTTTAGCTTCCAATCGGCCAATCGCCAAAAAGTATGGCTTATGCAGGCGATGTCTCTTTAATACTTCTTCAACTGCTTCTGTATCTTGAATCGGACGATAAAGGTCGTGGTCAACGCCGTTGGGCGTGATGGCAATGCGTTCTGACGGGATGCCGTAACATTCGGAAATCTCGCGGCCGGAAAATTCGGAAACAGTAATGACGCGAGTCGCATGTTTGGCGATATCCTTAGTACTCCATTCATGGAACCGACGGTCACGCGAGCGGTAGAGCTGGGGAAAACGATGGAATCCGACATCGTGGACAGTGACTACGCTCTTTTTGGGGCAGACGCGAGGCAAGACATGGGCCGGGACAAACAAGACCTCTGGCGGCCGGCGCCACATTTCCCAAGACAGTCTGGCTTGGGTCCAACCTTTCATTAATGGCCAATGGGCGCGTACTTCATACCAATTCTCCGGCAGCTGTTCCAAACCGCCCTGAAGCATCTCATTGGTATACAAAATCCACGAGTTGTTGTCCCCCTTTGTCAACTTTTTTAATTCTTGGATCAGGTGCCAGGCATACCATTCAACACCGGTTTTTGCCGATTTATTGGCCCTTGATGCATCAATTCCAATAATCATGTCAACAATATAACATATTTACGGCTTGATGCCGATATAGGCTACCATGGCCTGGGCTTCTTCGGGCTTATCACGTTGATATGAAAAACATTTTTCTATTTCGCAGTGTGTACATTCCGGGCTTATTTGGACCTGGGTGACACCAAAGTTGGTTAATTGTAATTTCACGATGCCTGACATGTCGAGTTGAAATACATCTCCCTCTTGAGTAACATGACTCGGAAAAGACGCGAACAAATCGGCCCGGTCCTTGAGGACCTTGTAATGTTGGTTATGCGACCCGATATAAACTTCCAAATCAGCAGGTTCTGTCCCAAAAGATGAACGCATGGTTTGCACCATTTGCCCTGCCATGCCATTTAACATGCCTTTCCATCCCGCGTGTGCCAGGCCAATGGCGTGATGTTTTTGATCAAAAAAATAAATGGGCAGACAATCTGCGGCCGTGACAGTCAAAATGACATTCTTTGAATCAGTAATCAATCCATCAGTATCCGGAATGACTTTACCACGGTCAACTTCAGCCACCCTCTGGACATGGGTGCCATGCGCAAGATAGCCGGCCACTAGATTATTCGCGTCCAAGCCCAAAGACGAAAAAAATTTCTGCCGGTTAGCCAGTGATTTTTCCATGCTGCCAGCCTGCAACAACTTCATTGATCCATCCTTCTTTTGTGATATGCCCCAAACTAGATTTTCTGACTGGAACCTAAACATGATTAATCTTTGTAAGATTTTAAAAACGGCCTGAATATTTTATTAAATGCCAAGGTTCGGTCTACCA
>JAJZQU010000020.1 GCA_021806685.1 bacterium | reverse complement strand
TAACATTGTCCTCTGAGCGAATTTAAAAATTCTAAACCTTTACTTTTCTCATGGGGCTTGACAGGTATGATTTTTAGAGGTTTGAGCTGACTTTTTATAAAATTAACAAAATTTTTATGAAGTTTTAAAAAATTCTCATCAATCAAAACTATGGAATTATGATAATGACGGGCTGTAAACTCTTGAATTATAAAATCTTCAAGATTTCGACCAATCGCGATCTTTTGATCATGATGCGGTAATCCGACTTTTAAAAAGTATTTAACGTTTTTGGGTTTTCTTAAAAACATACGCAGTAAAATCTTCAATAAATTTGTCAATCAGGCTGAATGTATTGTTGAGTTGTGTACGTTTTTTAAGTAAAGACCATTTTTTTATAACTGAAATACTATTATCCAAAACACTAAAATCGAAATCCTTAAAAATTTTTTTAGCTTCCGTGGTAACTTCCGCATTGTCTTTACAGGTATATAGAGTAAAATATTGAATTGCTAATTTTGTAATAATAAAAGCTGCCCTGATTTCTTTAGCCACCATGTTCTTATAATCTTGGAAGTCAATCGGCACTTTACCGATTAGTGTTCTTCTATTTCGCAATAACAACATGGCAATATTAGACAAGCTATAATCTTTTATTTCTTTTTTATTTGGTAAGTAAAAAATAGTACCTTTCTTTTTTAAAAAAATGACTCTTTCAGGATATTTATTTATTTCTAGAAAAGTTTGTAGAACCTTGCCATCAAGAGAAATGCTTGGAAGTATGGGCTTGAGACCATTGTTAAGAGTTATGAGATTAATACCAAAATGTCTTTGATACTTTCTCTCTAGATCAACTTTGACCTCGGCTATCGTCTGTTTAATTTTTAAATCTAGTTTCTCGACGACCACCACAAGATCAACATCACTCCAGTCGTTTCTAAAATAGCCAGCTGGGAGACTTCCGTTTAAAATAATGGCGAAAAGATTATTCTTTATTTTACTTTGAAGGGCGGACACGATCCGTGTCATGTCAATGGATTCTACCTCGCCTTTTTTCTCCAAAAGACGATATTTACTCACAGCTTCAACTACGGCGTTTTTATATGACTTATGAGTCAACTGTTCTTTAGCGATTGACCATGGTAACCATTCTGCCTTGATGAAACCCTCTTTTTTTAGTGGCAAGAGTCGGTATTTTTTCTTAGCTAAAAAAATAAATAGATGGACCTTCTTAAAATGATCACTAAAATCGTCGTCCAACTTAAAACCATAGCTTATAGTTTTAAGTTCGCCGATGAACTGCAGGTTATTATTGATGCCCAATTCTTCGCCAATTTCTCTTAAAGCGGCGGCGACTGGCTTTTCTCCTATCTCGATGTGCCCTTTTGGTATAACTCTTTCCCCGTTATTTTTTTTTAATATCGCCACTTGTAAACTGTTCTTGTTATTAAACAATACCACACCGCCAGCCGATTCATGAAGAACTATTTTAGTCCTAAGGGCTTTATTCATACAGCTATATTTTACAATAAATTTAAATAAAAATACAGTTAATAAAAGAGCCCCGCTCCGGAAAATCGGGACAGGGCGAAGTTTGACGTCCGAAGGCGTTATTGCGGACGATATTTTTTGACTACCTTATCAACCGCACGATAGAGGTCTTCCAGTGTGCCATTGTTATCGATGATCTCACCGGCAATGTCTTTCAACTGGGGAATCCCAGAATCGGCCTTGATTTTGTCTCGTGGCAGCAGGAGTAGTCTAGCCTCTTCGACAGTGGCGAGATTTTCGCGGATTACCTGAAGTTCCAAACGCTTATCCTCAGCCGCGTCAATGTACACTATACAGAAGCTGGTCGCCATTTTTTTCTGGAGGTATGGCCCCAGTCCGCCGCCGTAGAGACTCTCAATTGAAGCGACGGCCACGCTACGACTATTCATCTCAATGAGCAGTTCGTCAACGAAAGCATCCCACAGGGCATAGGGGTCGCGTCGTTCCTCTTGAGTGTTGAACTCTTTGAGATCTAGACCCGGTGCCCGCTTGTCTCGAACCTTCCCGAATAGCTTGACGATCTTCAGTCTGGGGATACCTTGCGAATCGAGATATCTACCCACAGTACTCTTACCACATTCGCTCATGCCTGTAAGAGCAAACACCATCTTGCCAGTGAGTCGTTCTTTGTCCATCGTACTCCTCCTTGCGAAAACTGGTTCCGCTAGTAGCAATTCACGTTCAGCCGAAGCTAAGGAATCTGGGGCATGGGCTACGTTTCTAATCCCATCTTCTGAGTACTGTCCTCGGATGCCGTCGGGATATTTACCGATGATTTGCCATTTGACTTTAGCGACTGCATCTTGGCCACTAATTTTCAGGAGTAGGACGGGGGCAGAACTGACCCATTCTACCACTTCATGAAAATATGACTGTTGCTCTTCACCAGCGTACAATTGCTTGACCCAGGAACGATCAAGACTGACCCTGGCCGAATCGACGATTGATAAACCGTAGGCACAGAGGGTGTTGATAATTAAACCAACCAAACCCTTAGCTATGCCATCTGGCTTAACGATGATAACAGTTTGCTGATCAACCATCTGTCACCTCATTCTGTACTGGTTTTAATAGTTCGAAATCACCAAGCAAAATTAGATTATTTTGCTTGTTTTGTCAAGATCTAGGGAGCTGCACTGTAAAGCGGGAATTATTTATCTATAATTATCCAAATTGAATAACGTAGGAATTTAAAGATATCGAATTTCTTTTTATCCACGATTTGGGGTATAGAGTAAACTTTCCGGTGTTTTATCACAGGCGACCAACTTAATATTTCAATTATAGTTGGCAGATGAGTGTATCCGATTGAGGCGCTATCAACCTTGTTAGCTGCGTATACTAAATCACCGGGCAGCCAACCAGTGTATTCTTTGCCTAATAAATAACACTTAGCTATATTAAAATATCTGCCAAGGTCAATGAATAAGTTCCTCATGGGCATGGCGATTCCTTTTCCAGAGTAGAATTTATTGAAACTTTCAATAAAAATCTTACCCTCTGGTTTAACCACCCTCATCATTTCATTGACGGCTAACTTTCTTTTGCTTAGGGTAGCTACAGCATTGATAGAAAAGCGGGGGCAGAATACAAAGTCAAAAGAATTATCTTCAAAAGGCAATTCCGTCATATCTGCTAATAAAAAAGTTACGTCAACTCCCTCTTTTTTTGCTTTTTCTCTAGCACATGCGATTGCCGCTGGTGTGATATCGGCTCCTGTGACATTTAAACCCAGTAAAGCTGCGCCAACGGAAAACCTACCTGAACCACAACCGAGATCTAAAATCTTTGACCCATGTGGCAATCTTTCTAACAGGGTTTTTTCTATTACCCTCAATGGTGCTCGAGAGTAATAACTGGTTTCACCAGAATAATGGCTGATATTAAGATCTTTAATTTTTTGATAGTATTTTTCCTGATTAATCAACATATATACCAAGAATAGCGCTTTCCGCCATCCTTTGTAAAATCGCGCTTTAGCGGCCAATCCGCCTCTACGTTATTTATTAAAGAATATCTAAGCCTAGCTATTTTCTAGAAAAATGTCAAGGCGAGCATATAACAATGGTATTTCCTAAAAACTCCGTTATCATAAAATTGGGTGTTATCAACACCTGCCACCCAAAAACCCTAATTTTTGCTATAATGGGCTTAGCATTATGAATAATCCAACATCTTTAAGCCGTTACATACTGGTCATACTTTGTTCGTCAGTAGTGTTTACGGCTTTAGTCCTAGTAATACTCAACTCCTGGATGCAAAATAAGCGCTTGGCCTCGTTGGGCTTAGGCGGCACAGGTGTTGACCAGATATTCGGCAGTCAGTCATTTGAAAATGGCTACAAGGCTGGATATCAAGCTGCCAGGGAAAAATTTGCAGCGGTCGCTCCCCTGCCTGCCGGTATTGCTATCACGGCAATAAGCGGCACTATAAAATCAATTAATGGCCAACAAATCGTTGTCACGGCCACCAATCTTGATACTGATCCTTATATCGATGGCGTTTCCAATGACAGGACAATTATTGTTACGGCTTCAACCACTTTAATGCAGAGGACCTTCTTGTCAGCCGAAGAACAAGCCAGACAAATGGACAGGTGGACTAAATCAGCTGACAGAGATAAGACTGCTCCGCCCTCGCCGTTTACAGAGAAGCCTTTGAAACTATCAGACCTCAAGGTAGGACAAACAGTGGCTGTTATGGCTAATGAGGACATCAGGTTAAAAGAAAGTTTTAATGCCACTCAGGTTATTTTGGATCAGAATCCTAAGTAAGTTATTTTGTTTAGTTCTCTGAATGACAACTGAAATCAAAGACCGCCTCACGGCGGTCTCTTTGTAACTCACTTTGTTATACCTGGGGTTTCTTGGCTTTTGGTCCCAAGGCCATGACTACTATTGGTAGGATCAACCAGCAGGACTTTCCAATATCACTGATAAAGAAATCTCTAGTAAATTGGCTAAAGGACTGGAGCATCTCTGATGGTAAAAACGACATGGTGATGCTGATAAGCAAGCCAACTTGCAGTATGCTAAAGAGAATGACCTGCCACCAAGCGCCGGAAGCCGAACTTTCGCCTATTGTCTTGAGCAAGGCACTGCGCGACAAAAGGAAAAAAAGCACCACGAAAATGCTTAAAAAGAAAGAAATCCTCAAAACAATGTTATCGTTGATGTTAAAGGCTAGATTAAGCTGGTTGATGATAGGTGCATTACCAACAACTGCCAAAGCCATATAAACCGAAACTAGGATGACGATTATGCGGTCGCGACCCAGGGAAAAGCCATAAAGCAGCGAACCTACTATGAAAAACAAGAAGATAAAAAGATCCCAGCTTGGCGCAGCCCAATTAATGCCCGCCAAGAAAGACGCAATTTGGTCCATATGTGGACATTATACCACAATGCCACTTACAGCCCCAATTCTCCTAGTTCCTCGAGTTTCTTTTTCTGTTCTCTAGTCAGTTTATTAGGCACTTCCGGCACTATGGTAACCAAATGGTCGCCACGGCTGTGTCCATTACCATAAGGCACGCCTTTATTTTTTAGCTTAAAGACCTCGCCCGAAGCAGTCCCGTCAGGAATCTTGAGCGAACCTTGACCGTCAACAGTCTCGATATCGACTGATCCACCCAAGGCCATGATGGAAAATGGGATTCTGACGGTAGAGAGTATGTCATTGCCCTCGCGATTAAAGGTAGGATGTGCAGCAACCCGGATGCGCACGTAAAGGTCACCGGCTGTGCCGCCCCGGCCAGGGTATTCACCCTCGCTGCTAATCCGCAGCGCTTCGCCTTCGCTCATGCCGGCCGGCACACGGATTTTCATGACCCTTTCCAGCTTTTCCATGCCGGTCCCGCTGCAATGTTTGCATGGCTTTTCAATGCGTTGGCCTGTTCCTTGGCAATCCGGGCAAGCCACGGCAGTATTCATAACCCCAAATATCGTCCTCTGGGCTTGCTGGATGCGCCCTCGCCCGCCGCAAGTTTGGCAAGATGAGATTTTGCCTTCAGGATCAGAGCCTGTGCCATGACAAACCGAACAAGCTGAATTTTTGTAGATTTTAATTTCTTTCTCAGCTCCAAAAACAGACTCTAAAAACGTCAGACGCAATTCAGTCTCAATATCATGCCCATGCTTCTTATACGATCCTCGTCCGCCGCCACCGAACCCAAACATGCCACCCAAAACATCACCCAAATCACCAAAGTCATCCATGTTAACGTTGAAACCCGACGGATCAAACCCAAAACCGCCAAAACCATTGGCTCCGTTAAACCCTCCAGCACCCTGCTCAAAGGCAGCAGAACCGAATTGGTCGTATTTGGCGCGCTTTTGTTTATCACCCAGCACCTGGTAAGCCTCGTTAATATCCTTAAACTTCTGTTGGTCTCCGCCTTTATCAGGATGGTGTTCGTGCGCCAAACGACGGAACGATTTTTTTATCTCGTCCTCGCTGGCGCCTTTCTCAACGCCTAGAATTTTGTAGAAATCTTTGGGCATTCAATTAACTCAATTTAAGTCGTCTCCATATTCTTCGCCGCAGAATCCAATACTCTCCACTTGACATTTCTAATAACTTTGACCCACAAGGTGTGATTGATATCTTATGAAAAGCTTTCAGCTCATTTTGGAGTTGATTTGTTGCCCAGCTTGCCATGAACCAATGGTTTTCATCATTAATCCTCTTGTAAACCTTATCTCTTGACTTAACATACTCCGTATCAACATCCTTGCTCTCGGCTAAATCTACAAGTTTTCTTTGAAAGGCCTCCGCTTTGCCTTGATATGCGATATCTTTAAGAACTTGTATTTTATCTAGTGCGTCTTTAACAAGAATACATTGACCATAGAAATCAAATATTTGACGAGTTTCATCTTGACTAAAATCATCAGCAAAAAAATGTCCACCCTTCATCCAAGTATTAGTTGGGAAGTTTGGACCAAAATATTCAGGGTTTTCACCTACACCAAATTTAGCTAATCTCTCAACACTCTCCTCTGCCGCTCTTACTTCGTTTAGAATAAGCCTAGCAAGAGATATTTTTTTATCAATTTTTTGTTTTTTATAAATCCAATAAGCCGCAAAAGCAGTGACTAGGGTTGCTATACCTGCAAACCATCCGCCACCTATCGTTAAAAATGAATTCATAATAATAGATCTAATTGGTAAGTAATTTTGGCTCACCTGCTTCCTGTATTGCCCCAAACTGTTTCTCGTACTTATCGATATTGTCCTGCAATGCGTTCACGATACGCTTCATGTGAGCCGGGCTGACAATGAGGCGCGAGACTAGTTCGCCCATTGGTGGGTGAGCAAACATGAAATCCAGCACAAACTCTTCCTTGGCATGGCTTACCTGCATCATGTTTGTGTAACGGCCTTGGAGCATTTCATCAGGGGCTTTGATGTTTAGATCTGGCATAGCATTTGTCATTCCGAGGGAGTTCGACGAGTCGAGGAATCTTAGTTAACGAAGATTCCTCCACTTCACTTCGTTACGGTCGGAATGACATAAGGGATTTAATTCTTATCTTGGAATTCGCCTTCTTTTGGCTCTTCCTTCTTTTCGGTTGAGTCCTTAGGGTCCTGCGAGTCCTGTGGAGGAGTCTGGGCTTGTTGCTGCTGCTGGTACATGGCAGCACCAACTTTTTGGGCAACTGTCGCGAGTTCGTCGGCAGCTTTCTTGATAGCTTCGACGTCTTCGCTGTCCTTAAGCTTCTTCAAAGCCTCAAGTTTCTCTTCAGTAGCTTTCTTATCGTCCGCGCTGACCTTGTCCCCTGCTTCCTTCATCATCTTTTCAGTCGTATAAACCATTGTCTCGGCCATGTTGCGTGTTTCAATCAACTCTTTGCGCTTCTTATCTTCGGCCGCATGGACTTCAGCATCTTTTTTCATGCGTTCAACTTCGTCCTTGGAAAGGTTAGTCGAAGCAGTAATGGTAATGTTGGAGACTTTGTTGGTGGCTTTATCAACGGCTTTGACGTTCAAGATGCCATTGGCATCAATATCAAAACTGACTTCAATCTGAGGGATGCCGCGCGGGGCAGTTGGAATGCCGGAAAGCGAGAAACGCCCGAGCACGCGGTTATCTGCTGACATGTCGCGCTCGCCTTGCAAAACAACTATTTCGACGGATGTTTGGCCGTCAGCTGCTGTTGAGAAAATCTGCGTCTTGGAAGTTGGGATGGTTGTATTGCGATCAATAAGACGTGTCATGACACCGCCCATTGTCTCGATACCGAGTGAAAGCGGAGTCACATCCAAGAGCAACAGCTCGCCTTTGATATCACCCTGTAAGTTGCCTGCTTGGACAGAAGCGCCAATAGCCACAACTTCGTCCGGGTTAACGCTGATGTTTGGCTTCTTGCCAAAGAACTTCTCAACCGTCTGTAAAACCAAAGGCATGCGAGTCATGCCGCCAACTAAAATCACTTCATTGATGTCGCTTGTCGAAAGCTTGGCATCAGCCAAAGCCTTGCGGCAAGGTTCAAGCGTCTTCTCGACCAGTTGGCCAACCAATTCCTCAAGCTTGGCGCGTGTGAGTTTGAGCATCAAATGTTTGGCCCCACCGGCATCAGTCGTGATAAACGGCTGGTTAAGCTCGGTTTCCATGGCAGTCGAAAGTTCAATCTTGGCTTTTTCAGCCGCATCCTTGATGCGCTGCAGGGCAATCGGATCTTTAGAAAGATCCAAACCTTCTTGCTTGCGGAACTCGTCCAAAGCCCATTTGATGACTATTTGGTCAAAATCATCGCCGCCCAAGTGCGTATCGCCATTAGTGGCCTTGACCTCAACAGTATTCTGCGAAGTCGCGGCATCATAAGCGACTTCGAGCACAGACACGTCGAACGTGCCGCCGCCCAAATCGTAAACAACAATCTTTTCATCCTTCTTGCGGTCAAAACCATAAGCCAAAGCAGCGGCTGTCGGCTCGTTGATGATGCGGCGCACGTTCAAGCCTGCAATTTCACCGGCGACTTTGGTTGCCTGGCGCTGGGAGTCATCAAAATATGCCGGAACAGTTATGACGGCTTCTGTAATCTTCTCGCCTAAACGTGCCTCAGCATCGGCCTTGAGCTTTTGGAGAACCATGGCTGAGATTTCTTCAGGTGAATATTCTTTTCCGCCCATGACAACACTGACTCCATCACCTTTCTGGACAATCTTGTAAGGCAACATGGCACGGTCACGCTGGACTTCCTTATCTTCCCAACGGCGGCCAATCAAACGTTTGACCGAGAAAAGCGTGTTTTCCGGGTTAACAGCAGCCTGGCGCTTAGCCAGCTGGCCAACCAGGCGTTCACCTGACTTGGCAATAGCAATAACTGACGGCGTAGTACGCGCGCCTTCAGCATTTTCGATTATTTTTGGTTGGCCGCCCTCGATGACGGCCATGCATGAGTTGGTTGTTCCGAGGTCAATGCCTAGTATTTTGGACATAATTATTCAACTTTTTTAACGTCAATTTTGACTGATTTAGCTTTGGCTTCCGGTGTTTTTGGGATAGTTACCCTCAAAATACCGTTTTCAAAGGTTGCTTGCGCCTCGCCCTCCTCGATACGGGCCGGGAGTGAAACTTGGCGGAAGACTTGGCCGGCGCGGATTTCCTTGCGGTAATAATCCTTTTCGTCAACCTCTGTCTTTCGCTCGCTAGAACCTTTTATGGTCAGGATGCCATTCTCGATTTCAACGCTAACTTTTTTGGGGTCAGCTCCCGGCAAGGTTGTTTCGACCACTACGGCATCTTTAGTGTCATACATGTCGATGGGCGGTATCAGACCCTGTTTGGTAAGCGAGACTGAGGGCAGATCCTTAAACATTTCATCCATCTTATCGAACGGGTCATAAAATGGTGACCACTTCATTAGATTAGACATATGATTTTAATTATCAATTGAGTTAACGATGACTTTAGCTGGCCTTAATATCCTGTCTTTGAACATCCATCCCTGTTGGATAACCTTTAGGATGACGTTGTTTGGCTTGGATTCATCCTTTTCCTGCCCAACAGCTTCGTGTTTGGATGGGTTGAACTCGCCTGATGTTTCGACATTTTCCAATCCAATTTCCTTAAAAGTCCGTTCCCATAACTGCTTAATGGCCGTGATCCCGACTAACCAGTTTTGCAGTTTGGCCCTCTCAGCTTCAGGCAAGTTCGATATGTCCGGTAAATGCTGGAGAGCTGTTTCAAAGTGATCAATGGCCGGTAAAAGCTCATAAAGCAAGTTCTCGTTAGCGTTAGTAGCTATCTCAACCTTGTTTTTCTCATATTCTTTTTTCAAATTGGCGTAATCAGCTTGTGCCCGTTTCCATCCTGCTAGATACTCATCGCATTTCTGACACCCGTCGCACGTTGCACGTCCCATCGTCCCATCGTCTCCTTTGTCATCTTGAGCGGAGTCTGACGAAGTCGAAAGATCTGGTTTGACTATTTCTTCTTCATTCATAGTTTATTCAGTTAAAAGTTGTTGCATCCTTTTCATTAAGGCAATGGCTTGTGAATAATCCATGCGCATCGGGCCCAAAATGCCAATCAAGCAACCTTGCGGGGCTGTCAGTAAAACAGAACCGCACATGGCGCCGAACGGGCATTCGCTGCCGATTAAGGTCGTCGGCTCTTCAAACCGCACATGGCGCAGCTTGCCGAGCACTTCATCCAACCTGTCCAAGATGTCGCTCATGGAAACAATCCGATTCCAATCCTTAAACTCTGGCTGACCAAACAAGTTTGATAATCCGGTGTAATAGCTGTCCATATTGCCAATGCCGATGACAGTCGCATTCTCTGCCAACCCAGCCATGGCTTTGGCCAGAGCTTTGAGTCTCCGGTTTTCTTCTTTATCAAACTTAGCGGCTTCGGATAAGTCTGAGGCTTCCTTTTTAGTCAGGGCCTTTGGTTTAATCAAATTTTGGAGATAATAACGGTAACCTTTTTCAGTAGGTAAGCGACCTGACGACGTATGCGGTTGCATGATGTATCCGCTTTCTTCAAGCTCAGCAAAATAGTTGCGTACTGTGGCCGGACTGACTTTTAGGTCATACTGGTCCACCAAAAACTGCGAACCAACCGGTTCACCTGTCTGTATTGCCTGGTCGATTACCAGTTTTAGTATTTGGCCAAGGTGGTCTTCCATAGTTAGCACTCGTGCTGATTGAGTGCTAACAGGATACCTCAAACCAAAAAGGCCAGTCAAGCCCCGGGCTTATTCGTACTGCAAGGCCTGGATTGGGTTCAATTCTGCGGCTTTTTTAGCCGGATAATAGCCAAAAACAATGCCAATGGCAGTGGATACCCCTAACCCCAAAATAATGCCGTTTACAGGCAAAATAAACACCCAATTGGGGGACTGGAAGGCCTGAAGGGCCTTAATACCTAACCAAGAAACGCTAATTCCAAAACCAACGCCAATTAAGCCGCCACAAACACAAAGCAGTATGGCCTCGGCTAAAAACTGGCCCAGGATATCCCTATGCTTGGCTCCGACCGCCTTACGCAACCCGATCTCACGCGTGCGTTCGGTAACTGACACGAACATTATGTTCATGATGCCAACACCGCCCACAATCAAAGAAATAGCAGCGATTGAAACCAAAAGTATCTGCAAAATGTTGCCGATGGCGCCTGCCCGTTGTTGCGCATCATCCTGGCCGGATACGAAAAAGTCATCTTTCGACAAATCCCCTGTCGGGTTATCCAAGTTATGCTGCTCGCGCAGGAGGATACGGATGCGCTCTTTTGCCTCAGCCGGCGGTGTATTGCCAATCCTGACGGCCATAAACTGGATATACTCTGAATTCAAGTCCTGCATGAGCGTAGTGACAGGCACATAAACCTGTTTGTCCAAGTTGGTGAAAAAACGCGTTCCAGCTGGTTTTAAGACTCCAATTACATGGTAAGGGCGTTTATCAATCTTGATCTGCTTGCCTATGGGGTCTTCCTGCCCGAAAAATTCATCAGCTATGCCAGAACCAATAACAGCTGACCGCGCCCTGGCATCCACATCTTCAGCCGTAAAAAAGTTGCCGCGTGCAATTTCTGCATCGTAAATTCCCAAGCCATTTTCAGATGAACCTGAAATCCCCCTGGTTCTGCTTAATCCCCCAAATTCAACCAATAGGCTCGACATGACATCAGCGTCGACTGACCTGATCCATGACTGCTGCTTGAGTTTGCGGAAATCTTTTATGGTCAAGGTCTGTTTAATGGACGTAGACGGAGGGCCAGAACCCTGCGTTCCATCACCAGGACCGTTCTCCACAAAAATCATGTCTGACCCGAATGAGGCAACTTGCGACATGATATATTGCTCAGCTGCCTGACCGACTGAAAGCATCAAGATAACTGAGGCCACTCCGATCACGATGCCCAACATCGTCAAAACCGCACGCCCTTTGTTGCGTACCAGGCTGAACCAAGCCATGTTTATGGTGTCCCTGATTCTCATATCAATCGTTGGCCCTTAAGGCATCAATCGGATGGAGTTTGGCAGCCCGCCGGGCAGGCACAAAACCAAAAATCAAACCAACAAGGGTTGAAACAATAAAACCAAGCAATACGCCACTTAAAGAGATATTAAATTGCCAGCCGCTTTGGTACGTCAAAATAATCTGGATGGCGAGCCACGCCAAAAAAGTGCCAAAGGCTATGCCCACAACGCCGCCGCCAACAGTCAGGATAATCGCTTCAGCCAAGAATTGGTTAAGAATGTCTTCCCTGCGCGCACCCAAGGCCTTACGCAGGCCAATCTCCTTAATGCGTTCGGTAACTGACACGAACATGATGTTCATGATGCCAATGCCGCCGACCAAAAGCGAAATAGCTGCAATAGCTGCCAGTAAAACTTCAAGCACACCTGTAATCTGGCCGACGATTTTGATAGCCTCTTCCTGGGAAACGACATGGAAATCATCTTTGGCATAATCCCCTTGCGGATTATTCAAGTTATGCGATTCACGCATTATGATTTCAGCTAAGGGCTGGGCTTCGGAAAGCGGGATGGATGACTGGATACTCATGAACGTAAAGTGCTGTTTATTGTACTTGTCCATGACTGTCGTGACAGGCAAATAAACCATTTCATCCAAATTTTGAAAAAATTTGGTTCCAAGCTTGTCCAAAACTCCGACCACCTTATAGCTCTGCTTGCCGAGTTTTATATTTTTGCCCACTGCATTGCCAAGACCAAAATACTTGTCCGCCAAATTGTATCCCAAAACAGCTGCCCGGCTATGGCTGTTGACTTCATCATCAGTAAAGAAAAAACCTTCTTTAACCCTGTAACCGTTCATCTTAACATCATCAGGCATGGTGCCTATGACAGTCACATTGCGCGCTTGACCGCCAGCTTGTAGCAGGTCTGTCTGGAAAACCTGCCCTGTAATAGCCTTGACCCAAGGTTCTTTTTTTAAACGCTTGTAATCTTTCATGGCCAGGGTCTCTTTGACAAAAAGAGATAATTCGCCGGTCTTATCTGCCCGCGGGCCATTATCCATCATCAGTTGATCAGAACCGAATGAGGAGATTTGGGACAAAATGAAAAGCTTGGCCGATTCACCAATGGAAAGCGCCAAAATCACGGCTGCAATGCCGATTACAATACCCAACATCGTCAAAACCGAACGGCCGCGCGTGCGCAACAGGCTGTCATAGGCGCTATGAACCAAATCATCCACGTGCATAAGACTACTTCAGCATTTCCCCATCGTTGGCAATGCGGCGGTTCTTGACCTTTTCGTCAGAAACAATCACACCATCGCGGATACGCAAGACGCGTTCAGCATGTTCGGCAGTGTAAGTCTCGTGTGTCACCAAGATGATGGTTACGCATTGCTCGAGGTTGAGTTTTTGTAGGATCTCCATGATCTGGATGCCTGACTTTGAATCCAAATTGCCAGTCGGTTCATCAGCAAAAATGATTGATGGCTTGCGGATCAGCGAACGGGCAATGGCCACACGTTGTTTCTCCCCGCCTGAAAGCTGGTTGGAAAGGTTATTGACGCGATGCGACAAGCCAACAGCCTCAATAGCCTGGAGGGCCATCTTGTCCCATTCCCTGGCAGGGACATCAGAGTATAGGAGCGGTAATTTAACATTTTCGAGTACAGAAGCCTTTGGCAAAAGGTTGAATGCCTGAAAGACAAACCCCACCTTTTCCCCTCTCAAGCGCGCCAAGGCATTATCATCCATTTTACTTACGTCCTTATCTTCAAATTGGTAAACACCGGTAGTCAAAGTATCCAGGAAACCAAGGATGTGCATGAGTGTTGACTTGCCAGAACCTGACGGCCCCATGATGGCTACAAACTGGCCTTTGGGAATCTCAAAGTTTATGTTATGCAGGACGGGGGTGACGACCCCATCGTTCTCGTATTGCTTTGTCAGTTTGACAACTTCAATAATCGAGTCCTTTTTACACTCTTGATTGGAGTTTTCCATAGACTTAATTACAGGCCAGTCTTCTCGCTCAAGATAACCTGTTCGCCGACATTTAATCCACTCAGAATCTGGACTCTTCCTTCATCGCCTTTCAGGCCTTGGGTTATCACCTTGTCTTGTGGCTTGTTATTAACCAAGACGCGGACCATTTTCTTGTCACCGACAGTCTTGATGGCCCGGAGCGGTATGATTAAGGCATTATCTGCCACGCCCGTCGTAATCGTAACATTGGAAGTCATGCCGGGTTTTATGTCGCGGCCTGCCGGGTCAATGGTAACGCGGATATTGTAATAGATGGCATCCTGGACTTTTGTTTGGTCGGGATTTTCAGCTGTCACGATTCCGGCAAACTTGATGTCGTCACCATAAGCATCAAGCGTGATTTCAGACGACTGGCCAACTAATACCTTGGCAATATCCGCTTCAGGCACTTTAGCCTCGATATCGTACTGTGAAGTGCCAATCATGCGGACTTGAGGCGTATTGGGGGTTATCTGCTCACCAATATCTGACACGACATCTGTGATGGTGCCGTCAACCGGTGCGATGATGCGGACGTTATTCAAGTTATTTTCAGCCTGGGCCTCTGCCACCTGCGCGTCTTGCAATTGGGCACGTAATGAAGCCACGTCAACAGCCCTTGGCCCGGCTTTCTTGAGGTCCAATGCCGCCTGCGATGCTTCAACCGCCGCTTTTTGGATAGCGACTGTTGACTCGGCAGCCGTAATCTTCATGTCGATATTGGTCTTAGCAGTGTCATAAACCAACTGTGCAGACTTATAAGCATCTTCCAATTTAGTCCGGTCTGAGACATTATTCAGCTGTGCCAGTTGGATCGCTTGCTTAGTCGTGACCACGGTACTTTTTTGGGATGAGACATTGGTATAATCAGTACTGATTATCGTTGACTTGGCCGAGATATCAGTCGCTGTAAAATAAGTTGAAGGAATTGTATTGGCTAAAACAACTTTGACGTCGTTCAAAAACAACTGCGTATCTTCTATGGCTTTTTGCAATTTATCAGTAGCCGCCAATACGTCGTCTTTTGATGATTGTGAAGTCAGCGCCCCAACAGCACTCTGGGCAGCATTCTTCGATGTCTTGGCAACCTGGTAACTGGCCTTGGCCTTATCCAGCGAGCCAGTGCTGACAGCGCCCAGATAGCTCCTGTACATGGCATTGGAGCCGGTATCATCCGATCCGACAATGGCATCACCATCGGTCAAAGCTGTATTGAGTGGCCCCAAGGCGGATTTTAATGAAGTGCGTGATGTTTCGATGGCATTGGATAAGGTTTGGTCTGAGACAGGCCCTAAATTATCCAAATTATTTTTTGCAGTGCTCAAGGCAACCTCAGCACTTTGCAAGTCGCTCTGAACCTGAATTTTTGTATTAGCCAAGTCTGAAACGGCTTTGTCATAAGCAGCCTTGGATTGTTCCAATTGTGCCTGCGCCATGCGTATTGACTCATTGGACTCGCCTGCCAGCTTGGCGTTTAAGTTAGCTTGCGCGATAGCTACAGCGGCCTTGGCGCGCTCGTAAGCAAAAGTCGGGTCTTCAGCTTCCAGCTCAGCCAATACCTGGCCCTTTTTAACTTTATCACCGATTTTTACATCAACATTCAGAAGCGTGCCATCGCTCTTGAAAGCCAAATCAATCCTAGCTGCTGGTTTGATTTCACCCGTGACCTCAACCGTTTGCTTAAGGCTGCCTTGCGTGACAGCAGCTGTCTCATAAGTGACAGCAGCTGCGCTGCGCTGCCTTTGCCATAACCAAAAGCCTCCCAGAACGACTAGTACCAGGATGATATACAGGCTCTTTTTCTTGAAAATTGCTGGTATTGCCATATCTTTATTTGATAATATCCTCCATTTTACGCTATTAGTCAAAAAATGTTTGACCAATGCATTAAACTGGTCACCCCTATCAAACTCATTCTTGAATAAGCCAAAGCTGGCACAGGCCGGTGAAAGCAAGACAACATCTCCAGGCTTAGCGACGCTGACTGCCTGATCAAAAGCCTGCTTTAAACTGACAGCCTTAATAGGCTTCATTTTGTAAGACCTAAAGGCTTTAAGC
>JAJZQU010000019.1 GCA_021806685.1 bacterium | reverse complement strand
TTTTTGCACCGATAAAACCGGAACTTTGACTGTCGGCAAAATCCGGGTGCGCCATTCCATTGATGCCCAAGGCAAACCCGACAAGTCTCCCCTGGCCTTTGCCGCCCATTGCCTGGCCTTTGATTCCAGCGGGCGAGCCACCAACTCCATTGACCAGGCTATTTTTGAAGGGGCTAGGCACGAAGCCATCCCAACCACTTTAAAAGGAGCCAAGATCTACGATATTGTTTCTTTTGATTTCACCCGACGGCGCATGAGCTGCATCATGGGGCATACCCGCGGCGATCGTTGCATGGTAGTCAAAGGCGCTGTAACCGAAGTTTTAAAGGTGTGTTCGCACCATTGGTCTAACCGTCATCAGAGCGTTAAGCCTTTAAGTTCGCAGGAACGATCAAAGTTAAAAGCCATATCAGACAATTACCAAGACCAAGGTTATCGCCTGATTGCTGTTGCCCGTCGGACGATTGGCATTAAAGACCACTACTCCCCCAAGGACGAGAAAGGCCTTGAACTGCTTGGTTTTATTCTCTTAAGCGATGCTCCCAAACAAACTGCCAAGGCCGCTTTAGCCGCACTCCAAAAACTCAATGTACACATCAACATCTTAACCGGTGACAGCGAACGCATCACGCGCCACGTGGCCAACCAGTTGGGTTTTGCTATAACCGGCCTGGTCAATGGCAACCGTCTTGAGAACATGGATGAGGCACAACTCGAAAAGGCTGTTGAGACTGCCAATGTTTTTGCGGGCATTACGCCGTCCCAAAAATTGCGCATCATCCAAGCCCTTAAACGACGCGGCCATACAGTCGGCTTTATGGGTGACGGCGTTAATGACGCGCCTTCACTCAGAGCGGCTGATGTCGGCATCTCTTTTGACAATGCCATTGATGTGGCCAAAGAAGCGGCTGATGTCATAATGCTAAAAAAGAATCTGGGCGTCCTGGCTGATGGCATTCGCGAAGGCCGCAGGACTTTTGCCAATACCCAAACTTACATTAATACGACCATCAGCTCTAACTTTGGCAACATGTTATCCTTGGCTGGGGCAGCGCTGATCTTGCCTTTTGTACCAATGTTACCGGCCCAAATCCTGCTGCTTAACCTGCTTGGTGATTTGCCCATGCTCGGAATATCTTCTGATCGCGTATCGGACGAAGACCTGGCCAAGCCGCGTAAGTGGAGCATCTCGCACATTTCAACTTTCATGTGGTTCTTTGGGCCAATCTCCAGCTTGGCTGACTTCGCAACTTTTGGCCTAATGTATTTTATTGTCCATGCCAATGTTCCTCTTTTCCGCAGCGGCTGGTTTGTTGAATCACTAATTACCGAAGTGGTCGTTATCCTGCTCCTGCGTTCCAGAAGGACGTTATTGACTAACTTGCCAAGTAAAATCTTAACCTTGATGTGCTTAGTCTCAATTGGAATCGCCCTTTTGGTAGTTAACACTTCTTTGGGTGATAGCCTTGAATTCTTGCCATTGAACTTTAAAGTCGTTGGTTACATCCTTCTGATTGTCCTGGGTTACGGGGTATTTGTTGAAATGGGCAAACGTGTCTTTTATAGGTTTATAGACAGAACTTCCAGCTTACAGTCAACCTAGCCACTCTTTTTGTCAGGTGTTTTTGACAAGATAATTGGCTAAGATTAAAGCTAGAGTTAATAACATGTCAAAGGATTGACATATCTCTAAAATTACGGTAAGTTATCCAATTCCCTAAAATTTTCAATGCGCCTAAGGTTAAGCCGCAGAGACCGAGGGAATGGATAAAAACATGGCCTGGCAAATATTCCAACAAGCGACCGAAACCGTGAAGCGCGCCAAGCGCACACTGGTTTTGGCTCCAGAAAATCCCACTCAAGACACCATGGCTACCATGGCCGCAGTTTTATCGTACCTGACGGCCCACCAAATTCCGGCTGATGGCATTATCCCGCAAATTAACCTTGAAAAGATTCCTGCCTTCTTGCCTTCGCACGATAAGATCCAACCTCGCCTGAGTGCTTTGCGTGACCTGAAAATAAAACTCGACGTTACCCAGACCCCTGTCCATGAAATGGTTTACGATGTTAAAGACGGTAAACTGGAAATTTTGCTCACGCCCAAATCAGGCGAATGGCAAACCAAGGATATTTCTCTCCACCCGGGCGAGGACCGTTACGAAGCCATCATTGCCATTGGCTTTTCTGACAGGCAAACCCTAAATGCCGTTTTCCGCGAACCGGCTGATTTCATACACCGTTTGCCCATTATCAACCTTGACCATGATGCCAAGAACGAACACTGGGCGCCGATTAATTTGGTTGACCTTGCCGCTACATCCAATTCTGAAATGGCCTTGGGTTGGTTCGAGGATTGGGATAATAAAAAAATTGATGATCGAATCGCCACTGCCCTGCTCGCTGGATTGATTGCCAACACCAATTCCTTCCGCTCATCTAAAGTCACTCCCAGCACTTTGGAAAAAGCTGCCCGGTTGATCACCTTGGGCGCTGACAGGGAAAATATCGTGCACGGTCTCTGGCGCACACGCCAAGTCAACACGCTCAAGCTCTGGGGGCGCGCTTTAGCCAGGTTGGAGCATGACCGTTCACGTGGTTTGGTTTGGACTACCCTTTCACGCCAGGATATTTTGGACAGCGGGACAACCGAAGCCCGCCTGGACGAGCTGGTAAATGAATTGATTGCCTTTGTACCGGATGCCAAGGTCACGGCTGTTTTTGTAGAGCATGACGCTTATACGACCCGCTTGGCCCTCTTTGCCCAACCGCCTTATGCTGCCAATGTCATTGGCCGCCCGCTTGGCCTCGACGGCTCCCACCTGCGCGCCAGCGGCGCCATTGCCAAGCCTCTCTTGGAAGCCAAGGACCATGCGATTGAGTCGCTAAGACAATCGTTGTCGTAACGCCTCCTCCATCACAACAGCTGCAGAGACAGAAACATTTAAAGATTGTATAAAGCCGCGCATGGGAATAGTCACTATTTCATCAGCGGCTTGTAAAAATTCGGGTGATACGCCCGATTTTTCGTTGCCAACAACAATGGCTGACGGCTTAGTCCAATCAAAATCCCATTGTGGCTTTCCGTTGGACACAAGAGCAGTGACGCGGATCGATAAGCCACGCTTTTTCAAATCTTTGACACAAGCGGCCACGCTTTCCCATTTCTTAATATCCAACCATTTAACGGCTGACATGGCAGTATCAACCAACTCTGCCAAGCGCGGAGGTTTAGAGTCAGAATAGACTAAGTGCACTGTTTGGATGCCAACTGCTTCGCAAGTCCTAAGTATGGCACCGATATTATGCGGGTCATCAATCTGCTCCAAGACCAATTCCAAATCTTGCCAACGTTGTGCTTTAACGTGGTCTATCCTCTCTTGCCGGTCGCCTGGCATACTTGAAATGCGAGGTTGGTTGGTGCGGGGCATATAGCTACTCTGTCATCCCGACCGCAACGAAGTGGAGTGGAGGGATCTTCGTTAACTAAGATTCCTCGACTCGTTGCTACTCCCTCGGAATGACATATGAAAAAAGGATGGAAGGTGAGATCTCGAACGGCATCCTCGCCAGAACCCGTTCGTAGAACTCGCCTGCCATCCCTTCGTCCACAGGATACCAAAAAGGGGCAGATTTTAAAAGACCCGTCAATCTCCTTACCCTCTACGGCCGCTCAGTAGCCGGAAAAACAGCTTTTATTGAGGCTGGAGGGCTGTTTTGGGCTTGCTGCCTAGCTGACATCTGCTGGACCTGATTTTCCAAGGCGTTCAACCGGCTTTCAATAGATTGCATCTTATCCAATAATAAATTGGTGGATTGGGCCGTACGCACATCGTCGCGGTTCTGGTTGGCGGCATTGACCGAAGAAAAAGCCACGGCACCGGTCAAGACCACTGCCAAACCAGCGATAATAGCCGCTGTCCAAACATGCGAGATGCCGCGTGCCACATGCATAATGTGGTGGTCACGAATGGAAGTCACGGCTCCGATATACCTTACCTTACAGACTTCACCGCAATGCGAATGTCCGCACGGACCGGGCGCCGGGCTATTGGCCGCTTTCCTTGTCTTAATAACGCGGCCCTTTGGTTTAAGATCTTTCATAAAAAGCGGTTTGATTATACCACGAGTTCTTTGACTTGAATATCCACAATGTATATAACGCAAAAACCCCTTTCGGGGGTTTTTGATGGTGGACGTTGCAGGATTCGAACCTGCGACCTTTCGAATGTGAATCGAACGCTCTAACCAACTGAGCTAAACGTCCTGAACGGTGGTTATCCTACTCATCAACCCCTTTCTTGTCAACGGCTTTATCCTGCATCTTTTTAGGCGTATAAACGTCAAAATATTTCTCTATAACGAGGCCTTGGTACCAAGCCTCTGACGTAGCTTCTAACATGCCCGGTACATCAAGCCTGTCAGGAATGCCTGCCAGTATGGCCAGGGCATTGGCAAAGCGAATGTAGTTAATGACATTTAAAGTGTTGGCCTTGGCATGGACGTCGAGCTCTTGGCCATGCTTAATCATCAGAGCCGACTGTTTAAGCAATTTAAAATTAAGGTCTGACGGTGAAAGCGCATCCATTAAAAATGGCTGCCATTCCTTATCTTCATTCATTATGAAAAGCACATTGCCTCCGCCGGCCATATCAATAATTTCTCCCGTATCAACCGAGTAGCGCATAGCCTGTCTGACATATTGGCCTAGGGATTTTTTTAATTTTTGGTCTAATTTGAGCTTGGCGACCACTTCGCGCAAAGATGGATAGATGTAAAGGATAATTTTTTCTCGTGATGGTAAGTCAACCGGCCCAATGGCTTCCGGCCCGGCCAGGAGACGATGGCCTTCGGCATAATACTCAGGCAAAATGGTTTTGTTCAGCTCAGCATAACTGGAATAGATATTGACGCGATCGGTTTTTGGCAAATCAATGCGGCGTTGCAAGGTGCAAAGCAGATGCATGGTTTCAGGCACGACTAATTTTTTGGGGATATCCAAATTCCTATCGTGCATGACGCCCAAAACCACATCTTCGGCTAAAGGCAGTTCCTTAACTGCCACCAACTCCAAGGGTACTGAGCCTGATGGAAAATATGATTGCAAAATTTTGAGCCGCTGGTTATGCTCCTCGGCCTTTGCCTGCAATTTGTTAACAGCCGCTTCGATCGCTTCTGGCCCGCGAGTTTGGGCATAAAGCACTGGCAAACTTTCTATGAAGTCGACCTTCAGGACGTAGTTTGGATATCTTAAATCTTCAAAAACAATATGCTCCCCTCCCTTGCCGATCAGGTGCAGGATATGCGGCAAGACCCGGCACTCATCAGAAGCCCGCATGACCAGGGTTTGGCCAAAGTCACTTAAAGCCTGCTGCAAAGTAGCGGGCGTAGGACGCAAAGACGGCTCCTCGCGCACAGCGTGCGGCAAAGAGGCTACCTTTAAGGTATAAGGTGCGACTGACAATCCCCCTTTGTTTCCCCCTTTAACAAGAGGGCTTTCAGTTGTCTCGTCCGGCATGCGCACAGTATAACAAAAGCGCCCGCCTTACGGCAGACGCTCTCTTCTGTTTACTTATGTACTTACAGTACAGCTTCCTTGGCAGCCTTGGCCACGCGGAATTTGACTACTGTCTTGGCGGCAATCTTGATGGTTGCGCCAGTGGCCGGGTTGCGGCCCATGCGCGCAGCGCGCTTAACCTTTACAAACTTGCCGAAACCAGGAAGAACAAACTCCCCGACTTTCTTAACTTCCTTGTAAGCGAGGGTCGCCAAGGCGTCCATGAATTCACCAACCTGCTTCTTAGTAAGGCCCGTCTTGTTAGCGAGCTCGCCCATCATTTGGGACTTGGTCATCTTTGCCATAGTGCAAATGTATGAAAAGAATAAGTGATTTAGTTTTGAGTTTTGACTCAATGTGACCAAGTATAATGCCTTCGCGAAATGACTGCAAGACAAAACCCCAATAAAATCAAGGGTCAGATGACTGACCCTGTGTATAACATCAATGTTTCCAAGGTTATTTGATCGCCGAAGAGACCGCTCTTACAACAGCTGGGTCAAAAACAGTAGGTAAAATTTTATCCGGGGTCGGATCAGAAATCGTAGCAGCTAAGGCTTTGGCGGCCGCAATTTTCATATCTTGGGTTATCTTGTGTACACTATTATCCAACGCACCGCGGAAAAATCCCGGGAAACACAGAGCATTATTTGTCTGGTTCGGATAATCCGATCGGCCGGTGGCAACAACAAAAGCCCCGGCTGCCTTGGCCTCGTCCGGCATAATCTCTGGGACTGGATTGGCCAGCGCAAGTACAATTGGTTTTTCTGCCATGAGCTTTATATGCTCACCCTTGATTGATCCAGGACCAGATACGCCGACTACAGCATCAGCGCCTTTAATAGCCTGGCTCAAATCCCCTGTCCTATTTTCCTTATTCGTAATTACTGCCATGGCTTTCTTATATTCATCCATGTCGCTCCTGTCCCGCGAGACAACACCCTTGCGATCCAAAAGGATCACATCACCCATGCCCAAGCTGATTAACAGTTTGGCGACGGCGTTGCCGGCCGCACCTGATCCGACGATAACCACTCTGCCCTGGCTAAATGATTTACCGACGACTTTGAAGGCGTTGATCAAGGCCGCAGAGACGACTACTGCCGTGCCATGTTGGTCGTCATGCATAACCGGAATATCCAGCATGGCTTGTAAGCGTTCTTCGATGGCAAAGCAACGCGGCGCTGAAATATCTTCGAGGTTAATGCCGCCAAAGACAGGTGCGATATTTTTGATAGTTTGGACAATCTCATCCGGATCCTGGGTAGCGAGGACTATTGGGAATGCATCTACGCCGGCCAGCTCTTTAAACAAAGCCGCTTTTCCCTCCATGACCGGCAAAGCGCCTTCTGGCCCGATGTTACCCAGGCCCAATACAGCCGAGCCGTCTGAAATGACGGCGACCATGTTGCGTTTGATGGTATATTCGCGGATTTGCTCCTTATGCTCGGCCAGATAAGTCGAGACAGTGCCCACGCCTGGCGTGTAAATCAAAGAAAGGTCGGCCATGTCTTTGACCGGCATCTTGCTTTTGACCTCAATCTTGCCTTGGAGCTTCTTGTGTAGCTCGAGCGCCTGCTCGCCAATGGATTTTTGTGTCATATCCGGACACCTTACTCCATGTCACATAAATAAAAAAGAGCGCACCCGGCTCGACACGATGTCAGAGCGCGAATGCGCGAAAAGCAGTTCTCATCACAGCCTGGGCGGCTGTGGAATGGCTCGGCGGCGTTTGACCGCAGGATCAACGATCTCTTGGCCCTGAGTCTGGTCCATGCGCTCACGAAGCTCGATCGCCCTGTCCACTTCTTCATTGATACGTTGTAGCTCGTCGCCAAAGGCCAAATCGCAGGCTTGCGCAATTGCACCGAGCCAGCCCTGGCTACACCTGCGTACAAGCGGACGACAAATGGGGTCAGTTCTCCAAACCGGCTTGCATCTGGCAGCCAACCTGAGACATCCAGGGTCTCCCTTCTCGCCGCAGTCTCGCGCAAACGAATTGTCAGGAACACTCGTCGCGTCCGCATCGGCGGGTCCAGGTCCATTATCTAGACCCAAGGCTTTTTCGACCGTGATAGGCGCGGGCTTGGGCGTCGTCGAGCAACCAAGGAATATGGTGAGGATCAAACAGGTCAGTATTCGGTACATGGCAGACCTCCTTGCGGGTGATCACTCGTCACCCTGTTCATCCGAATCTTCCGATGACTTGGTCTCGGCGTTCTTCTTCTCTAGACTCTTCGCGATCCTGGAGAGAAAAGCTGTGATCTCTACCAATGTAAAGGTGATGGTGATGGTTGCCAATTCAGCAGCTGTGAGTATAGCCGTTTCAAAGCCTGTCAGGCGAATACCACACTCCTTGAAGACAAAATACGTCAAGTAGCCGTCAGCAACGGCACAAACCAGCATAAGCACCGAGAGCGCAACAATCGCGGCAATTAAGGAAAGATTGATCTTCATGATCTTTTTCCCTTTTTCGAAACACGGCTCTCCCAGCCGCCGGGGTACGAATTGACGCTGTTCTCTTATCAAAATTTTGGTTAAATGTCAATGATTAAAAATTCAAAAATCCCGCTTACGCGAGATTTTTGTCTGGTCGGGGATGCGGGACTTGAACCCGCGGCCTCTTGCACCCCATGCAAGCGCGCTAGCCAACTGCGCCAATCCCCGACTAATGCTTTAACTAATAAATGCCGGATAGTTATCTCATAAAATACAACGGCCGACAAGAGCTAAAACTAAAACCACCCTGGCGGGTGGTTCAATTTTTGATTGAACTACAGAAAAGTGATCATCTGAAGGAAATACGCCGAAATGAGATGTCACTCCGAGCATAGCTCGGTGATACATCGTCGACCTCGGGAATGGTCAGCGTATAGCTGACGGTATCTCCCTAGAAAGGAGGTGATCCATCCACAGCTTCCGCTACGGATGCCTTGTTACGACTTCGTCCCTATCGCTGGTCCTGCCTTAGTTCCCTTATCGGGACCTTCGGGCATTACCAACTCTCTTGACGTGACGGGCGGTGAGTACAAGACCCGAGAACGTATTCACGGCCGCATTGCTGATCGGCCGTTACTAGCGAATCCGGCTTCATGGGGGCGAATTGCAGCCCCCAATCCGAACTGAGGCGATATTTGATGGGATTAGCTCCACCTTGCGGTTTGGCAGCCCTCTGTTATCGCCATTGTAGCACGTGTGTAGCCCTGGACGTAAGAGCCATGCTGATTTGACGTCATCCCCACCTTCCTCCCCGTTATCCGAGGCGGTCTCCCATGAATATTCAACATGGGACAGGGGTTGCGCTCGTTATCCGACTTAACGGTACATCTCACGACACGAGCTGACGGCAACCATGCAGCACCTATGTAGCACCCTCGAAGGCGGCCAACGTTTCCGCCGGCTTGCAGCTACATTTCGAGCCCAGGTAAGGTTCTTCGCTTACCATCGAATTAAACCACATGCTCCTCCGCTTGTGCGGGTCCCCGTCTATTCCTTTGAGTTTTAGCCTTGCGGCCGTACTCCCCAGGCGGGATGCTTAATGCGTTAGCTTTTTTAAACGACACCGGGAGGGTCGATACTCCCAGCATCTAGCATCCATTGTTTAGGGCGTGGACTACAGGGGTATCTAATCCCTTTCGCTCCCCACGCTTTCGTCCCTGAGTGTCAGAACCGTCCTAGCACACTGCCTTCGCTTTTGGTGTTCTTGCCGATATTAACGCATATTACTACTACACCGGCAATTCCGTGTGCCTCTTCCGGTCTCTAGCCATGCCGTATCGAGAGCGGTGTCGAAGTTGAGCCCCGACATTTAACTCCCGACGCGCACGGCCACCTGCGGACCCTTTACGCCCAATAAATCCGGACAACGTTTGAGGTCTCTGTATTACCGCTGCTGCTGGCACAGAGTTAGCAACCTCTTATTCATTTGGTACCGTCAGAATTCGTCCCAAATAAAAGCGGTTTACGAGCCGAAGCCCTTCATCCCGCACGCGGCGTCGCTCCTTCAGCCTTTCGGCCATTGAGGAATATTCTTAACTGCAGCCACCCGTAGGTGTCTGGGCAGTATCTCAGTCCCAGTGAGGGGGGTCGTGCTCTCACACCCCCTACCCGTCGTAGCCTTGGTGGGCTTTTATCCCGCCAACTAGCTGATGGGCCATAGGCTCCTCCTCCAGCGCGTTTTGCGCTTTACATGCGAATGACATAGCCCCCGCATGTCCATCGTGGAATTAGCCACGCTTTCGCGTGGTTGTGCCCGACTGGAGGGTAGATTACCAATGTGTTACGCACCCGTTTGCCGCTAATCTCACAACGTATTGCTACGTTATAAAATCCGCTCGACTTGCATGCCTTAGACACGCCGCCAACGTTCGTCCTGAGCCAGGATCAAACTCTCAGTAATGACCTGACATAATCAGATCATCATCCCCCTCGCACTCCTGGTAGAGATGCGAGGGTCTTTTTTTATAACTTACACCCATGACCAAGCATAGCTCGATCAAGGGATTGAAGAACGTATTTCCTTAGACGATCACTCTTCTGTTGTCCAAACAGCATCAGCCACAGCAGCTAATAACACGCAACGGGACCGGGTTTCGGCACTCGTTGCCAGTTACTGGTTACTGTTTTTGAAGGTGCGAGAAGTTTAGCCGAAGACATAAGGCCTGTCAAGGACTTTTTATCCGACCTGTCAAGGCTTCAGAACCTGTCGTCCTGCCATGTCATGACCGTCCTAAAACGTCCTATTTTCTAACCAAAATTGGCTGCAAGGACGTAGGACGACCAGGACGATTAGGACGAAGGCTGCGGGGGTTGACAAAATCTTATTTTTATGCTAAAGTTAGTCAATTCTTTGATAAGGCGCATGGTATTAGCGCCAACCTTCAGCCCATCCGGCCTCCTCCCCGAGGCCGTCACAAGGAGACTGTCATGGACAAAGTCCCCGCAATTGCCCCGTTGAACGTACTTAGCACCAGCCAGGTGCGAGAACGCCGCGACTCAATCATGGACGAGATTCAAGACCTGTACGAGGAGTGGTCTTACTTGAGCGCTCAAGTCGACCCGCGACACGACGAGGAGATCCTGAAGATCTTCGCCCAACTCAACAAGCTCGAACATGAGACCTTGCCCGAGATCGAGAGACACCTGTCCCGCCGCGCCATGGAACGCGCCGCGTAAGGAGGATGAAGATGAAAGCCGAATTCATTCGGAGGATGAACCAGAGCAGCGGGAGCGTGCAAGAAGTTCAAGGGAGAACCCAGAGAGGCGGGAGCGTGCAAGAAGTTCTGTTCTACTTCAAGACGAAGCAGAACGGAAAGGTCTACACCTTCGTCGTAAGCTCGTTTGGCAAAACCAACGAAACCTGCGACTGGGTCACCATCTTCTTCATGGGTGAAACCGGCCTTTCCCTCTGGCCCAGTGGAACGAAGTCTGTCACGGTCGAAATCACCCTGCCCGATGGGAGCATCAAGAAGACCTGGCTTCGACCAGTTGAGGCTGACAAGAAACCAAAGAAGACAAGGCCGAGAGACAAGAAGCCTCAGTCCTGCGACTTCAACGAGCGGCTCCGGCTGCCAGAAGAAGCCGGACGCCCCTGCTTCGAGGTTGAGCTCACGTTTGAGCTCGGACAGCCGGACCGCGTCAAGCCGCGGAAATCGCCCTTTAGCCCTTCCTATTCACCATCGACCTGAAGTCCGATGGTTCCCGCCTACTCAAAGGCTCCGTGATCACTCTCCGGAGCCTTTGTTCGTTTTAGCCAATTCTGCCCATTGTTCAACTTTAAGGTCTTCAGCCCGAGTTTTCACATCAAAACCAATTTGCTTTGATAGTTCTTGCCATTTGCCATTTTCAATCCCCAGGTTCCTTTGTAACAGCTTGCGTGGGTGCGCAAAGCCTTGCTTTGCCATCTTCATCACTTCCTCTGGTTCAATGCCCCATGTCGTGACACGTGATTCGTGACTCGTTGGCATGATCTTCAAAATCGCTGACTCTACTTTGGGTGGCGGATAAAAAGCGCCAGCTGGCACGCGGCGGATGATATCTGCATCTGTTGAAGCCAACTTAACCATCAAAGATAAAAGCGACATTTTGCCATCACGGGCCAATACCCGTTCTGCCACTTCACGCTGCACTAGTACGACAATAATTGTGGGTGGGTTTTTGGCATATAAGGCCTTGCGCAAAGCCAGCGAAGTAATGGCGTATGGCAGATTGGAGACGAACTTCCACGGCTTGATGCCAACGATTGAGTCCCAATCATTTTTTGATGCATCTCCTATATGCAGTTCTAGACCATAAATCTTACTGAGGTTATCAGCAAAGCGTCGGTCTTTCTCGATCGCAATGACTTCTGCGCCGCGTTCAAGTAAGGCGCTCGTCAGAACCCCCAAACCAGGGCCAATCTCCAAAACGCGATCTCCCTTTTTAATATCCGCAGATTCAACAACGATCTCCAAAGCCTTATTATCAATCAAAAAATGCTGACCAAGATGCTTGTTGGCAGTACCCCCAATTTTTGCCATGACGGCTTTTATTTCTGTAGGCGTCATAACTCAATCGCTCCCTGCCTAAGGACTTCAATTTTTCCAGACTCAACTTTTATAATGGTTGAGGGTGGGTTGTAAGGCAAGTCCCCGCCATCAATAATCAAATCCGGCTGTTTGCTGGCGTCTACAGGCTCATACACCTTAAGCAAGTCATTCATGGAATAAGGATCTGCCATGCCTGTCATGTTGGCTGAAGTGGCTGTTATCGGGAAATTATAGGAGCAAGCCAAGGCCTGGACAAAAGGATGGGACGAAACGCGCACAGCCGCCAAGCCATCTTTAAAGACAGGCATCTGATGGCGCAGGCTCATATCCTTTGGCTCAAGCAAGATAGTCAGCGGACCAGGCCAATATTTGTCAGCTAATTCTTCGACAGCTTTGGGGACATCAAAAATGTTCCTCACTTGTTCAATCGAACAGGAAACTAAAGGCAGAGCCTTAGAAGTCGAGCGCTCCTTAAGGCGATAGATTTTGCCGAGCGCCGCCAAATTACGCGGGTCACAGCCCAACCCATAAGAGGTTTCTGTCGGGAAGACAATAACACCTCCCTTATGCAAAACTTTGACCGCTTGTTCCACGGCTGCCTTTTGATCTGTCTCAAAACTGATTATCTGCATATAAGTCAGTATAACCTTATATCTAAAATCAAGGAATAAAAAGAGGCCTCTTCTCGATATCCAATCAAGAGAGGCCGAGTAGCTTGCAAATATCGGCGGCATAGAATGGCTTCTGGCAGGACGCATCGCAGAGCTTGACCAGCTCGTGCGACCTATCCAGGCTTCCCACGATCGCCACCAGCCGACACTTGGACGACTTCCTGAACTCAGCCGCCAGTTCGGCCGTTGACATCGAGCCAGGCACTTCGCCGTCGAGAACCACGGCAGTGATATCCGGATTTCCCCGGAAAAGCGCCATGGCAGTGTCAGTATCTGAGGCTGTGAGGACAACCGCCTGCCTCTTCTCGAAGATCCTTGCATACGACATCGCGAGAGCGGGCTCATCTTCCACAACGAGAATTTTTATCTGCGCCATTTTTCCCTCTCCTCCTTCTACTTCTTGGCGTTGTCCTTAAAGCCGACAAGTGTGGTTTTGCCACCACAAGTGCCGCAGAACAGTTCGTCTGATCCCCGCTCCCCATCTTCCTTGCAAAAGCGTACAGCAGTAGCTGATTGGCTGATGGACGCAGGATGAACGACTTTGAAGGTCAGCAATTCACCGCCCGTCTGGCGGACTTCGTAGTCCATGGCCTCAATGAGCGAAACAAAGGCAGCTTCGTTTTTCAGCTCATTGACCCCGACAGTTTTTGGGCCGTCAGGCGGCTGGAAGACCCAGAGTACCACACAAGGGTAACGGGTGGGTTTGGTGCGCGTTACGGGCCCGAGACCCTGGCCTTTGGGCGGAGGCCTATTGGTTGTTGTCATTTACCTTCCCCTTTCTCCAACGAGCTGGGTTTATCTATACACAAAAAAAGGGATCTTGTCAATCCCCTCAACCAAGACTTAAGCCTACTCTTTGTTCATCTCGACCCTAAAATCGCCAGGGTTTATGCCTTGTCTTAATTCTGCCTCCACAAAAGCGTCCAAATCGCCATCCAAAACCCCTTCCGTATCTGATGTTTCATGGCCGGTCCTCAAATCTTTGACCATCCTATATGGCTGGAGCACATAAGACCTGATCTGGCTCCCCCATTCGGCGCTATGGAATTCGCCACGCAGCTGTTGTTTCTCTTTTTGCATTTCCTGTTCTTTGAGCAAAGCTAATTTTGATTTCAAAATCTTCATGGCTGTCTCGCGGTTCTGGGCCTGTGATCTTTCATTCTGGCAAGTCACTGTGATCTTAGTGGGCAGGTGGACGATCCGGACAGCGGAGTAAGTCGTGTTCACGGATTGCCCACCCTTGCCGCCGCTCATGAATGTATCAATCCGCAAATCATCGGGCTTAATATCTATTTGAGCTTCATCTTCCAGTTCGGGCAAAACCTCAACCAGTGCAAAAGATGTTTGGCGGAGCGAGTCGGCGTTAAACGGTGAGAGGCGAACCAAACGATGCACACCAGCCTCACCTTTAAGGTGGCCATAGGCTAGCCTGCCTTCCACAAAAAACGTGCAAGATTTTATCCCGGCCTCAGTACCCCTGCTTTCATCAACCAGCCTGACCTTCCAATCCTTTTTTTCTGCATAACGGAAATACATGCGCTGCAACATCTCGGCCCAATCCTGCGCATCAGTGCCACCAGCCCCCGCATGGATGGACACGACCGCATTGGAAGTGTCGTGTTCACCGGAAAACATCATGGCAAACTCAATCTGGCTAAACTTTTTTTCTAGCTCTTCCAATTTCTTAGTTGCTTCTGATTCAAAAGATTGGTCTTTTTCTTTGGCCGAAAGCTCTACCAGTTCATCAAGCTCAAGCACTTCGGCGCGCAAGCCTGACCATTGGTCATATTCTTTTTTCAAGTCAGACATCTTTTGCATTTCAGCTTTGGCTTTGTCTGGTTGGTTCCAAAAATCCGGCAAAGAAACTTCGTATTCCAAAGCGCCGATTTCTTCCTTGCGGGCAGCCAAATCCAAAACTTGCCAGGCTTCATCCAGCTTGGCGCGCAAAGCGCTAATCCGCTGTTTCAAATCATCCAGCATGGCCACATGCTACCGCGAAAATGGGGTGATGTCGAGACAATATACATAAAGACGCCCCAACGGGCGTCTTTACATAACCAACGAAATTACAGATTGAACTTGTTGCGATATTGGCCCAAGACAGGAACCTCCCAGAACTCACCCATGAGGCATTTGATAAAGCCTACCAGAGAGAGAACCAGTAAAAGGATGCTCCCAAAGAAACCAACGATCCATCCCAAAATCGGGATCCAACCAACAACCACAACTACGACCCAGGCGATCAAAAGCACCAAACCCTGCTTGCCATGCTCTTGGGCAAACTTGGAATCTTTCTTGGCCAAGAGAGGAATTAAACAGAGAATGCCGATGTAACTCAAAGCGGCAATTATGGAGTTCTCCTTAACGTCTTTCTCGTCAAAATGCATTTTGACGGGTGCGCTTGCTTCTTCTGGCATAGGTTTTTTATGAATAATTAACAATGAATGATGGGGATAGTATATCAATAAGGCGGTTAGTAGTCCATCCCGCCCATGCCCCCCATATTAGGTACGGCCGGAGCTTCCTTTTTCGGCAAATCAGTGACCACGCACTCGGTTGTCAGGAACATTCCGGCAACCGAAGAGGCGTTCTGCAAAGCTGAACGCGTCACTTTAGCCGGATCGATTATGCCGCGAGCTACGACGTCAACATTCATCTCATCTTTGGCGGCATCATAACCCAACTTGCCGCCGCTGGCTTTGACTGATTCGACAATCACGTCGCCTTTGCGGCCGGCGTTCTCGGCAATGGCATAAACCGGAGCTTCAATGGCTTTTTTCAAAATCAATAAACCGGCCTTTTCATCTCCTTCAAGCTGGAGGCTATCTAACACAACCATAGCTTGTATCAAGGCCACGCCGCCACCCGGTACAATCCCCTCTTCCACAGCAGCTTTAGTGGCAGCCACAGCATCATCAATGCGATCTTTCTTTTCCTTCATTTCAACTTCTGTGGCAGCACCGACTTTAATCACGCCCACACCGCCAGCCAGTTTGGCCAAACGTTCTTGCAGCTTTTCGCGGTCAAAATCAGAGTCAGTGTTCTCAAGTTGTTTACGAATCTGGGCCACACGGTTATCAACGTTCTTTTGGTCTCCCTTGCCTTCCACAAAAGTCGTATGGTCCTTGGTTGCAATGACCTTGTGGGCTGAACCCAGATCTTCCATGGTCACGGAGTCCAACTTGCGTCCCAGCTCATCGGTAATAACCGTGGCACCGGTCACAGTCGCAATGTCAGCCAACATCTCCTTGCGGCGATCACCAAAGCCAGGGGCTTTGACGGCCAAAGCCGAGAAAGTTCCGCGCAATTTATTGACGATCAAGGTTGTTAGAGCTTCTCCCTCAATATCGTCGCAAATAATGACGATATCCTTTTTGCCGGTCTGCACAATCTTTTCAAGGATTGGCAGCAAGTCGTGGATGGCGCTGACTTTCTTGTCAGTGATCAAAATGTAAGGGTCAGTATATTCAGCTACCATGCGATCAGAGTTAGTGATCAGGTATGGTGAGGCATAACCTTTGTCGATGCGCATGCCTAGCACCACTTCTTTATCAATGCCAAAAGTCTGTGATTCTTCAACTGTGATCACGCCATCCTTGCCCATTTGCTGCATGACTTCAGCGATGATTTTACCAATCTCCGGGTCATTGGCTGAAATGGTCGCAACATTTTCAATTTCTTGGTCCTTAACCGGCTTAGCAATCTTTTCGCGAATTTCTTTGACAATGGCTTCCGTGCCCTTATCA
>JAJZQU010000061.1 GCA_021806685.1 bacterium | reverse complement strand
CTATGGAGCGGCCAATTCTTGTATTTCCACTGTTATACAACCCGTTGGGTCAGAATCCAAAGGCGGAGTGGGGCCGGGGTCAGGCACGTAATTCAGCAAATTGATTTGCGCAGACGCTTGGCTGAACGGAGCAACCAAAGCTCCAAAAGTGGCCAGGATGACCAGGCAAACTATTATCTTCTTTGCGATTTCGAAGACATTCTTTTGCATAATCAATTCGGCAACTCAACGGCCGGGTTGCTGTTGGTGTTACTTTTCTTGCTTCCTGTAGCAGTAGAGCTGGCAGACAAGTTCGGATTATTCTTCAAAAGTTCAACCTTAGCCTCATCAAAGTATTGCAGGAGCTGCTGGTCAGACACCTTGTCCAGGTCAGCCTGGGTGACTTGGCCGGTTTGCAGCAAGGCCTGGCGCAATAGCGCCGGGTCGCGTGGGATTGAACTGTCCAGGCTCATGTCAACTCCGGCCTCGCTTGCAGTTTGCCTAAAATTCTGGCCTGCCTGGCTGTCACCCATGATAATATTTCCCAAATCTCCCTTGACACTACTGTCCTGCATATTTCCGCCAGGATAGGTCGTGGTCGGCAAGTTAAAACTCATTGCCTCCACGGTGCAAGTCTCGCCGTGCTTGCATAACGGGTTTTCACCCATGGCAATTTTTACGTTATCGGGCAATCCGTCACCGGCCGTGCTCCAAAGATAAGGCGAGCTATGGTAAATATGCTCTTCATCCCAATCTGATAATCCGTCGCCATCTGTGTCAGTGCGTTTTTGATAATTCTCTTTCTCTGTAGCTGAATCTTTCAGCATGCTCTTGTTGTTTTCCAGTTCTTTGATGGAAATACGGAAGGGCGCATAAACACCTTCACGGACACTTGAGTATGTAAAAACTAAAGCCACGATTGCACATAAAACAAATACTACAAAAAAGCTTTTTTGCTTCTTGTCCAGTTGGTCCCAATGTTGCTTTATTGCCAATTTCAAACCTTTGGTTTCCTCCTGCATAAGGCCATAATAGAATATCATGGTTGAGGCAAAAAAAGAACCGGCCAAAACAGCCGGTTGGGGACAAATTTTAACTATTCCCTACCCCCACTTAACTTTAACTTGCCTACCGTCTGAACGGATGGGAATCCTAACTTCAAGCAAGCCGTTTTTGAGCTGGGCTTCGGCATGGTCGGCTGCCACATGGCAAGGCAGGACTATTGAACGGCTAAAGGAGCCCCAATAGCACTCCTGGTAAAACCAATCGTCTGAAGTGACTTTTTTCTCATTTTTACGCTTACCCCGGATAGTCAGTAAGTCACTGCTGATGGAAACATCCAAGTCATCCGGCGCTACCCCGGCCACCAATGAACGGATCACTAGCATGTCTCCGTCACGGAAGACATCTACCGAAAGTTGGCCCTCTTCTTCGGAAGACAACCAATTTGACTGCAAATCTTGGTGCATACGGCAACAATTATACCACAACCTGGTTATTGTGCCGTGCTTGTAGATGTTCCGAGGGTTCCTTTAGCAACGCCAATCAGGCAAACAGCTTGCCAAGGGCGATAATGGCTGGAAAAAGTCTCCTCACGCTTACGGCCGTCAGAATATTCAACCGTCGTGGAAAACTCGGCATCAGCGCCTGCATGGGCGGATTCGGAACATTTTTTCTTGCCCGGGGCCAGCTCTTCGGTTTCAGTCAGCTTAGTGGGAGGGGCGGGCACGATATTGTAAATCCTGGGCTTGGTCTGGCTGACTTTTCGGCCGTCCTTGGTCCCCCACATTTCAAAGTAGATCTGCGTGCCCTTAATATAAGCATTGAGGATGATATATTTGCCAGTATCATTTTTGAATTTTAGATCTGGTGAGGGTTCATAAATGGTAGCGTCCGTCCCGGCCGGCTCATAATAGCTGACGCGATAAGAATGGTTGCGCCTTTCCGTGACAGGCAGGCCTGTAGCCAAAGCAGCCCTGAACATGGTCGTGCCAATCTGGCACAGTCCGCCGCCAAACTCGGGCATTGTCTTGTCGCCTTTAATGACAAGTTCAGGCAACCAGCCATGGGCTCCGTCTACTGGCCCCAAAGTCTTTAACATTGAAAATTCTTCGCCTGGGGCGATCAAGACGCCGTTCACTCTTTCGTAAACCGCCTTTTTGATATTTTTAATGCGGTTGGGCGGAGAATTGCCAAAATTGGATACGCCCACCCCAATCAGCTCTTTGACGCCGAACTGGTCCAAATCATTGCCCGAAATAGCTCCCCTTTCCTCCTCGACGATCAAAGGAAAAGTGGAAGATGGCGGCCAAGAGCTTAAGACCGACCCCAAAGTCTTATCGATATTAATTTTTTTGCCGACAGTTGAAGCAGTGAATGAAACTATCTTGCCGTCTTTAACCTCGAGATTGCCGTTCTTACTTTCTGATTCAACCCCTTTGACGATAGCCCGTATGCTAGTGGCAAAAGCTGAGCTGTCTATGGTCACAGAATCACTTTTTGGATCAGCTATAATCCAAGTTGCCAAAGTGGAAGTGGGAATTTTGTAAACCTTGTCTTCATACGTAAACTTCAAGGAAGGCCTATTCAACATCTCTTCCGCTTTATCCACCAAAGGCTGGAGATCTGATGATTTTTTTTGGGCTGCCAACTTAGTGACATGCAGGGTTATGGGCTGGAAAGCCAGAACAGCCGCTTGTTGGCGAAGCTTTTCAAAAACTCCGGCCAGATCCAAAGTCTTGCCTTCTTTTTCCGGCAAAACCCGGACCATTGGCCCGGCTCCTGATTTGGCATCAATCGAGAAAGTTGCGTCTTTGGGCTCGGGTAATTTGGGCGCAAATTGGAGAGTCAAAGCCTCTTTGATGCGGTCCTGGTCGATATCGACATTTACGGCCACCTGTTTGGGATGGATACGCGCTGCTAAAATTTCAATCGCAATTTTAGGAATGGCATTCACACGGCCGACGTTATAAGCATCTTCAACCGCCTTGTCCAAATCAAATCGAATCAGGTCGGGCAGATCGCTGTCGGATGATACTTGGATAGTCTCTTGTTTATTATCCAAAACGAAAACCAAGCCTTTTTCCAAAGCCGCATCAACCGCCTTATCCAACTGGCGCTTAGCCTCTTCTTTACTCAAGCCATCCACCCTAACGCCCAAGACGCGTACCCCGGGATATATGCGGTTGCTATACATCCGAG
>JAJZQU010000018.1 GCA_021806685.1 bacterium | reverse complement strand
GTAAGTTTAATGGCTCCGATTTTTTGAAGATACATCAAAGGCTCAAGTACTGCATGATGTTCAATGGCGGTTGTCACAACATGCGGCACTTGTGTTGAACCGTCCCACCCAAGCTTTGGCACGGCTGCTTCCAAAACTCCCCGAATGGCCAGGCCGTCTGACTCTGTACCGCCCGAAGTAAAAATAATCTCGTCCGCATGACCATTCAAAATCGTGGCGATTGATTTGCGGCTTTGCATAACTGCCTTATTGGCAGCTTGGCCAGGTGAATGTAAAGAGGATGGGTTGGCAAAAGTCTTATCAAAAAAAGGCAGCATGGCTTTTAAGACACGTTGGTCGAGCGGCGTGGCGGCCGCATGGTCCAGGTAAATATTTTTTTTATTTTTCATATTATTTGATGGTAATTTGCGCCAAATTAGTTTTTTTAAGAGACGCAATAACATCTTTTTGCAAAAAGCTCCAAAGCGACTTGGAAGAACAAGCTGAGGCCACCGGGCAATGGCCGCTGGCGCAATCCACAAACATGACAGGGCCTTCGAGAGCCACCAATATCTGTTCGGCTGTAATCTTGGCAGCCGGCTTGGCCAACTGGTATCCCCCGCCTGGGCCCTTGCGGCCGCTGATCAAACCAGCCTTCTTCAGTGACATGGCGATCTCTTCCAAAAACCCCTGCGAAAGATGCATACAATCAGCGATTTCCTGCAAACTCAAGAACTCGCCTTTGGCCGAGGCGAGCATGGTCATCATTATCATTCCGGCATGGTTGCGCGCCGAAACGCGGAATAGTGAGTTCATATAACCTAGTGGTTAACTAGGAATATAAGACTAAACTTAAAACATGTCAAGGGACATCGCGGGAGTTGACAAATCTTGAAAATTACGGCTTTAATATCCATCGGCTGAAATAGTTCAGTCCCTTGAAAGGGGGAGCAAGATGACAACCGCGTTTGAGATTATGCGGGCGGCAATCGACCAACGATGCTGGCAGATCACAACGGTCTTCAATGGCCTTTTTGACTGCGAGGTTGATCCCAGCTCAGTGATGAGCGGCGAGATCTCAGGCTCTTACGCCTCGGCCCACTCGACGCTCGGCCACGTACTCACCCCGCAGATTGAGGCAGGCCTAAGGGCCAACCAGCCTCAACTCGTCACAGCCAGCACCTGGCTCGAAATCGAAGAAGACGAGGATGAGGCATCCATGCGCCTCACCTTCGAGTCAGCCAATCTCCTGGTCTGGCACGAGTTATGCCATTTAGCCAACCCTGTAATGGTGAGGGAAGTACTCAGATCAGTCTCGCTACCAGCCTATGCGAGCAAAACCGATAAGGTCCACGCTCGCGAGGTGGTCATCGACGCGTTGGCCATGCTCATGGGCCGGGTCTTGTACGCCCACCCAGTTACCGGCCAATCTATCCCACGGACCGAGACCCAACGGAAGAACCTGATGATCGCCGGACTCTTGGCCCTGACCAGACGTGCGAGCCTATCGGTAGGCGCGTCTATCAAGCCAGACCAAAGAACTTTCATAATACGTCTGGCGGCCGAACTCGAAACAGAAGCCCTGAATGGTTCGGAGGAATCCGAAAAAGGGCTCAAACGCCTGATGCAGATAGGCTACGCGCCCATCCTCGAAAAAAGACGTGAACTCCAAGAAGCCTATGCAACTCTTTACGGATACGTACTTTCGGTAGCCGATGCGACAAGCCTGGAGTTCAAATCCTCCATCTCTTCATGGGTTGAGGATGGCGCCTCCAATGTAATCCCCATCAACCGCACCCTCCACTGACGCCCCCGCGGCGTTTTTTTATTTCCTCCCATTTTAAAGGCAAGGTCAGGTGGGTTACCCTTAAAACCCGCAACGCGATATAATCAAATAATAATATGCGTTTACCAAAGATTTTAGTGCCCATGCTTTTTCTGTCCCTGGTTGCAGCCGGTTGCACTCCCACCATCTCCGTACCCAAAGTCGCCCAACCCCTTGGCCCGCCTGATACCCAAGGAGCCACTGCCCAACATGGTGGTTTTGGCGCATTGCCCAAGATAACTTTGCCTAGTGGCCAAGCTGAAGGGGCGGTTAATATCAAGGCAGATCTTCCGAGCTTGCAATCAACAGCTACCGTTGTACGTTTGCCAAACGGCAGCTTGAATCTGACTGAATTCCAAAACCTGACCCAAGCCATTGGTTTACCGGCCGGCTTAATCGGCGACGACACTAACAACTTAGGTTATACGATAACTTGGACTAATTCCGAAGGTTTGGTTTGGCAATATTTTTCCAACGAACATAAGCTCTCATTCACAAACCCCAAAGCCAAAAACCTATCACGCACATCATCAAGCTGGATGGGCAAAGACCGGCTGATAACCCAGGTTGATGTTTTCCTGAAACAACACGGTGTAGATGAGCGCGTGTTGCGGAATATACAAATGGTACCGGCTTGGGATTCGTGGTTGGCCAAAGCCGACCAACTGCATGGCTGCTTACCTGCCGAAGTCCGTAGTCAAATTGCTGCCATTAATCCTTGGGATAAAATGTTCGAGCAAGCCCCTCCGACACTGCCCAACGACCAGACAACCGGTTGTGTAACCAATGCCTACCCGAGCGTTGTTCCGGTCACCTTTGAACGCTTGGTTGATGGATGGAATATTTTAGATAAAGACGGTAACCCGGAACTTGGTGGCCAAATGCTAATCAATGCCTCAACCGGTGAAATGATTTTTGGCTGGATGACGCTGCCCTCTGATCCCCAGCGGTCTGATTACCAAACTATCACGACCGACGAAATGCGTAGTTTGCTGGAAAACGGCGGATTAGCGGGACCTGTACCAGGATTTAAGGAAATCAGTGCCGTATCTTTTGCTTTTGTCAGGCTGCCTAAAACTCAAGATTATAGTTATGACTATTTAGTGCCGGCTATCGTAGCTGAAGCTACCCGGAGCACAGAGAAAGGGGCTATCAATTATCGCATCGTGGTCCCGCTTATAAAGCAATGAAGGATTTATTGAAGAATTGGTGGTTCGGTTTGTTGCTGGCAGCCTGCCTGATTGTTTTTGAAATATCGACTGTCCTTGTTCCAATCTTAAGCACTCCGCCGGGCTATCGTTGGTTGGGAGCCGGTATCTTCAATACCGGTGATATGGCTGTTTACCTGAATTACCTGGCCCAAGCCAAACATTCTTTTTTGATTACCAACCTCTTCAACAATCTCCCGCAAATACCTCGTTTCGACTTATTTTGGTCCATGGGCGGTTTACTCATGCGGTTCGGGCTGACCCCGCTTTGGGCACATGAGATATTACGATGGCTATGCACGATCATTTTAGGCTTGGCAATTTACGCAACAGCAAAGGTCGTCACTAAAACCGAACGACATGCACGCATTACATCACTTTTGATTGTCGGTGGCCTAAGCACTGGTTGGATTTACGACCTTTGGATGGGCTTGGCAGACAAATGGACTCATCATTCACCGGCCACGGCAGACTTAGCCAGTGAATTTGCCGTTGCTCCCACCTTACTGGGCGGTGCGCACATGATCTTGTCACTTGCCTTGCAACTCTTGATCGTCCGCTGGATCTGGGAGGCAATATTTTTAATTAATAAGAAGAGCCTGCTCTATGCTTGCTTGGCAATCCTCGTCTTATCAGCTTTTCATCCGTATTTCATCCCTCTTTTTGGCTTGATTTCCTTAATTGCCTTTTTCGCGAGTCTCAAATCTCATAACTGGAAGGTTCCCTTGCTCTATACTCTTTTAATAAATCTTAGTTTATTGCCATTTGTCTTTTATTATTTTTGGATCATGGTAAATGACCAAGGTTTTCGAGTTCACCAGACTCAAATCAACTCATTGCCGTTAGACGCCTGGTATTTTTGGATCATAATGCTCTTGCCATTTATATTTGCAGCCGGATGGATGGTTTATCGTCGGCAGTGTACTGATATCAAATGGGTCATGGCCTGGATTATAGCCGCCTTGATCTGCATGCTCTTGCCATTTCCTTGGACGCGCAAGTATACCCAAGGGCTTTTGCCGGCTTTAGTTATTTTAACTCTTCCCTTTTGGTTAATGTTAGCTGATAAAGTTAGTTCCAAAAAAATCATTTTGCCATTCAAGCTCTGTTTGATTATCCTTATCGCCTTTCCATACATCCACCTCTTCCAAACACAAGTCTTCATGGTAACTGATCCCTACTGGTCTAAAAACTTTTATCGATCTTTAGAAGTTTTTAAAGCCTGGGATTATATCCAGCAAACTTCCAAGGAAAACGACTTGTTCTTGGCAACTGACCAATGGTCAAATTATTGGACCCCAGCTTATACAATTCAAAAAGTTTGGATAGGCCATGAACATGAGACCCCTGACTTCAAATCCAGAATTACGCCTTATCTTGATTGGACAAAGACAGGAGACGCTTTGGGCTTTAAAAACTTTTTAGACAAAACTCCCATAACTAAAGTTATTGCCACTGACCCTGATCAAGTTAAAAGATTAGAGGCCTTGATGGATAAGCAAACGTGGGAAGAAGCCTACGAATCATTAGGATCAGCAGTTTGGCAAAGAAAATAGACCTTCCTCGTCTTTGGCCATACAATACAGACCATGAATAAGGCTGCCCTTAAAACCTGGTGGCAAAAATGGTGGTTTGGTTTTGTTTTAGCAGCCCTCTTGATTGGCTATCAGGTTGCATCTTTAATTACCTATATCAGTTCAACACCTAAGGGTTTCCGCTGGTTGGGGCATCTGGCTTTTAACATAACCGACTACCCGGTATACCTGAATTATCTTTTACAAGGTAAAACTCACTTTTTAATTTTCAATTTATATAACAACTTTCCTCAAACCCCTCGGTTCGACATTTTCTGGTCATTGGGTAGCCTATTTGTGCGTGCCGGCCTATCGCCTGTGGTGACTCACGAAATATTGCGTTGGCTTTGTACAATAATCCTTGCCTTTATTGTTTACGCGACTGCCAAGAGCCTGGTCACTAGCGAGCGTTGGGCGCGTTTAACATCTCTCTTCATGCTCAGTGGCTTAAGTTTTGGTTGGATCTACTCGGCTTGGAGTGATTTGGGAGGGCCTGACCTGAAGTCGGCTGGGCCAATCCCGCCCGATCTGACAACTGAATTTGGCGCAGCGCCAGTCCTGATTGGCGGAGCCCATATGATTTTGTCTTTTGCCCTGGAGTTATTAGCTGTGCGTTGGATATATGAAGTGATTTGCTTAAAAAAACAAAACCGTCTCATTCCCTTGATTTTAGTCATCGTATTTTTTACCTGGCTCCATCCTTATTTTATACCGCTCCTGGGTCTCCAAGCTCTGATCTGTTTAGTTGTGACTTATTACCAAAAAGATAAAACAAAATCTCTGCCTTATTTTCTGGCTATATGCGTATCTTTAATCCCAGCTACTGGATACTATATCTATGTGGCCTTCATGGACTCAGCTTTTAAAAATCACTTTTTGATATCCAACCAATTGCATCTTGGAACAATCTGGGCTTGGTTAATCGCACTCCTCCCCCTTTTCTGGGCAACCAGCCGATTGTTGGCGCGCAAAGTCCCCTCAGAATTTTTTTGGTCTAAATTTCCTGCCTGGGTTTTATTTTGGATTGTGAGTGCCCTCATCTGTCTCATGTTGCCGTTCCCTTGGCAACGCAAATACACCCAAGGCCTGCTCCTAGCTGGCGTGATTTTAACCTTGCCTTATTGGTTGATGGTGAGCGAATCCATTTTTTCAAAATGGCGCACAAGTATCAAACATCTTTTTTATCTTTTATTTTTCATCCTTTTTATTTGCGCTCCTTACCTTTATCTTTTCCAGATTCAGTTGGCAACCTTAAGACCCGACTTTGCTTATACCTTTTACCAAAGCGATGCCTTATTCTCAGCTTGGAATTTTTTGAAAACAAATCCAAACAACCAGATGATCATTACCGATGACCTTTGGGTCAACCTCTGGACTCCTGCTGAAACCGGGCTCCATGTATGGATCGGCCACGCACACGAAACGCCTGACTACTGGCAAAGGTACGACCAATACATAGCTTGGCGGACTACGGATAAAGCTGATGTTTTTAACAATTTCTTGGATCAAAACCAAATAACTGCCGTTATAACCACCAGTCAGGAAAATCGAGTCAGATTCGAGAATCTAGCCGAACCCAACAGTTGGCAAAAAACGTTTGAACAGAGCCAAATTTCTATCTGGTCAAAACGCTAATTTGAACTAGGTGCGAGGATTGACAAAATCCCATTTTTATGCTATGATTAGCCTCATAGCTGTTGTTTGGTTTTTACTAACCGAGCAGCTTTGGCTGCTCTTTACAAGGAGACATTCCATGTTCGAGAAACTGGCAATCGGAGTTGAGGCGCACGTCTTCAACCGATCCACGGCCTGGTACGCGCAAATCGTATGGCTCATCTGGCGCATCTTCGGCTGGGTAGCCTTCACCGGGCACACGGAAGGAACCCTGATCAAGGGCATCGAAAAAGCATCGCCGACCTCATCGCTGTTGAAGAATGTCTGGCTGAAGTTCTTTGGCTGGAAAGTCGGAGCATACTTCAGGGTCAGCGAGGAAGCGGCCCGGAAAGGCTACTACGTCGGCTACCGACCCTTCCCCGACTACTCGACCGCCAGCATCTGCATGACCCGATGTTATGAACGCAAGTTCATGATGAAGATCGGACATGAGGATTGCAGATTCTTTGCGGTCAACCTCGACAGAAACGAGGTTCCACTCGAGCTGATCGGCATCTTCCCCGTCTCCGACAACACCATCCATCAAGCGCAAGAGTTCTGACCAGCTCCAGAACATGCGCCCTACTTGAGCCCGACAGGTCATCCAGACTTGCCGGGCTCGAAATGTATATGGCCCCTGGGTCTTTTTTTATTTCTGGATTCCTGCTTTCGCAGGAATGACAAATAGGCTAGACTATTGGCATGAAAAAACAGCTAATCGCCATATTAGGCGCGGGTAACATGGCTACGGCCCTGGCCCACCATCTTGCGCACCAAGGCCATCAAGTGAAGATGTATTGCATTGAGCCTGAGGTAGCAAAGGATATTAATGAGAAACATTGCAACCGCAAATATTTGGATAATATCAAACTTGATCGAAAGGTTAGCGCCTCCCCAGACATTAAGGCCTGTGTGACTGATGCCGAGATTATCATCATGGCCGTACCCTCATTTGCCGTGGCCGAGGTAATAAAGAAAGCCAGGCCTTATTTAAAAAAGAATGCCATCATCAGTTCAATCTCCAAAGGTTTTGACCCAATTACCCTCGACCCAATTATCATGACCGAAATCGCCGAGTTGCCAAAAGAGTATAGGCAACGGGTTTGCATGTTAGGCGGTCCAGCTATTGCGGGGGAAATGGCAGCCGGCAGCCCAACAGCTTTTGTCATTGCGGGGCAAGACAAAAAGGCACGCGAAACTCTGGTTAAAATTTTCCATAACAAAACAGTCAAAGCCGCACCCTCGGAAGATTTGTTGGGCGTTGGTATGGCATCAGCCTTAAAAAATATTTATGCCATTGCCATGGGCATGTGCGATGGGCTCAAATATTCGACCAATGCCAAAGCCTTGCTCGTCACTTTGGCCACTAAAGAGATGCGGGAAATCTTAAAAAAGAGAGGTGCCCACGGCCGCACAGCCACTTCTTTGGCAGGGTTGGGTGATTTATTGGTCACTGGCTTTTCCCCGCACGGCAGGAACAGGCACTACGGCGAACTACTGATCGGAGCACGCACCAACGATCCTAAAAAACTTGGAATCAGGACTGTCGAAGGCATTTCGGCCGCGGATTGCGGGATCAAACTGATTCGTAAGCTACGAGTCAAAGCTCCTTTGCTGGAAGCAATTTATAAAGGCATTCATCAAAAGAAATCCTTCGAAGCGCCTTTTGTTAAATACTTAGAAAACTTAACCTTGCCCGTCGTATGATAATCCCAGAAAAATCACAACATTTTGTACACCCGACTTTAATCGTGATAGGTGATTTTGAACACGCCAAGCTCTATCGCGCTTTTGAAGATATTGCTGATGAAGTTGCAGCCCTCAAAGCCCCGGAACCTTCACGGCCACCGGCCCAAGGTTCTGTCAGCTCAGGCGGCGAGAGGTTCATGAACCCGTCGGCTGATATGGACGAGGGGGCTGACCGCGCTCAATTTACCAGAGAGATTGTTCATCAAATTGAAACTTTGCTGAAGGATGGTGACGTTAAACATGTTAACCTAGTCATGCCAACTGAGATGTGCCATCGCATTAAAGAAAAACTGCCGGACGACGTTAAGAATTCGGTCACCAAAACCATTGAGGCTGACCTGGTCCAAGAACCTTTGGTAGATGTATTGGAAAGACTGGTGGAAACGCCCGCGAGTTTGTAAAATCTAGCGTCTTAATTTTTATTCCCAAAAACCCACGATATAACTCGTGGTGTTTTTTATATCAGCTACATAATCAGTGCTGAGTTTGTGAGAAAGCAACGAAAATTCCCCCTTTGATCCCCCCTTAATAAGGGGGGCTTTATGTTGTAAGTAAGCATGTAGGACGGTTAAGCCGACAGCGCTGTCAGTGTTCTGGTCAGTCGCGGCAGATAATTTTCCCCATTGATTCTGCTGTAACCATTTGATCGTCTCAGCATCATGTTGGCGCGCGTCAATTTCTTTCAGATAATGACTCATATCAGATGAAACGATAACAAACGTCTTGTCATCCGCTAATTTAGCTAGAGCTTTGCCAAGCTCTTGGGCTTTATCCGGTGTAAGGTCAGCCCGTAGAAAAATTGGCAGGATCTTCGCCTTTGAAAACTCGCGAGAAATAAAAGGCGCTAAAGCGCCGACTCCATGTTCATTCTCAAAAGCCCGAGATTCAGTGCCGTCCCAAGCTCCTTCCTTCTTTAGTTCAGAAACCCAGGACTCATTGACTACGACTTCACCGGCTGGCGTGAAATAAGTCAGTTCGTGGGTGGATATGCCCCGGCCCTGGCTAAAATGGTCCGGTGATAAAATAATGAACGTCTCAATATCAGGACGGACCGCTTGCAATGTCTTGAAAAAACGAGCGACAAGGTCAGCTGCAAGGATGTGATGGTTGATAACGCCAGCTACTGGTTTCCCTTTAAAGTTAAAAGGCTGTAATCGGTCAGTGGACTGAAAGACTTGAGGATCAATGAATAGCTTACTAATTGGCAAAGTTGACGATGAAGATTCCCCCTTCGTTTCCCCCTTTAATAAAGGGGGCTTAAAGTCTTTCGAGTTGTCTGGTTTGATTCTCCCACAGCCAACCAAAAATCCGCCCAGCAGAAGGCAGATTATGGTTAAAATTATTTTTGAATTCCTCATTTGACCTCAACTGTCATGGGCGCGGAAACGGCAGCCAGCGAGGGGGCGTCCATGGATTGGAGTAAAGCTCCTCCGGCTGTATAGCTTCCCAAAGAGACAATGCGCGCCAGATATTTGATGGTAAAAGGCTTGGGTTGCTTGCAGACCACGAATGAGACTTCGCTCTCTGTCATGTCATATGGATAGTACAATGGTTCGCGGGCATAACGGTCAAAACTGATATTAACAACTGACATAAAGCCGGCCGGCAAACGGTCGCGAAGAGTATAACAGCCATCTTGGGCCTTCTGGTCCCAACTTGAGGTTAAACTGACCGTCACCAAATCTCCTTCGTGCAAATCTTTAATCGGCTTGCCATCTTGTTGGTACTCACGACTGATATTCAATAAGTTGCTTGTCTTGAGAGTATCTCCGGCGGCACGCTTGATGAACGAGACTGCAACCGGCCCGTCAACACTGACAGCACGGAAAGCCTTGGCCTCTTCAGCCGTTAAGCGCACGGAATAAATTGGCTGGTCCTTGAGATCGATTGTCTTGGTCTCTTGCCCGATAGCATAAGTCACCTTGGCAGCGGTTGGCACGAGCGTCGGTACATACTTCTGTAAGTACATAATCCTGTCCAAGTCTGTCAATGCATCGTTATTCCAATTGGATTCAACGTAAGCCATCAACTTATCAGCGGCAGGATGGGACATGGTTTCAGCCAAGGCTGCTGCCTCAGATGTTGCTTCGATATTCTCGGCTTGTGATTTACTGACCATAACTTGCATCAAGCCATCGTTTTCCTGGGCTTTGCTCAATAACGATTCTAACAAGCTGCGGGCCGCTTCACGGTCGCCGATGGATTCCAGGCCACGAGCCAAGGCCAGCGTCTCGCGCCAGGAGAGATCAGACAAACTCGTGAGTGAATGTAAGCGGCTGATAACCGGTTGGCCAAGGGCCGCCAAACCAGCCAAGGCTTGGATGGATTCTTCGCGCGAAACTTTTTGGTCATCGGTCACTGTCCAGAAATAATTAGCCAGCAAAGTCTGGTCAATGCCTTCTGGGTCAGCTGCCGCCACTTTAGAGCTCAAAGCCACATCTTCGGAAGAATAAGGCAAGACTGCCAATCCCCCGCTGGCACGCTGGAAACGCGTAACTTGAATATCAGAAGGATAATCAGACTGAGCTTGGTAATAATCCTTTAACAACTCACGCGCCACGCGCCCGGCTACAGCTGATTCCAAACGGGCAGACCAAGGGTTGGCCAACATCTCGACTTGGCCGCGGGCCGATGAACGGGCTTTTGACTCAAATATAAGTTCAACTTCAGGCGATTGTCCCAAATCCGGTAGCTCTGTGCCGGGCGCCAGTTCCAATGTCACGCGTTCGTCATGTGTGGCGCGTGAAGAAACAATCGTGACAATACGTTCGATAGCATCTTTAGTGGAGCCATCCAGCGAGACGCTGATAATTGCCTTATGTTCGCCGGCTACAGGATGCTCCAAGGCCAAATAAACAGCTTTACCGGCCGGGCCTTTGACCTGCTGGCTGTTGATGCCCAATGTCGGGATATCAACCGTATATGTAACGTCACCTGATTTTGGCAAAGCTGTCCCAAAAGCCCTGACCTTAAGTATCGGCTTATCAGATATCAGTATGTTTTGGGGTATGACAGCATCCACAAACAATGGCTTGGTGGCAGGCACGTTAAGCCTGGCTGAACCGGCGCGTAAATCAGGCGAGACGGCTGCCGCGGTAAAGCGCCAAGAAGTGATGTTGTCAGGCATGGTAAATGAGCCGGTGGCCGCACCGTCCGAACCAGTGCGCAATACCATGAACGTAGCTTGGTCTTTAAAGTTGCGACGAACTTGGTTAGCCCTTTCACCTCCGCCCATTTCCGCGCCCCCACCGCCAAAACCGTTTTCCATGTTGGGGCTGTGCGTCATGTTGGTAGCGATTATACCGTCAGGTAACCAACGATAAATGCTATCCAGTGGCTGCTCGGTCGAGTCTAACTGCGATATGGCCAGTAAAGCTTCATCCACTACAGTCACCGCCACCCTCGCATCAGACACGGGATTACCGTCCTTATTCAAAACTTTGGCATGGAAAACCGCTTGCTCACCCGGCGCGTAATTTGCCTTGTCAGAATCTAAAGTAACTTTTAATTCGCGTTCTTGGCTGTCAAAACTGGCATTATATTGCGACATGACAAAACCGTTCCCTAAAAATACCACCCCATAAACCGTCATGTTCGGTATTTCTTGGTTGGTGAACTCGAACTCGTGAGTTGGATTGGAAGAGTATTGTGCTTGCTGCAAACCTCGAGCCGCATGCACGAAAAGGAAGGGTGTATTTTCAGAAGACAACTTCTGACCAGACTGCATGAAGCTGAGCGATACTTTTTCTCCTAAATTGTAGGAATTTTTTTGGTCATGCGAAGCTGTTGGGACCAACGTAGGCACATCGTCACCGGATCGGTTGTACCATCCTTTTGAGATATATGATGTATAAGCTTGCTGGACACCTTTCTCTTCAGTCCAAACCAAAAGACGATAAGAAATGTCATCTTTCATGGGGAAAGTAAAAGTCACGCGGCCATCAATATCAGTCTGGCCATCAAGCGTCGCCGCTTCAACATCCCGCATATCAAAACGGTACTGGGGAACGACTTTTTTCTCAACCGGATCATAGACAGTGCCTGTTTGCGTCCTGTCCCAATGCTGTTCAATGACTTTGGCCTTAATAGCAACGTTCGGAACTCCGTTAGTCAAGACAGAATCTTGTTCGCGCCCATTCTCTTGGCTCAAATCAACTTGGCGCACGCGATATTGCATGACAGCGTTGCCGTTGTTTTCTTTTTCCGATTCTGAACCAAGGAAAAGATGGCTGCGCCAGACATTATAACTGGCATAAGCATATATCTCCCCTTCCTCACCCACAGCGGGCCTGGCTTCAACACTTAAAGTATCGCGCGAGGAGCAGTTGACATATCGTTCGTTCAAATTACAGCCAGGGCTGCCGGTCTTAAAAGCGTATTGGGCATAACCCATGTCATCAGTTGTGACTTGCATCGGTTGGTTGCCATCCATGTAACCACCTGAAGCATTCAAAGTGACTTTGGCCTTGGACACTGGCGTACCGTCATAAAACTTCACGACAACCTGCCCCTTGGCTTCATCACCCGCGAAAATAGACTTCTTATCAGGCACAACCTGGATGTAATAAGCAGGCTTGACCACGTCCCTTATCTCAACTGTTCGCGAAGTGACCTGCTTGCCGTCCTTAAGCAAGACTATATTGTAATAGCCGGGCGATAAGGCGCCTTTCCACTCCAACTGGCCGTTCCAAAAACCAGCATCATCTGTCGTAAATTCAGCTTGGGCAAAAACTTTGCTCTGGTATGTGCCGAAATCAAGCATCCCATAATTTTGAATTTGGACAACGGCTTTGCCAACACCTTTGCCTGATGCCCTGTCCTGCAATAAACCGAAAACATTTATCTTGTCTTGCGCGCGATAAAGCGGTCGATCGGAAAAAATGTAAGACCAGGTATTGAAGGTCGCTTTAGTGCTGTCATAATCAGAACCATAATAACCATAACCTCCCACATACAGCCCGGGATTCCTCAAAATCGCCAACAACCGCATATCATCAACCCCAAAATCCAAGACTGCTGATGGCCAATCATGGCTCTGGTCGCTACTGGTGTTCTGCCAGGCTTGAGGCACTTTTAAATAGGATAAACCTTGGGCATCTGCCCTGACGCTTTGATCTTCCAATCTTACAGAAGACTCCAAGGGCTTGTGTGTTTCGGTATTAATCGTCCAAGCCAGGATTTGATCGCGGTCAGCCATCATATAAGCCGCCAGCTTGGATACTTGGAGTATCAGCCAAGATGGTTGGCCATTCACCTGTTGGAGTTTTATTGCGTAGACGCCCGGATTCAAATTGCTGGGTAAACGGATAGCCTTACTCCAACTGCGCGTGCCCTCTGCCTTAACTGACAGGGCAAAGGCCTGGTCTTTGGCTAAACCTGAAATAGCCTTGGTCTTAATGTCAGCCGTATCCATCCAATAAGGCTGGCCCTCAATTTCTTGGATCGCCTTCTTCGCATCATCATAAGATATGCTATAACCAATGACATCGATCGGGGCTGTCTCATTGGTTGAAGAAATCAAGATCACAGGTTCGGTGCCCGGAGCAGATTCTGCCAGATATGAACTTAAATAAATCTGTGAACTTGTCTGCCTCGTATCGCCATTGCTGGTTTGAAACTTAATGACATGATCTTCAACTAATGTTAAGCCGCTATTGGCAACACCCCAACCTTTTTTATAAGTCACGGTATAGAGCGTAGAAGTAGCCAAGGGTTTTTCAGGCAAAAAGACCAAAGTGCGGCCATGCGTTTCGAAGCGGCCTTTAACTGATGGCTGTATTTCAAAATATTGAGCCGGATCACTCCATTCATTTTGGGAAAGCATGATTTCGATGGCCGTATCGAGCGGCACTCCGGTCGAGGCATAGGCTGGCACAGAACGAATTACCCTAAACACGTCTTTAGTTTGGATGGCCCATGAAAAATCCCTTTGCCGCAAAGCACCTTTGTCATCAGCCACAGCTGTCGCAATAACAACACGATAGACGCTGCCGCTATCCAAGGATTGTTGCGGTTTGATATTAAATTGGCCATCGCCGGTTTTTTTCATGTCATAAGGCACTTCGACCTGTGCTTGGTCTGAAACCTTAACGACCTTCAAGCTCTGGTTGAGCGTATTTTGGTCTACCGACACTTTGGAGTTGATGTTAAAAGAAGTATCGATATCTGCCCCTCCCTGGTCTTGCCGCTCTACCAACATGCTGAAAGCATCGGCGGCATTAGCTTCGGGAATGACCAACGAGAGTTTAGACAGACCGGCCATCTGTGTTGACTTGCCTAAATTTTTAAATGGGATCGTGCCAGTCTGGGTTACGAAAAATAATAAGACGACAGCCAAGACAGCAACGGCTCCACCCGCCCAAACAAACCAAGGGCGACTCCATATTCCTGATACCTTGGTATGCTTTTCTTCGGAAGCTTGGGACGACGCCTGTTTGGCATTTTTCATATTCTTGGCTATCTGTAACAAATGCCCTTTCTGGGTTTCCATGACACTTTTGTCCATTTCATCTTCTTTCCAAGAAGCGTGAGCCTTGAGAGCCTTGGCCATACGTAAATACGGCGCATCCTCTGGTTGGGCCTTTGATTGGTCTCCGGCTAGTGCCGAATCGACGCGCTTAGCGTCTTGCTCTTCATTAAATTGCATATCCTATTTGGTTGTTTGGGTAAGAACTTTGCGCATGCGACCCAAGGCGCGATAAACCAGAACTGCAGCATGGTTGTTTGAGATTCCCAGCTCTTCGGCAACTTCTTCAGTTGCCAAACCGGCGTAGAACTTGAGCGACAGGACTTCCTGGTCACGGATGGAAAGCTGGTCCATGGCAGCCCGCAACCTTTCGCCTTCGATTGTCATCTCTGCTGTCCAGGCCGGATCATCCAGCGAAGGAGGATCCCAACCTTCGTCTTCATCATCCAAAGATGTTGACTTGCGTACCGCACTGCTGCGCCAATGATCAGCCAGGGCATTCGTAGCTACACGATAAAGCCAGGCGCAGACCGGTACGCCCTTCCATTCCAGCTTTTGCGATGACTCCAAGAGCCTTGTGAAGCTCAGGGCTACCAGGTCCTCGGCCGTCTCCTTATGTCCGCAGCGCTTTAGCAAAAAAGCGTACAACTGCTGGGCATATTTGTCGTAAACTTCACCGACAGCTTCGGGATCGCTTTTTAAGCGCTCAAATAGAGCTTTTTCTTGCTCCAAATCAATGTTTTGGTCTGCCATATTGGCAACGGGGCCTAAGCCCCACTATGACACGAGTATAGCCTGAAATTAGTAGCACGACAATCAACTTTGTTGGCCTTTACGTGACCTTATCCAGGATATAATCCCGGGGCTGATGGATATTAAAATGACAGCAATAATTATCCAATGGATGTAACGATCAACATTGGGAATCACACGACCTAAAAAGAAGCCCAAGCCCAAAGTCAGCATCACCCAAAGTATTCCGCCCCAAATGTTAAAAGATATAAAACGACTGTAAGGCATGCGTCCTATGCCAGCCACAATGGGAGCAAAAGTCCTGATGATCGGCATGAAGCGCGCTAAAATAATTGTCTTGCCGCCATGCTTTTCATAAAAGGCTTGGGCCTTGATCAGATGGTCTTTGGCAAAAAGCAATGACTTTTCGCGGGTAAAAATTCTTGGTCCTGTGACTTTGCCAAAATAATACCCGACTGAATCTCCGGCTATGGCCATGAGCGACAATAAGACAATGAGTTCCCAGATGTTCAAGTAGCCGCGCGAAGCCAAAAGCCCGGCTGTCACTAACAATGAATCTCCTGGCAGGAAGAAACCAAAAAACAAACCCGACTCGGCAAAAACAATAATCGCCAAAACAGTATAGCCTCCCCACCTAATCAATTCTTCAAGATGCTGAAGATTTGAAAAAAAGACAATTATTTCGTTCATGCGTTATTTTTTCTGGCCAGCACATTTGGCGGATCGAATGAGCCATCCCGTGCAATAATCATACCAACCTTCGGCATATGTCCCGGTATGTAAACAAACTTCGTGGCATGCACCCGCCCGGCATTCGCTTTGCTTCAAAGATTCAATCTCACAAAGTGAATTGTCCTTAAAATAACAGGCGCCCCATTTGCCAGACTTATCGGAGAAAGGAATATAAACGAGCGAGCCATTAGCTTGGTCGCAGACTTGTTGGGCGATAGCTGCCTGATCGGCGGGTATGGGCAGGGTCTCGGAAGTGGTGGTCGTAATCACCGGCTCAGTTGACGTGGCAGTCACGGTCGTTTCGGTTGTTGATGTTTGGGCGGTCTGATTGACCACGGGGGTTTGATTAGTAACTGAAGCCTGTTCGGCTGGTTGATTACATCCGGCCGCAAAAAAGGCACTGGATAAAATCACGATCGCTAAAGTGTAAGTATGGATTCGCATATTGTTTCAAAATTAAGCTTAAACATTGTGCCTCCCTATCACCCGTAAGGCAAGCCCGCTAATATGCTACAATTAAGCCATATGAAATACCTGCTTTCCCTGGATATTGGCACGACTTCGACCCGAGCCGTGATCTTTGATCATCGGCTTAAGAAGTGCTGCCAAGTATCCTTGCCCTTATCCGTTTTTGCCAGTGAAACCGGCGAGGTTGAGCAAGATCCCATTGAAATCTGGCAAAAGACTTTGCGGTGTGCCAAACAAGCCCTACACCTTTCTAAAATTGGAATCAAAAATATAGCCTCTATTGGCATTGCTAATCAAAGGGAAACGACCGTAGCTTGGAACAATAAGACCGGCAAACCAGTTGCTAAGGCCATTGTTTGGCAGGATAGGCGGACTGCGGAGCGCTGCCACAGCCTTGAATCTCATCGTGAGTTAGCCAGACGTATCAGGATGGTTACTGGATTGGTCATTGACCCGAGCTTTAGCGCCACCAAAATGGAATGGCTAAATAAAAAATACAATCATAACGGTACCAAACAATTGATTTTCGGTACGATTGACTCTTGGGTACTTTGGAACCTGACAGGCGGGCGGGTGCATGCCACCGAACCCTCCAATGCCAGCCGTACCATGCTCTTAAACCTCAAGACTTTGGATTGGGAACCGGAATTACTAAAACTTTTTGGCATAAGCCAAGACCAACTGCCCAAAATCATGCCGTCGCAAGGGCAATTTGGCATGACTGATAAAAAACTCTTTGGCAGCGAAGTACCTATCACCGGCATGCTCGGCGACCAACAAGCTTCGCTCTTTAGCCAAGGGCCGATGCGCAGTGACATGCTGGCAGTGACTTATGGCACTGGCGTTTTTGCCTTAAAAACCATTGGCAACATTCCGCGCCCGGCTGCCAGTGGTATCCTGACGACTGTTGGTTGGAAACGCCCCCAGCAGCATCCTGAATATGCTTACGAAACCAGTGCTTTGACCGGAGGCGCCATGCTCGAATGGTTTAAAAACCAGATGGGCCTGGTCAAAGACATGAAAGAGTTTGATGCCTTAGCCGATTCGGTTGCCACCACCGGCGGCGTGACGATTGTGCCGGCCTTTAGCGGCTTGGCAGCGCCGGATTGGGATCCGGCGGCGCGCGGCCTGATTATCGGTTTAAACCGCGGGACAACCAGGGCACACTTGTGCCGCGCGGCAATCGAGGCGATTGCCTGCCAAGCCGCCCGCATGGCCAATCTGCTGGATGAACAAACCGGCACAAAATCAAAATACTGGAAAGTCAGTGGCGGGCTGACGCGTTCCAACCCTTTAATGCAAAGCCAGGCTGACATGAGCAATACTCGCATTTGCCGAGCCGCACACGTGGAGTCAACTGCAGCCGGTGCAGCCATGATGGCCGGTTTGGGGGCAGGCCTTTGGAAAAATTGGAAAGAGGCAGCCAGCTTTTCCCAGTGTGAAAAAACTTTTAAGCCAAAACGCCTCAAGCGCGGCCAAGCATTTTTAAAACAATACGAAAGGGCCTTAGAAC
>JAJZQU010000017.1 GCA_021806685.1 bacterium | reverse complement strand
CCCAAAGTCAGTGCCATGCTTTCCAACGTTGCCATTTCAATCGAACAGCGTTACGAAGCTTTGAAAAAAATCCTGGGCGACCAAATGGAGCCGTTAAGCATCAACGTCATCAGCCTGCTCATGGAGAGAGGACTGGTCAACTCGTTTAACGACTTCCACCAATTACTTGAAATCGAGGCCAGGGAAAATGCCAATTACCATCTCTGCCGCGCAGTCTCAGCCGTCCCAATGTCAGACCAAGCTAAAAAGCAATTAATAAAAATCCTCGAAAAAAAGTTATCCGGCACGGTCAAGCTCGAATGCGACGTTGACCCAACGGTCATCGGGGGGCTGGCAGTAACTTGCGGCGACTGGCGCTACCTGGGAACCGTCCAAGCCAAACTGCAACAATTATCTCGACACCTAGTAACTACGAACTAAAAATATGGCAAACATCACCAACGTAACAGCTGCGGCCAAAATCGCAGAACAGCTCACGGCCAAGATACAGTCCTTCAAGCCCGAAAGCGCAACCGAGGAAATCGGCATTGTACGCGAAGTCGGAGACGGCATCGCATCCGTCACCGGTTTGAAGCATGCCAAATCAATGGAAATGCTTTCTTTTGAAGACGGTTCGATTGGCGTTGCCCTTAACCTCGAGCAGGATAGGGTTGGCGCCATGGTCCTTGGCGACTTCACGGGCATCAGGACGGGCCAGACAGTTCGCGGTACCGGTAAAATCCTTTCCATCCCGGTTGGCGAAAGCGTTTTGGGCCGCGTGGTTGACCCGCTTGGCAAACCGCTGGATGGCAAAGAGGCTTATACTTCCAAGGTTGATTATCCCATTGAAAAGATTGCCCCGGGCGTCATGACCAGGCATCCGGTCGACACGCCGCTCATGACAGGCATCAAATGTATCGATGCCTTGATCCCAATCGGCCGCGGCCAGCGCGAACTTATCATCGGCGACCGCCAAGTAGGCAAGACAGCCATTGCCGTTGATACGATCATTAACCAAAAAGGCAAGAACGTCATCTGTATTTACGTGGCCATCGGACAAAAGGAGTCTAAAGTCGCCAAGATAGTTGCCAAGCTCAAAGAAGCCGGCGCCATGGAATACACGGTCATCGTCTCAGCCAGCGCTTCTACCCCGGCCTCAATGCAATACATTGCGCCTTATGCCGGTTGCTCACTCGGTGAATTTTTTATGGATCAGGGCAAAGATGCGTTGGTTGTTTATGACGACCTTTCCAAGCACGCCTGGGCTTATCGTGAAGTCTCCCTGCTCTTGCGCCGCCCACCGGGCCGCGAAGCCTATCCGGGCGATGTTTTCTACCTCCACTCACGCCTTTTGGAACGCGCCGTGCGCCTTTCCAAAGAAAACGGCGGGGGATCACTGACGGCCCTGCCCATCATCGAAACGCAAGCTGGTGACGTTTCAGCTTACATCCCAACCAATGTCATCTCGATCACTGACGGCCAAATCTTTTTGGAAGGTGACCTGTTCTACCGCGGCATCCGCCCGGCCTTGAATGCCGGACTTTCCGTGTCACGTGTTGGCGGAGATGCCCAATATAAAATCATGAAAAAAATTGCCGGCCCGGTGCGCCTTGACCTGGCCCAGTTCCGCGAACTGGAAGCTTTTGCACAATTTGCGACAGACTTGGACGAAACAACGCGCAAACAAATTGAACGCGGCCGCCGTACGGTCGAAGTCTTGAAGCAAGGCCAATACCAACCAATGTCCTTAGGCCACCAAATCGTGGTCCTCTTTGCGGTGACCAAAGGCCTTTGCGATGAGATACCAACCGAACAAATCCAGGACTGGGAAGCTGGTTTGCATGAATACCTGGATAATGAGTTGGATGTCATTAAGACCATCGAAGACCAGAAGCAGCTGTCACCTGAGCTTGAGAAGGCTATGACCCAGGCTGTCAAAGATTGGAATAAGACTTTTCTCTCAAAATAATTGTTAATTATGGCTGTCTCAACCCGCCTCATCAAAGCGCGCATCAAATCTATCGGCAACACGCGCAAGATCACCAAAGCCATGGAACTCGTGGCCGGTGCCAAGATGCGCCGGGCTGTTCAGATGACGGTAGATAGCCGCCATTACAGCGGCAGCGTCAAACAAATAGTTGACGATGTACGTAAGGTCATCAACCAACGGTCACACCCACTGCTTTACGGCCGAAAGCAAGCTACGCGTACCATCCTGGTCATTGCTGCTTCTGACCGCGGCATGTGTGGCGGCTTCAACGCCCAGCTCGTCAAAAAAAGCCTGGAATTCATCAGGTCAAGGAAGGAACCGGTCAGCATCATCATCGCCGGGAAGAAGATTGAACCTTCTGTCAGGCGAGCCGGCGCTGAAATCATGGCTTCGTTCCCTTCAATCTCCAACGCCCCGTCCTTTGACCGCAGCAAGAGCATTGGCCAACTGGCTTATGTGGAATTTATGGAAAGACGAGCTGACCGCGTCTTCCTCTGTTATTCAGACTTTAAAAGCGCCATTTCACAAGTCCCGACCATAGTCCAACTCTTGCCCATTGTGCCGGAAGAAGAGTTACTGGCTGATAACGATCTCATGGTTGAAGAGAAAGATGAGTTCTTGAGCCAAATGAGCGAGAACCAACGGCTGCATTATGACCGCGCCCATGCCACTAAATACCCTCAAGACTATAAAGTGGTCTTCGAGCCTACCCCGCGCTATGTCCTGGACCATCTCTTGCCAAGGCTGATTGATACCAGGCTTTACCAGGCCATGCTCGAGTCAACTGCTTCGGAGCAATCGGCCCGCATGATGGCTATGCGCAGTGCCACAGACTCGGCTACGGAGATGTTGGATACTTTGACCTTTACCTTTAACCAGGCCAGGCAAGCCAGCATCACACGTGAGATATCTGAGATCTCAGCTGGCAAGGCAGCCCTTGAGAACTAGAATTACCAATTACGAATTATAAAAATATGAAAGGAACAATCACCCAAATCATCGGCCCGGTCGTGGACGTCTCGTTCCCCGGGGAACCGCCGGCCATCTATAGCGCGCTCATCGTGGAACGCAAAGAAGGCAACCTGACCTTGGAGGTCGAACAACACCTTGGCGAAGGCCAAGTGCGCACTGTTGCCATGTCCAGCACAGACGGCTTGGAACGCGGTATGGAAGTGCTTGATACCGGCGCACCAATTTCTGTCCCGGTAGGCGATGCAACGCTTGGCCGCATGTTTGGCGTAACCGGCGAAGCGATTGACGGCGGAGAAAATCCGGCTAAAGTCAAAAAATTGCCCATCCACCGCAAGGCACCGACTTTTTCTGAGCAATCAACCAAAACCGAAATCCTTGAGACTGGCATTAAAGTCGTTGACTTGATTTGCCCGTTCTTAAAAGGTGGCAAGATCGGCTTGTTCGGTGGCGCCGGCGTAGGCAAGACGGTCATTGTCATGGAACTCATCCGCAATATTGCCACTGAACACGGAGGCTATTCCGTATTTGCCGGAGTAGGGGAAAGAACCCGCGAAGGCAATGCCTTGTGGCGTGAAATGAAAGATTCAGGCGTCATCGATAAGACTGCTTTGGTCTTTGGCCAGATGAACGAACCGCCAGGTGCCCGCGCGCGCGTGGCTTTGACGGCCTTGACCATGGCTGAATATTTCCGCGATGAACAAAACCAAGATGTCTTGCTTTTCATCGACAACATTTTTCGCTTTACGCAAGCCGGCTCAGAAGTTTCCGCCTTGCTCGGTCGCATCCCATCAGCCGTGGGCTACCAACCGACCCTGGCCACTGAAATGGGTAACCTGCAGGAACGCATCACTTCCACCACCAAAGGCTCAATCACATCCGTGCAAGCTGTCTACGTGCCAGCCGACGACCTGACAGACCCGGCTCCTGCCACCACCTTTGGCCACTTGGATTCGACTGTGGTGCTGACTCGCGCTTTGACAGAATTAGGCCTTTACCCGGCTGTCGATCCCCTGGACTCATCTTCAACTATCTTGGATCCCAAGATTGTCGGAGAGAGGCATTACCGCGTAGCCCGTGGCGTGCAAAAAGTCTTACAACGCTATAAGGACTTGCAGGATATAATTGCCATCTTGGGTATGGATGAACTTTCCGAAGAAGACCGCTTGTCAGTATCCCGCGCCCGCAAAATCCAAAGATTCTTGTCGCAACCTTTCTTTGTGGCCGAAGTCTTTAGCCAGCGCCCGGGCAAATATGTGACCCTTGAACAGACCATCACTGGCTTTGAAGAGATCTTGGAAGGCAAACATGACGACAAGCCGGAACAATCTTTCTACATGAAGGGCGACATCTCTGAAGTGACAGCCTGATGCACTCCGCATATTCTTCACCTACGTTCAGAATGACAAAAGGACTTATGAAGCTGATGTTTGAACTCACCACACCGGAAAAAGTCGTTTTCCAACAGGAAGTCGACCAAGTAACGCTGCCTACCATGGATGGTGAGATTACGATTTTACCAAACCACATCGCTTTAGTAGCCCAACTTGTGCCTGGCGTGGCCACACTCAAGAAAAACGGGGAAAGCGAAGACGTGGCGGTTTCCGGAGGCTTCATCCAAGTGGACGGCAAAGGCAAAGTCACTGTTTTGGCTGATACGGCCGAACGCGGCATGAACTTGAATTTGGAAGATATTGAAAAAGCCAAAAAACGTGCTGAAGACGTCATGAAAAATGCGGCTCGCGGCAATGATGAGACCTTTGCCCATGCAGCAGCCGAGTTGGAAAGGGAGCTGGCCCGCTATCGCGTAGCCATGAAATATAAGAAGGAAGGCCATAAAGCCAAAGCTCCCCTAAAAAACACAGAATTGACGGATGACACTGGACCGGTATAAGGTTTATTCACGAGCTAGAAAATGAATTGCGACAAAAACATCCCGAAAACTTGATGGGATTCGCAGTTCGTAGTTCGTAAATAAACTTTGTGCGTTGCTTTCTCGGAATACCGATCCCGGCCGATTGCCGGAATGCAATCAGAAACACTTGGGTGGTCCCGGAAAACGAGCGCCTAAGTTTAAAGTTAAGTGACCCCGGCCAATGGCACATTACCTTGGCTTTTTTTGGAGATGTGGCTTACGACCAATTGATCAGGTTGGTGCAATTCATAGGCCAAGCACTCGAAACGCCACCTGAAGGCGCTTTCCACATTACCAGCATACAGACATTCCCACCCAAGAAGCCAACCATGTATGTAGCTACCTGTCGTCCGGGACAAGAAGCCATGTGGCATCAATGTGTCAATCAATTAATTGACATGGCCTCGCTTTGCGCGCCGCAAACCGACCGTAAGCCATGGCTGCCGCATGCCACACTGGCCAGGACCAGGAGCAGCCGCATCTTGGAACCAGTGGACATTCCTTTACAAAATATCGGTTGGGTCCCGGAGTTTGCCACGCTTTATCGCAGCGAGCCGACTGTCACGGGCCATAAATACATTCCTTTGCATGAATACAGACTTAACATTTAATTGCTTTGGCTTGGTCATCCATGGTTATCCGTTAGATAGGATGATAACCGAGATCCAAACGAGATATGCCCAAGGCATGGCAACCTGGATAGTTACGGCTAACCCTGAAATTTTATTGCACGCCAAAAGAAACCCGGAACATTGGGAAGTTTTGAGGCAGGCTGACTTTAGGACGGTTGACGGCACAGGCCTTAAGTTCGCCGGATGGTTTAAGGGTGCCAGCCCAAAAAGATGCGTGGGAGTTGAACTCGCGGAAGCCATTGCCAAACTCTGCGCGCAAAACCATTGGACAATGGCCTTGGTTGGCGGGCGAGAAGGCGTGGCTGACAAAGCTGCCTGGCATTTGCGGCACATTTATCCTGACATTAAAGTTTTTTCTGAACCTGGCGGCAACGTCAGCCTTGACGGGCATTTGGATGATAAGGCTGAAGCTTCACTGACTCATCTTGTCGAAATCGAACCGGACGTTGTTTTGGTAGCTTACGGACATCCTAAACAAGACTTCTGGGTCCAACAGAACAGATTAAGACTTCCTAAAACAAAAATTTTTATTGGTGTCGGCGGGACTTTGGACTTTTGGGCTGATACTGCCAAGCGCGCTCCGCGCTGGATGAGATCAATTGGTTTTGAGTGGCTTTGGCGATTTTTTACCCAACCTTGGCGCTGGAAGCGGATTTGGAATGCTTTAGTTGCCTTCCCGATAGCGGTTGTAACTGATAGACGTACTTAAACTACTTTCGTCATTTCGACCGAAGCGTAACGGATGTGAAGCGTAGTGGAGAAATCCCTTGACTCATAACTTGGTTGATTAAGGGATTCCTCGACTTCGTGCCCATATGCTCCGATGGCACTACGCTCGGAATGACAAAAAAAGCCGCCTTCGAGAGATTTCGAACGCGGTTGATTCCTCACGGAAGTTTGTAAGACTTTTCGCAACCAAGCTCGTGCCAATCTTTTGGAATAGAGTACTTCTGATCGAGGATTTGGTTCACCTGCTCGCAGTTGATATCCCATGACCCAGCGATGCAGACGAGCAGATCGTCGCAAGTCTTGGCACCTTCGGGAGAGCAGCCGCTTTGGCCGACGTAGGTTTTACACATCAGAATCTCGGGCCAATTTCTAGGATCGCTACAAAGATCAAGAAGTTGATCAAAGTCCTGCTCCGTGTCGATACGGATTTCACAATCCCCGCACCTGTTCCTGACAGTGACGACCGTACCGACCATGCGCTGATACCTTGCAGCGTAAGCGGATAACCGGGATTGAGTCGACTCATAAGCCTGCTGACAGGCTAGTTGACGGTCGATGGAAACAGAAAGGTCATCGATCAATCTGTCCATCAACTTTGACCGCCTATTATGCATACCGGTGAAAAGGGCGGTTACAATCGTGATCGAAAATGCCCACAACCACATAATCGTAGTGTTTTTCATGGCTCCTCCCATGTTGTGTCGACGAGCGATAAGCTATTTAAGGGCAAAACCTTAAAAAAGTCAAGACTAGTTTCACAAGCTCCGCAGATTCCTCCCGCCACGCTTTCCGACATTTCATCGGAAAGCGTGGCGGGCGCGGCGCCTACGCTCGGAATGACTGAATAAAAAAACCGCCTTTGAGAGATTTCAAACGCGGCGGAGTTGTCAGCGCTTGTTCAACGAGGCTTGCGGTGTTCGCGAAGAGGTTTCCTTTCTTGAAATTCTTGAGCCAGAGTTTCGACAGGGAATTTCGCGATCAGGTCGGCGAAAAAATATTCACAAGAAACCGAGCCATGGTCGTCGCCTGGCAGCAGAGCTGGCGTGCCATCAGGCAACGTTCGCTCGTTGACACACATGCGTGAAGGAGCACTTTTCTCAACCATGATCAGACCATCCTTTCGAATTTTTAGAAGGCTAACACGTATACCAACACTCTTCAAGAATAAAAAAACCGTCTGAGAACCTCAAACGGCCGAGTTGTCACGGATGGAGACGCCGTAATTGTAAGGCTATGAATGGGTGAACCTTGCGCATAACCATCTCCATGGTAGGTTGTCGAAGAATGAATGGCGATATTCAACCAAGACAAGCCTATCTATTCAATATTGCGATTATCCACCAAACAGCGTAATATTGCTCCATTATGGCCCAAAAACGAGTGAGAACCAGGTTCGCGCCGAGCCCCACCGGGCAATTGCATATTGGTGGAGTTAGGACTACGCTTTATGCTGAAATGCTAGCTAAACAATCAGGCGGGGATTTTCTTTTGCGCATCGAAGATACGGATCAGTCGAGGTTTGTACCTGGCGCAACCGAGAGCTTGTGTCGGACGTTAAAGCGCCTTGGGATTGAGCCGAACGAAGGAGTTTGGATTGATGATAACGACCAAATTATCCAAAAAGGAGATTCAGGCCCATACATCCAATCGCAACGCAAAGAAAAACATCAAGCTTATGCCAAACAGTTGATTGACATGGATAAAGCTTACTATTGTTTTTGCACCGAAGAACGCCTGACCCAAATGCGCCAACAGCAAGAATTGACCCATCAGCCCACGGGCTACGATGGTCTTTGTCGTAAATTAGACCCGGCTGAGGCTAAACGCCGCGTTGAAGCTGGCGAACCACATGTTATCCGTCTTAAGCTGCCCAAAGAAGGGAATGTGACGGTCGACGATGCTATCCGCGGCAAAGTGACCTTTGACTGGAAGTTGATTGATGACCAAGTCATTATTAAACATGACGGTATGGCAACTTATCATTTGGCGTCAATGGCTGACGACCACGATATGCAGATCACTCACGTCACCCGAGCCGAGGAATGGCTGCCATCAACGCCAAAGCACATTTTTATCTACCAGGCTTTTGGCTGGGAGCTGCCCGTCTTCGCACACTTGCCTCAACTGGTTAACGCCGACCGGTCAAAACTCTCTAAACGCCAAGGAGATGTTTCAGCCGAATCATACTTGGATAAAGGATACCTGCCAGAAGCTTTGATCAACTTTCTTGCTCTTCTGGGCTGGAATCCTAAAGCTGACCAGGAAATATACACCCACGATGAACTGATTAAGTTATTTGATTTGTCTAAAATCAATAAGTCAGGAGCTTTCTTCAATCAGGAAAAACTAGACTGGTTTAATAACCATTATTTGCGCCAAAAACCGGCGGATGAATATTTCACCTTGGTTCAACCATATCTGCCTTCTGATGAAAAAGACCTTGATTTTAAACGTCGAATTGCGCTTTTGTTTTGGGAAAGGCTGAATCTTCCTTCGGAGATCACCGGCTTGTCTTCATTCATGTTTCAGGCCAGTCTTGATTACTCTAATGTGCCATTAACCTGGAAAGATCACCCTAAAGAAGAAGCAGTTGAACGTCTCAAAGCTGCGAAGAGCTGGATTGAACAACTTGATGACTCAAAGCTGGCTGATGTTAAAAATTTTGAAGAGCAAATTAAGGAGTCAATCAAAAACAAGGGGTGGGGGAATGGGGACACGCTCTGGCCGCTTAGGGTTGCCTTATCCGCCCAAGACAAATCTCCTAGCCCATTTGAGCTGATTGTGGCTTATGGCAAAGAACGTTCAATCAAGCGTATCGACGAGGCTTTGGCTTATCTGCTAAAATAGCCTCATGCAAAGGGGGTTAAGGACGTCAGTTGCGATAATTTGCGTAAGCTCATTGCTGGGCCAATTTTTATGCGTTCCAACTACTTACGCCGCCAGTGAAGCTAAAGTTATTAAAGACCAGGCAGATGATTTAAACAAGGACATTACTGATAAGCGATCACGGGTCAAAGAAATCCAGAATTTGATTGGCTCTTACCAAGATAAAATCAAAAGCCAGGAAAACCAGCAGCTTTCATTAAGTAACCAGATTTTGCTGCTGGATAATCGCATTAAAGAAAAGGAATTGCGGCTTGATGTTGCCAAAAGGCAAATTGAAATCTTAAATCTCGAAATACAAGCCTTAGGCAGCAATATCACGCGCCAGGAAGAACGCATAAACCTGCAAAAGGACATGATCAGCGATTTAGTCCGCCGTTTGCGCCAGGCTGATGATGTGGATACTTTACAGATATTCTTAAGTCGCCCCTCACTTTCGGCTTATTTTGATCGTGTCGAAGAGCTTAAACGCCTGGAAGGCGATCTGGGACAAGCTTTGGAAAGGGTTAAGGCCGATAAAGCCACTTTGGAAAGCGACAAGCAGGCCAGGGAAGCTAAAAAAACAGATCTTGAGCAACAAAAAAAGGACCTGAAGGAGGAAGCAGCGCGCTTAGACATGGAAAGAAATTCCAAAATTTCACTTTTGGCAGAAACTAAAGACCAGCAAGCAGAGTTTAATAGGATGGTCGATGAATTGCGCCAACAAAAGGAGACAACTGCGGACGAGATAGCCCAGTTAGAAACAACGCTTAAGGATAAACTGGCAGCTATTGATGAAGCTTTAGCCAAAGGTGAAACTTTGCTGCTCTGGCCAGTTCCAGTCCGCAAGATTACCACCAGGTTCCATGATCCAACTTATCCCTTCATTAATCTCTTCCAGCATCCTGGTGTTGATTTGCGTGCTGACGTTGGAACCCCAATCAGGGCAGCAGCCGGCGGCTATGTAGCTTGGACAAAGCAGGGAAAAATGTATGGTAATTACATCATGTTGATCCACCCGGGAAACTTTGCCACTGTTTACGGCCATATGACGCGTTTCAACTGCAAACCAGGCACTTATGTCGAGCGCGGTGATATCATTGGCTTTACTGGCGGCATGCCAGGCATGCCGGGCGCAGGGCTTTCGACTGGCCCGCATTTACACTTTGAAGTCAGGCAAGATGGTATTCCTGTTGACCCAATGGGCTTTTTGCCGGAAGCAATTGAAACAGACACTATTCAAGGTCCTGGTGACCAGTCCTAGAACGTCCACATGTCATTCCGAGCGAGTTAACGAGTCGAGGAATCTTAGTTAACTGAGATTTCTCCACTTCACTTCGTTCCGGTCGAAATGACAGTTATGAGTTTATCCAGCTCATCCATTGTTGAGATGCGGACAGCTAAAGCGCGGAACCGACGGAAACCGGGGATGCCTTTAAAATACCAAGGGAAATGTTTTCTTAGCTTAACCAAACCTTGTTCACCATAATACTCAGCTTGAAGCTCGGCATGGCGGCGCAAACCCTTTAACCGTTCATCGAGTGATGGTTCGCCCGGATCGGGCTGTCCTGACAAGACGCTTCCAATCCTTTTGAAAATCCACGGGTTACCAAGGGCACCCCGACCAATCAAGAGCCCTTTAGCTCCAGACTGGCTCAGCGCCTCTTGAGCTGATAGGGGGTCGACAATGTCGCCATTGATTAAAACAGGAATTTTTACCTTATCAACAGCCTTCTTGGCAGCTGACCAGTTTGCCTTGCCTGAATATCCCTGAACTTTTGTCCTGGCATGAATCTCGATCGCATCAACGCCAGCCTGTTCAAGCATTTGGGCGAAATCTACAATCTCTTCCTCTCGACTCCAACCTAGACGCGTTTTGACGCTAAGTGGTAAGCTATTAGTGCTTTTCATGGCGCGGACTATGGCTGCGGCCTTGTTTGGTTCACGCATGAGCGAAGCACCATTAAAATTCGAGACAGCTTTGTAGACCGGGCAACCCATGTTCACGTCTATGCCATCCGGCCCAGATGTATCCATGACAACCTGCGCCGCTTTGGCCATTGCTTCGGGATCAGACCCAAAAAGTTGCTGGACCAGCGGCCTTTCCGCTTGGCTAAATGCCAGGTAATTCAAAGTTCTCTTATTGCCACGCACTATTGCTTCAGCTGCCAGCATCTCGCGGAAAATAACTGCTTCACCCTCCGCCAAAGGCGGACAAGCGTATTCACGCACCAAACGACAAAAAGGCGAATCAGTAAAATCCGCCATGGGAGATAAGCCGATAATAGGCTTGGGTAAACCTGTCCAATTCATGAAAGGACAGTCTAACAAAACAAACCTTACCAGTCGAGCAGCACCTTATGGCCTTTACAGTGCCCCAAAATAAAGTCCCAGAAACCAAAGAGCTTGTCTTAAAACCAAAAGGCAAGCCTGGATTTGACGACGAACGATTGAAGTCACTCATTAAGGTCGTTGCCTGGCAGGGAAGGATTATCGTTCTTTTGTTAGTAGTGATTGTTGTTCTGTCTATCGTAAAGACCAGCAGCTTGAAATTGCCAACGCAGAGTGTTGTCGCTTCGGCACCCCCGGTTTCCGAGCAAAGCCTGCAATACAATGTCTTCACTTACCAGGGTCCAAAACCTGTTAAGCATGGAGATATTGTCAAAGCCAATGATGTTTCAGTCTTGGGACAACTGTTTGACTATAGAGAAATAAAGAAAAAATGGCCGGACTTACTTTTCACTGTCAATGGCGCTGCCATACCGGTTAATGACAATGGCGCTTATGCAGTTGATATGACACTTAAGATTGGCCCGAATGTCATTGAAACCGCCATAAACGTAAATGGCCAAGATTATGAAAGAAGGCAAGTTGTGCTGACTTATAACCCGCAGGTAGCCACTACGACTCCACCTGTCAGCCCAGTGCCCGCCACAACTACCGCACCGACAAAACCATGAAAAATTTCGATTTACATCAACCGTATAAACCGGCCGGCGACCAACCGGAAGCCATAAGCCAATTAACTGATCATCTTATAAAAGGTGATCGTTTTTTGACGTTATTGGGCGCCACCGGCACAGGCAAGACTTATACCATGGCCCATGTCATCCAAAATATCCAAAAGCCGACCTTGGTCATTGCCCATAACAAGACCTTGGCAGCCCAGCTCTGCAATGAATTTAGGGAGTTTTTCCCGAACAATGCTGTTGAATATTTTGTTTCATACTACGATTACTACCAACCAGAAGCTTATATTGCCAAGACAGATACTTACATCGAGAAAGAAGCGCAAATCAACGAGGAGATTGACCGCTTGCGCCACAGCGCCACCCAAGCCCTGTTGACCCGCAAGGACGTCATCATCTGCGCTTCGGTTTCTTGTATCTACGGACTTGGGGCGCCGGAAGCTTATGCTTTGACCATTTTACACATTGAAACAGGCAAAGACCTGACACGGGAGGACATGATCCATAAGTTGGTAGACATGCAGTTCACTCGTACCAGTGCCGACCTGACGCGCGGCTCATTCCGTTTGACAGGCCAAGTGCTGGAAGTCATGCCTGCCCATGAAGAAAAAGTTTATCGCATCGAGACAGCCGGAGGCAGGGTGGAACGGATTATGCAGGTTGACCCTGTGTCGCGAAAAATCTTGCGTGAGCAACAAGATCTCTGGGTTTTTCCGGCCAAACACTTCATAACGCCCGGCCCGGAACGTGAGCGGGCCACCAAAGCCATCCGTGCTGAGCTCAAAGAGCGCTTGGATTGGTTTGAAAAACATAATCTGCCTTTAGAGGCTGAACGCTTGGAACGCCGCACGAAGTACGATTTGGAAATGATTGAGACATTGGGTTATTGCTCTGGAATAGAAAACTATTCGCGCCATTTATCTGGCCGCAAGGAAGGCGATCCCCCGGATACGCTTTTGTCTTATTTCCCAAAAGACTTTTTGCTGATGGTCGATGAGTCGCATGTCACGGTGCCGCAAATTGGCGGCATGTATGAAGGCGACCGTTCGCGTAAAAATACTTTGGTGGAGCACGGCTTCCGTTTGCCGTCAGCTAAAGATAACCGGCCATTAACCTTCAAGGAGTTTGATCAGAGAGTGGCCCAAGGGGTATTTGTGTCAGCCACGCCAGGTTTGTTTGAACTCCAAAACTCAAATGCAGTCGTTGAACAAATCATCCGTCCCACAGGCCTAATTGATCCCGAGGTGATCGTGATACCGATAACACCCAAAACCCCCCTGCCACCCTTTCACAAGGGGGCTGTAACAGAGTTCACTAAAAACCCCCTTGATAAAGGGGGAAACGAAGGGGGTTTGGGTCAAATTGACGATGCTATCAAGCGCATTGCGCGAGCTACTGATGATGGCCAAAGGACGTTAGTTACGACTCTTACCAAGAAGATGGCTGAAGACCTGACAGAATTCCTAAAAGAAAAGAAAGTTAAAGCCTGTTATTTGCATTCTGATATCAAGACAGTCGAGCGGCTTGAGATTCTGTCTGACTTCCGCCGAGGTAAATACGACGTCTTGGTTGGCGTTAACCTCTTGCGCGAAGGCTTGGACCTGCCGGAAGTTTCTTTAGTTTGCATTTTAGATGCTGACAAAGAAGGTTTCCTACGGTCAGAAACATCCCTTATCCAAACTATCGGTCGCGCTGCCCGTAACGTCCGCGGCCAAGTTGTGCTTTATGCTGATCGCATTACCGGCAGCATGAAGCATGCCATTGCCGAAACAGATCGCCGCCGTACTAAGCAAATCGCCTACAATCAGCAGCGTGGCATTACGCCGCAGAGCATTAAGAAAGCCATCACCGATTTGCGCGGATCATTGGGGTTTGCAGAGCCTAAGGACATTAAAGAAATCCTTAAGCTTGAGCTCTCGGCCGAATCTCGCCAACTCGAAGACGTAATCAAACAAAAAGAAGCTGAGATGAAGACGGCCGCACTAGAACTGGACTTTGAGCTAGCGACAATTTTACGAGATGAAATAGTTATAATTAGACAAGAATTAGGTAAGCGGCAAAAAAAGATGCCTGTCGCGACGGACGGCAAAACACCAAGAATCAAACGCCCAGCCAGGCACGGTAGGACTCATTGACGGAGTTGCTAGCCTCATCCCTCAAGATGCGCTAACCTCTTAACCATGGACGCTGTTGAAGACATAAAAACCCGCCTGGATATTGCTGATATTGTGGGAGAATATCTGCCGCTCAAGCCGGCCGGGAGCGGAAGTTTTAAGGCTAACTGCCCGTTCCACCAGGAGAAGACTCCAAGTTTTTATGTTAACCGGCCAAGGCAATCCTGGCACTGTTTCGGCTGCAATATCGGAGGTGACTTGATATCTTTTGTCCAAAAAATAGAAGGTTTGGAATTTATGGAAGCTTTGGAACACTTGGCGCAAAAAGCCGGTGTTCAATTGCCCAGCTATAATCCTGAAACGCAAAGCCTAAAGAAGAGGCTCCAAGAAGTAAACGACTATGCCGCAAGGCTCATGCAGCAAGTCTTGATCAATGACGCTGATGCTGCCATAGCCCGCCAATATGTTCAGAAGCGGGGGATAGATGATTTAACATCTGACTTGTGGCGCCTGGGATATGCCCCGCATGATTGGCAGAGGCTGGAAAAAAAGTTTTACGAAAAAGGTTTTACTGCCGATGAGTTGATTAAGGCTGGCCTGGCATCACCCAGTGACCGCGGACAGGGGATGTATTTCCGGTTCAAGGATAGGCTCATGTTCCCAATCTGCGATGCCATGGGCCATGTTGTCGGTTTCACGGGCAGGATTCTTACGGCAGACAAAGTCGCCAAGTATGTCAACACACCGGAGACTTTGCTTTATAAAAAAGGCGCCGTGCTTTATGGGTTGGATAAGGCTAAGGGTGATATCAAACGCGATGATCTGGCGATAATCGTCGAAGGCAATATGGATGCGTTGACATCACATCAATTCCAAGTGGCCAACGTGGTGGCTTCGTCTGGCACGGCTTTGACCCAAGACCAACTGAATTTGCTGAAGAGATATACCAACAACATTGCCATCGCTTTTGACATGGATCCTGCCGGTCTGATTGCCACTCTGCGCGGTCTCGATCTTGCCCGACAAATGGATTTTTCCATCAAAGTTATTCGTTACGACCAAAGCCTGGCAAAAGATCCTGACGAACTAATCAGAAAAAATGTTGGGCTTTGGAAAGAAGCTGTCCGCCAAGCCAAGCCCATCATGGATTGGATATATGTCCAGGCTTTTAACCAGTTCCCACCATCAACACCCGAAGGCAAGAGGCAAATCGCACAGTTCGTGTTAAACGAATGCCGCTACCTGCCCAACCCGGTTGAACGCGACGCCTGGATCGCAAAGCTGGCCCGTGACTTAGACATCGCCCCAGACGCCCTAAGGCAAGCCATGGCATCGGCCAGTAACCAACCAGCAGTAGCCAATAAAAGACCCATCATTCAAATTTCACAGACAAAAAGTCAGCCGCTTGTCGCTGAGCACAGCCAGCTGACCAATGAGACTGAGCTGGAGGCACTCTGGCTAGCAGTGGTTTTAGCTAAACCTGAGTTTTTCCATGAATTAGACGTTGAATGGGCCTATCTTCCACATGCCAACCTTTACAAGTTATTAGTTGACGGTTATAATTCGGCCATTCCAAACCAAACAAACGAAGCAAAGTCTTTGTTTAATAATGCTGCCCAGCTCCCTAACCTGGAAGGGGAACTCAAGCAACTTGTCGACTTTTTGGCCATCTTGGCTGACAGTGAATTCCAGGACCAGTCAACCGAAGCCTTAAAACGCGAGTTAATAGTTATTGAGGAGCGCCTCAATGGACTAACTCTCGTCCGAAGGCAACAGCAGTTAGAACAACAGATGCGCGAAGCCGAGCGGCTCGGCGATGTCGAGCGAATAAAAGCCCTGTTAGCGCAATTCAACAACCTTCGGTAGCCATTCAGGCAACCGACGCTCTCCGCTTCCGCAGGACAAAAATCTTGCGATCCTGGAGTGCTAAAACACTTATGCCACATACATCACGCAAACGTCGCTCAATTGGGCACTCTTTGAATAAACTGCACTCAACGCCCAAAAATAAGAAACCGGCCAATAAGAAAACAGCTGGCAATAAAAAAGCTTACCAGCCGGCCTCTTCAACCAAGGCCAAGCAGGCACAGAAATCCAAAAAGCCTCAGGCTAAACAGCTCCAACAACCAAAGACGCCATACGTTAAAGCGCCACCGCCAACATTAGAGGCTTTGGACCGTCTTTTCGAAAAAGCCCGCACCAGGAGCTTCATGACTGAAACTGAAATCCTTTATGCTTTCCCGGATATAGAGGACTACATCCCTGTTTATGAAGCCTTTATTGATAGGCTAGATGCAGCTGGCATTGCCGTAGTTGAGATGAAGGAGGGTATCCTCGGACGCAAAGATGACAGACGGGTCATCATGACCCAGATGAACAGCGCTATCCCTGAACTAGGCGTTAAAGTCGATCCGTTTGATTTGACGGCTGACCACATACAAATTTATTTAAGAGAGATTGGAAAAATCCCGTTGCTTAAAGCTGAAGAGGAAATTGCTTTGGCCAAACGCAAAGAAAAAGGGGACAAGGAAGCCGAGAAAAAATTGATTGAAGCCAACTTACGCTTGGTAGTTTCCATCGCCAAAAAATTCATGGGCAAATCCTTGGCGCTTTTGGATTTGATCCAAGAAGGCAACATCGGATTGTTCCGTGCCGTCAAAAAGTTCGAATATCGCAAAGGTTATAAGTTTTCAACTTATGCCACTTGGTGGATCAGGCAAGCCATCACACGCGCCTTGGCTGACCAGTCGCGTACCATCCGTATTCCGGTCCACATGGTGGAAACGATTAACAAATTCCAGCAGATAGAACGTCAACTGATCCAGGACTTGGGACGCGAACCATTACCCGAAGAAATAGCAGCTGAAATGGGGGAGGACGTTGATAAGGTCCGCCATATTATCAAAATCTCGCAAGATACTGTCTCGCTCGAAACATCAGTTGGTGAGGACGACGAGGATTCGACGCTTGAGGACTTTATCGAGGACATCAAGAATGTTACGCCTGACCGGGCCGCCGGCCTCCAACTCTTAAAAGATTACGTTAAAGAAATCATCAAAGACCTTTCACCTCGTGAGCAGAAGATACTCGAGATGAGGTTTGGTCTGGTGGACGGGGTTAGCCATACTTTGGAAGAAGTCGGCAAAGAGTTTGACGTCACACGTGAACGTATCCGCCAAATCGAATCAAAAGCTTTGGAAAAGATCCAGCAACATCCGCTCATCAAGAGACTTGCTGATTACTAAAACACAAAAAAGAATTATCCACACCCGTCCGTTGACGGGTGTTTTAGTCACGAGTAAAATACGTCAAGCACCTTGAGATGTGTCGGACTAGTTAGAGGGCCAAGGCCCAACATTCACAGGAGAGGATTCCTAATCAGCGAGCGCGGTTCAACCGAGCAAGGCGCTGGTAAGGGCCAACACTGGGGATGGAGTAAGACGAAAGTCAAACTCCTAACAAACTGCTGATCATTCAGCAGAAGTCCGGGCTATGCAGCTCTCCAACGCAAAAGACAGCCACGCGGTTCGACGTTTACTCCAAAATGCAGGCGGCGACAAAGGGGCTTCCCCTGAGATAGCAGCCATGCAAGGAACGTAGCGTTGAAAGAGGCATCTGCCTGAGTTCAATCAATGTGAGGTGACGATGAATAATCGTGCCAAGCAGCGAGCGATCACTGGCAGAATACGACGAGTGAGGCAATGGTGCCACACACGTCAGTCTAAAGGCAGCGGAAGCTGTAGACCTTGAGAACCTGACCACAATCTCCTTTCGGGGAGAACGCGGACAGGATTGCTCGAAGTAGGGCAGTACATTAAAGGAGTTAACCAATCCACACATCGGAACGGAAGACTCAAGAGATGTTGCAAGCGAAGGTCTCGCTAGCTGGAAATGAAAGTGACGCGTGTACTAAACCGACGCGTAGGCTACAGGCCCAGATCTGCTCAACAACCCACTTCAAAAAGGTGCAACCACTCCTCACAGCGCACGTGTCCTCCACGGCGCTAATTTTTTGCTTAAAAAGCGCAAATAACCCTCTTGCATTTTATTGTCCTATCGGTTAATATTCCGACATTCGAAATTCGATATCCGAGCTTCGAATGCTATTCCGAGGTAGCTCAGCGGTAGAGCAGAGGACTGTGAACAAGCTTAACCTCTAGTTTTAATAAACTATGAAGGATAAGCGAACCTATGCCGATCGTGCCGATTATCTCAAACGAGCAGTCGCCAAACGGCGCAAAAAACTCCGCCAATTAGCCATAACTAGCAAAGGGGGCAAGTGCCAAATTTGCGGTTATGACAAATGCAGCGGGGCCCTCGAATTCCATCACATTGATCCGGACATCAAAGACTTCAGCGTCTCGGTGGACGGGTCAACAAGATCCTGGCAAAGGATCAAGAAGGAAATCGAAAAATGCGTCTTAGTTTGTGCCAATTGCCATCGCGAGATACACGGAGACATAACGCAGCTTTCCGCCGTAAGGCGGATTGAAAAATGAGGTGAATTTCTGGAAGCCTACCATCGCCGATCGGGCGATTACGGTAATCAGAAGCCAAGCTCCACGTCGCCTAAGGCTATGTGGAGAAGGTTCAGAGACTATCCCTTCGGGGAGTAGGGTCGAGCTAAGCTCGATTCGAAGCGCCTCACCCCCATAAACTTACGGGGAGATGATATAGTCCATCCCCAGCGGAAACGCTAGGACAAATGTAATCCTTTGGTCGTGGGTTCGATCCCCACCCTCGGAGCCAAGAACAACCCGTTTCTGAAAAGAAACGGGTTTTTTCTATCCCATAAATAATCAATTTCAATGAATACCGCCCCTCGACAACCTAAGAACCGATCTAAAAC
>JAJZQU010000016.1 GCA_021806685.1 bacterium | reverse complement strand
ATAGAAGATGGCTCAAAGGCCAAGGCCGAAGATATGAATCGTGTCATGCTAATTGCCCAAGATAAAGTTGGACAAAGCATGAGCCCAGCCGCAAATCCATAACCCTCATACCCCCAACCCCTTTCCCGCCTGTAAGGGGGAAAGGGGCTATGATGTCTATGCAAAATTCTGTGATGAAGGGGAGAAGACGGGAACTGCGTCGTAAGTCGACTCCTGCCGAAAAGAAGCTTTGGGATGCCCTGAGACTTTTTAGATGGGAAAACACGCCCTTTCGTCGTCAGTATTCAATGGATTGGTATGTTTTAGATTTTTATTGTCCAAAATTTCATTTAGCTGTTGAAGTTGACGGACCTATCCATGACAGAATAGAAAATAAAGGTAATGATAAAGTCAGAGATGATTGGATGAAATCGCAAGGTATTACAGTATTGCGTTTTAGCAATGAAGCAGTGATAGATCATTTGCCCCAAGTCCTTGAAAAAATTAAAGACTTCTTAAAGTCCCCTTCCCCCGATCACGGCGGGAAGGGGATTTAGGGGTTGAGGGTTCGGGCGTGCTATAATATCCCCGTCTTATGTGGTTTACACGCACGCTGAAAAAGACGGATCTTTGTTGGTTATTTTTGATAATAAGCTTGTTTGTTTTTTTGCCGTTAAAAGTTTTCGCAATTTGTTGGGATGATCCCGACCCTGCCAAAGCCTACCCAAATGTTGGAGGTTCGCCCCAACCGATAGCTGGTTTTCCTAACAAAGGAGATTTGATTCCTGATTCATGCGAAGCCACCGCTGATGCGTGTACAGTCAAGGGAAACGTGGCGGCGAATGCGGGCTACGGTTGTCCAACCGGAATTTGTTGTTTAAAACCAGCAAAATCTATTATTTGTTACAATAATTACGTTGGCGCCGATCGCCCCAGTTTTCAAAGCGTCTCGTGCGTTAAAACAGATGCGCTATGCGCTTCACCCAATAAAAAGTTGGGCGATGGAGGCGGTTGCACGGATGCCAATGGAGGAACTGTTTGTTGCGCGATTATAAAAGCCGGTACATCAGCTGGCGGCAAAGGCGCGGCCATTCCGCAAACCGGTAGCACTGCGGTTTGGCAATACCAAAATCCGGAAAAAACGGGCTTGCTTTTGGTGCAATGCACTCAATCTGGTAATTGCACGATTGATGATTTGGTAAATCAAGGCATCAACTTTGCCAAATGGATTATGGGTTTGGCAGGCGCGCTTTTCCTTTTGGTTTTTGTTTATGGCGGCGCTATGTATGTTGCCTCATTTGGTAAGTCTGATTATGTGACAAAAGGCAAAAAAGCATTGATACGCGGTGCCATCGGCATTGTGCTTGTCATGGGTGCTTGGACAATCGTGTCTTATGTCGCTACATCGTTGGGATATAAGGCCACGGGCTTGGGCGGTACGCCCACTGACCAGACTGCACAATGCGCCAATGATGCTACAGCCATGAGAGGCTGTGTAGCCCAAAGCGCTAAATGTCTGGATTGGTGCAATCAGGTTTTTATTGAAACCACTTTGTCTTCAAAAGACGTCCCAGCCAAGTGCAGCGACGGTCCGGCCAACGCCTGTACCTCTGGCCAGAAGTGTTGTGTTTTGGCCAAATAATATGAAGAAGCCAGTCATTATCTCAATCCCAGCCTTACTTTTCAGCTCTTCCTTTTTAGTCATCACGTTTGTCATTGGCCTTGGGTTTGTTTTTGATGCCCAAGCCGCAATGCCTGGTGCTTGTAAGTCAGTCGCAATAGACCAAGGCATTTGCCTGCAAAAAAACGGAAAGCCTTATCCGATCGCCGTTGAATGCCCAACCACCAACCCCAACTTTATCGGTTGTTTTTTGCCCCCGGGGGAGGATCCCAACTGCTCCAATTGCTATCAACAATGTTGCGCTGGCTCGGAGACTTACAGCGGACCGGCCAATACGACCAATAGTTGTTTCCCCGAACAGGCTGCGGAGTGCGGCAATAGTTCCAAGGACGGTGGGCCGACTGATACTTTTTCTTATAAATGTTTCGAGGCTGGCACATGCAATCTATACGTGGGTTCAGAAGTCATCACCCCGGGCACGGGCAGTTCAAAACCTTGCAGCACAGGAGTGTGTTGCAAAATTCCGCGTTGTCCGTCGGCGACCCCTACTGCAGCCCCAACGGCAGCTAAACCACCTTCGGAATACAAGTTGGCTAACCCATTGGGCGTGACTGACATATCAGTTATCATCGGCAGGATTATCAAGACCTTTTTGGGCATTGTCGGCGGAATCGCTTTAATGGTCTTTGTTTACGGCGGTGTCATGTGGATGACAGCTCGCGGTGATGCTGGCCAGGTCAAAAAAGGGCAGGAGGCTTTGACAGCGGCGGTCATTGGTTTGTTTATCATCATCTTTTCCTACACCTTAGCCGGCAACTTCGTAGCCTTCTTAACTTCTGAGCAAACTCAGATTGCACAACAGGAAAATAGGGGAGGGCCTGCCCCCCAGACAACGGCCGAAGCGCAACAAGTCCAGACTATCCAGTCAGCCCAACAGCAGGCTGCCCAACAGCAGGCTGGGCAAACTGGCGCGGCCCAAGCTGGCCAAGAGGCAGGGGTAACTACGCCGCCCGCCGGTTGTGACCAACTGTCTGGCCAGGCTAAATTGGATTGTATTGGTGCCAGTGGCCAATCTATATATAACACTCCCAGTCCGCAGACCGGCATGCCCGGGGGGCAAAAGGATTGCACAGGCAACCCCAATTGCAGCCAAGTCGGTTGGATAACCGTTTGTAATGAAAAAGTTTTTGATACTGGATATGGGACATACAAAAATTTGAATTGCATGTCGCCTGACGCTTGCGCAGCCGGGTCCATCTTGAGCAGTAATTGCGAAGCCTTGAAACAAACTTTTTCTGCAGGCATTTTGAAGGATTTTGTTTCTAACAATTGCACCAAGATTGCCCTTGGAAGTTTTGGGAACAACTGCGGCAGCGGAGGAGTTTGTTGCAGGCAAAAATAATTGCGTATGAAAAAGACGATTAGGTTAATAATTATAATGGCCATCGCAGGCTTGGGCGCGGTCAGTTTATTTACTGATCCGGTTTTGGCAGTCAACACCAACAAAAAGTGCACCGATGCTGGAGGCACGTGTAAATATGATTGCGATGCCAAAACAGACAGCTATGCCAACAGTAATTTAGGCTGTACTGATAGCTGTTGCATACCAAAAGGCAATACGTGCAAAGACCATGGGGGGAGTTGCAGCAGCGGTTGCGGTTCAGGCTATGAAGTCGCACCCAATGCCTTTGATTGTATTGAAAGCTGTTGCGTGCCAGTTGGCACGGCTTCTGGCATCCAGCCATCTGGCCCGGCCACGCCAAAAGTTCAGACCCAAGCTTTTGATAAAACCTTGTGCACTGTTCCTGGGACGAGTTTTGGCTTTCCTTGCCCGTTAGGCGGAGGCGCGGAAAAGCTCCCGCAAATTTTTGGCCGCGTTATCCGTTGGGTTTTGGGTTTGGTAGGGGCCTTGTTCTTTGCCATGTTTGTTTATGGCGGGTTCATGTATATCATAGCCGGTGAGAATGCGAAAAATGCTGAAACTGGGCAAAAAACCTTGGTCAATGCAGTCATTGGTTTGGCGATTGTCATTGGGGCTTATATGCTTGTTGAGTGGGTCATAGGGATTTTCACAGCCGGAGTAGCCTAACGATTTTTCATTGCTTTTCTGCTATCATGCAGGAGTTCCCATATGCGACTTACACCAAAATTTAATCTGCGGCAGGTGATTTTACTGGCAGTGGTTTTAGCTGGTCTAACTTCTGCCACGGTTTTTCTGGCAACGCCTTCTGTTCATGCGCAGATATTGGAGGGTTTAAAGACGGCGGCCGGCACTGCTGGATTGCCGGGTAAGCCCAGTGGCGGTTTGGAACAAGCTATTGGCCAGATTATTGGCAGTGTTATGGGCATAGTCGGTTCCATCTTGTTTGTCTATATGCTTTATGGCGGTTTTCGCTGGATGGTGGCCGGTGGCGACTCGGCAGCGGTCGGCAAAGCGCAGGCTATCATCCGTAATGCCATCATTGGTATAGCTATCATAATTTTTGCATACACCTTGTCTAATTATGTGGTTGGCGTTTTGACCAACACGGCCTCGGGTGGCGGAGGGCCATCGCCTACCGGCGGACCAACAACAGGTGACCAATGCGGCAGCGGCATATACCAAGGATATTCTTGCGTTGTTGAGACTGCGGGCAAGACATGCCAGCCTGGTTTGCCAATAGGTTGTACGATTTCGCAACAGTGTTGCAAATAGGACGACCAGGACGTTTTTAGGACGCGTTGAGGACGTCTAGGCCGGAATGTGCTATCATATTTGTAAATGATTTTGAAAGGAGGTGTGCACACATGACAAAATTCACAAAAACGTTAGCCGCCATCGGAGTTACGGCCAGCATAATCGCGCCTTTGGCAGTCTTTGCCCAACAAGGGACATTGACGGCCAATGATTTGGGCGTTTCAGCAGTGGCCAACACAGTCAAACTCGGAGGCGCTGATGTCCGCCAGACAGCAGCTAATATTATCAACGTAGCCCTAGGTTTCTTGGGTATTATCGCAGTCATCATCGTTTTAGTCGGAGGTTTCAAATATATGATCGCCGGCGGAGACGAGACCAAGACCAAGGAAGCCCGCAATTGGATCATCTCAGGTATTATCGGTTTGGCTATCATTCTCGCAGGTTGGGCCATCACCAGCTTCGTGATTGGACAACTTATTGAGGCAACTACAGCCACATAATCGCCGCAAAACTCGCAACTCGCAACGCGAAACGTCTGATCGGCGTTACAGGTTACAAGTTGCGAGTTACTCAATTCGTAATGTAACTATGAAAGAGAGTGTAATCACTAAGTATTGGAGGAAGTTAGCAGGCTCGGCTGTCCTGATGACTTTGATTTTGGGGTTGGGTTTGGCGTTATTGCCAAACGCAGCTTTTGCCCAAGCAGGATTACAGTCCATAAAAAGTGGGGTCCAGGGTGCTGCCAAAGGGGCGGGATTGGCCACAAACGCTGGCAGCGATCTTCAGACTGTTGTCGGCGGGCTGATCTTTGCAGTCATGAGCCTGGTAGGAATGATCTTATTTGGCTACATGGTTTATGGCGGTTTCAAGTGGATGACGGCCGGCGGCGATAGCAAAGCTGTCACCGAAGCCCAGGCCATTATCCGCAATGCAGTCATTGGCATCGTGATTATTGCTCTGGCTTATGTGATTTCCAATTACATACTCCAAGCTTTAATTGGTGCCTCAAACCCGACAGTCCAAACCGTACCCGCGACACCATAATAATCGATTAATTCAAACTATGAACCTACGCCTTAAGACAACCTGTTATGCGGTAATGGCGACGGCGTTAATCTTGCCGGCAGTAGCTTTGGCCCAGAACCCGGGTAATCCGTTTACCCAGGCTCAAAACCTGACCAATACGGTCGGTACCAGGGCTGGCATTGGTACACAGCAAACATTACCAGGCATGGCCGGCAGCATTATTAATGTGGTGCTTGGCTTTCTTGGCATCTTGTTGTTGTTTTATATGCTTTACGCCGGTTTCCTTTGGATGACGGCTGGGGGCGACACCAAGAAAGTCGAAAAGGCCCAAAGCATCATCACGCAGGCTATTATTGGCTTGTTGATCATCGTGATGGCCTTTGCCATTTCCAATTTCGTGCTTGGATCGTTGATTAACGTTTCGCAAACACCGTAATCATTCGCTGCGCAGCGAAAATAAAAACCCCTATAGGGGTTTTTATTTTGTGTTATACTCCATCAATGAACGCTAAACTAAGGATTCTTTCGATTTTTGGGTTTTTGCTCTTTGCTTTTTGCATTTGGTTTAGCGTATTGATGCCTTGGGGCAAGTTGCCTGATCCTGATGCTTTTTATCACGCAACAATGGCCAAATTAACCTGGGAGCGAGGGCCAATCACGAGTTTTCCTTGGCTTGACTTGACTACGCTCGGTATACATTTCGCTGACCAGCATTTTTTGCTTCATGTCCTGCAAAGTCCCTTTGTGCATTTTTTTGGACTGGCGCAAGGCTCGCGCATTTCGTCTTTAATTTTTGCTGTTTTGAGCTTAATGGGGATTACGATAGTCTTTTATAAATTGCGTTTGCGTCCTTTTTGGCTCTGGCCTCTCTTGCTCGCGTTATCTTATCCTTTTTCAACCCGTATGGTCCTGGGCAAAGCCTCACCGCTGGTTATTTTGCTCTGGTTGGTTGGGTTGGCTGTGAGCCTAACTCCTCCAACCCCTCTCCTAACGCCCTCTAACTCCCTCTTAAACAAGAGGGAGGACATGAAGCGGATCAGAACCCTCTCTTGTTTAAGAGAGGGCAGGGTGAGTTCGGTGAGATGGCAGGTTGAGTTAGGATTAGTTTTTCTCGTCTCCCTCCTCTTTGCTCTCACTCATGGCGGATGGATCATACTTCCCGGTTCGATCCTGCTTTTAATTGCAGGCAATGTTTTATACAACAAAACAATCGCTGGGTTTGATTTAAAACAATCAATAAAAAAGGTCCCTTGGTCAGCGCTGTTAGCATCATTAATTGGCGTCATCGTTGGCATTTTGTTGCATCCGGGACGCCGTGAGCTGTTCTCTTTGCTTTGGTTGCAAGTTGTTAAGATTGGGTTGATCGCACCGACTTATGCTTTGCCCATGGGTCAAGAGTGGGATCCGACGAGCATTGGTGCCTTGATTGCTATGATATCAACCTTTGGTGTTGTGTTACTTCTCATTATCCCCGGTTTAATTTTTGCTCGACGTAACGTAGAGACGTTGCAATGCAACGTCTCTACGTTAATCCGTCTCATCATCTCTTGGAGCCTCTTAATCGCAGTGCTGACAGCTCTCACCTTAAAGAGCATACGCTTTGCAGAATATCTTTTGCCTGCTTTGGCAATCTGGACAGCAGCTTTGGCGCAACTGGTTGATTGGAAAAAATTATTCGCGTGGTTAAGTTTGGGAGGAGGACGATTATCGAAAACTTTAATGCCGACCATTGTTCTTATTGCATCGTTGGTTATTATCTTGCGTGGAGTTTGGAATGGCTATGATGCCTTGCATAATAAACCGGAATTTATTGATGACCAATATCTTGGCGCGACCAAGGCTATTTCCGAACAGGCGCAACCTAATGACAGGGTTTATCATTCACAATGGGATGAGTTTCCTGTCTTATTCTCGCGTGACCAACGCCTCAAATATGTGGCAGGCCTTGATCCCAACTTTTTTTACGAAGCTACATCGACTTTAGCCCTTGATTATCTGGAACTACCTTTTCATGCAGCATCTTCTACCAAAGAGCGAGTTTGGAGTTTGATTCACGACAAATTAGGGGCAAAATTTGCTTTGATAGACACCATAAGATGGCCAGATTTAGCGAAAATATTGGATTCTGACAGTAGATATAAAAAGATCGGCCAAGGCCAGGGTGGAGTAGGCTACCGCCTCCAACCCTGATGGATTGACAAAACTCGATTTTTGTGCTATATTAACACGTTCTTTAAAACTGTAACGTGTAGCGTGTAACTTGTAACGCCGGATTCGTCGTTGCGGGTTACAAGTTGCGAGTTACGATTTTTTAACGTTCGTCGACAAATCCTTCTGGCGCTTCATGCGCAGGGGGTAGAAAGAGGTTTACCATGGCAGGCAAGAAACCCGGTGGAGACGCGCCCAAGAAGCCGTCCGTCGCCTTTTCGTTCATCGAAGAAGCTGCTGAGTTTGCTACCGGCGTCGTTGCCGGGCAGGCTTTTGCAAGCGTGCTTCGCGCAGGAGCGACTGGAGCAGTCAATGCCTTGAAGGGATCACTCTTCAGGGAGATGTTCAGTGGCATCAGGGCCGGCAAGACGCCGGGCAAGGCAGATGCTGCTGAACCCAGCGAGATCGAAGCAGCCAAGACGAAGCTCCGGACTTTGCTTCGAGACAAGAGCGGGGATGCCAAGCTGGCAGCAATGGCCGAAGAGTATGTCACGGCCGTTGTCGGTATCCAGTTGAGCAACCGCTCGGATAAGATCGAGGCCATCAATAACGAGAGGCGTGCATACAGGGCCGCGGTCAACGAGTACCTGCTCAGCCAGGTCAAGAAGAGCTTGCAGGACTTGATGGCACAGCTCTCTGACCTGGATGTCAGGGGTGGCCGTACGGTGCCTGCAGGCCGGCCAGCTTCCTACCGTGCAGATTTCATGCAGTGGTTGGATAGGGAGTTGACGCCGACCCAACGCGATATCGTGTTGGCCAGGCGCAACAAGATTGCCACTGTGCGCGTCCTCACCGACATGCTGGATTCCAGCCCGGATCCGGTCAGTCGATTCACTGACTTGACCTTCAGCCTGGGCCAACCCAGTACACCTGAGCTGGTTGGGGAGTTTGCCAGGGCGGCCATGACCGGCCACCTGGACCAGCACCCGACTGCTCAGAAAATCGCCGCTTGGTCCAGTTCCAACGTTTCAGAACGTCAGGAGCTGGCCGAGATGGAAACACGAGCCTTCGAAAGAATCCGTAAGCTTTAGGAGAAATAACCATGCTCACGAATTTCATTCGCGAACAAGCACGACAAGCTGGAGTGGACATCGATGTCTTCCTCAGCAACCACTGGCCCCTGAGAAAAAAGCAGCTCAAGTCTCTGTTCTCGCGCAAGCTGTGGCCACTTTCCTGGCTCATCGCCTTTGGTTTCGTTGCCTACTGGCTCGCAGTCTTTGCGATGGAGCCGGAATTGGTAAGCGATCCGATAGCGGTCGCCTTGGCACTCTGCTCGGTGGTCGGCGTGCCAGCTTTTGCCTGGTGGAACCTTTGGAACGGTCGGCTGCGCTACACTCCGTTGCCGGCCACGACAACTGCTCAACGGGCAGTCGCCTCAAGGGCCGCGACACAAGCAATCGCTGCCAGGGAGGCAGCATCGGTTGCTGACCACGCCTTCGAGACTCGCCGCACTGCTTGGAATCCGTTGACGCCGGTTACGCCGGAGCTGCTCGATGCAGCCCAACGGGCAAGCGAAGCCAATGCGAACATGGCGCGGGCTTACCGCATGGCAGCCGAAGCCGAAGCAGCAATCCATCGAGCGCCTTCGTCCCGAGCCAGCCTTTCGCAGGCCATCTCGGCCAGGGACAAGCTCTCGCTAATCGCGGCCACGGTGCATGACGCGAGAATCGACGGGTTCTTCAACATCGCGAATCGCGAAGCCGGACGGGCCGCCCAAGCGGCAGAACGTGCCATGACAGAGGAGAATGCTCGGGTGTCCATTTCCGGCTTCAGCACCAGTTGCAGCTTGCCTCATGTCTGGGCAATCTACGTGATGGTCATGCTGTACGCAGCCTGCCTCCGAGTCTTTGTCGAAGCCATGGTGGTCGGGGATAGCTGGCTCGCAGCCTTGAGCTATGTGCCCTGGCTGTTGGCCGGAGCCATGATCATGGTCGTCGCGGAAGCAACGGCCTGGATGTGGAAGAAGGCTGTGAAGGCAGTGGAACACATTGCCACCAGGGTCTCATGGCTTTCCGCCATCCTGCCGGGTGACACGCTCAGGTGGGCCGTAGAGCATCTGCGGATCGACCTCTTCGACGAAGAGGGCGACGCGAGATTCCTGCGCGAGGTCTACTGGTCACTCTGCTTCTTCGCGCCCTTGCCGCTCATGGCAGTTGCCTTCTGGATCCCCAACGACAGCCTGGCAGCTGTCGTGGCAGCGGCTACGGTTTTCGGAACCTATACCGCAGGGCTCTTCATGAAGCGTGGCAAGAAGGATGTAGTGGAAGAGAACACCACGAAGGTCGTGGGTTTCTTCTACAACTACGGCAAGTGGATCACGGTTGCCGTTCTATTCCTCATGAGCGCTTCAGTTGAGTGGGATGAACTCATGAACCGGCTGGTGGGCATCACGCCCGCCGTCGTCATTTCCGGCAAGCCCGGTTGGTACATCGTCTCAGCCGTGTTTCTTTTGCTCGTGACTTGGATCATGGCAAAGAGTAAGAAGCTGGGTGCGGTGGCAATCGTCACCGGGATTGCGGCTGTTCTCTGCATGGCAGCACCTGCTGTCAGGGCAGCTACTGGCCATGAGGCGCTCAAGCGCACAGAGCGCAGCGGACCGGGAGCCGAGAAGCCGGTTCAGATGACCCAACCTGTCGTGGAGTTCAGGCCAATGGCCAACGGCCACAAGGAAATGGTCATCACGTTCTACACCGTGGCCCGCCAGGCCAAGGGCGTAGTCCGGTTCGATCCGGAACTGGCTTCCCAGCTTGGCGTGGATCAGGAAGTCCAAGTCAAGTCATTCGGCAAGCTGGTGAACTGCGGAGACCGTCGCTGCAGACAGCACGAGGTCAGGATTCCTGAACTGACCACCCTGCCTCACGGCAGCTTCAAGGTTGTGATGAGACACTGGTTGTCGGTGGAGGTCGGAGAACAGACCTTCATCTGACAGCCTTAACAAGAAGGAGGTGCACCTTAACTTAGCTTACTTAGGGCTCTCGATCGCGCGTGCGATTGGGGGCCCTTTTCATTTGTTTGATGTTTGCATCTTGTTTCTTGATGTTTCGGGCGAGTTGGCGGCCGTTGACAACTCGCCTGTTTCATGGTAAAGAAAAAGCAGACAAGGAGGAAATCATGAGGACGTTCATTCTCACTGTGACAATGTTGTTTGCGCTGTGGCTTGTGGGCTGCACTGCCTACCACCAGGAGCAGCACAAGGAAGGCATTATGGTCCGAGAAGTGGACTACAGGTCATTCGGGCCGTACTCCAGCTACATAGTGAAGGACAACAACCAGAAGTACCCAAGGGCGCTGGCAGAGCTCGGCCCAATGCCAGGTGGCATGGAGGTCGGGTTGGCCACGCAGCGTGTCGTGACTGGCGAGTTCAGACGGAACTTGGACATCATGTACGGCGGCATGATGATGCCTTGGGGCTTTGGCAACTACGGGGTCATGACTGGCCTCCGCAACGCCGGCTACTACAACGTAGTGCCTCCCATGCCCACCTCACTCCCTCTGCCCTACGGCTACTGACCCCTCCTGGGTCTACTTTTTTTGTTTAATTAGCCAAAATATCCCTTTATAAAAACGCTTTTTAGAGGCGTCTTTTTGTTGTGCCGCGAGGATTGACAAAATGGCTAAATTATGCTATATTTATATGTCATTTATGATGCGCAAATCGTATCTGGATGGCCTCGCCGATGGTCGGTGAGCTGGTCCTTTCGGACTTTGAATCCAGAAGAGGGAAAAATCCCTGATGCGAAAGTCAGGGTAGGCTTTTACCGGAGGTAGGAACATGAAGAAGATGATCATCCTGTTGGTTGCCATGTTGGCAATGCTTGCCTGCTCCAGCGAACCCAACACCCGCGGTTACAACCTGAGCGTCGGCGGGCAAAAGGTTTATGGCTGGCACACAGAGGCCACGCCGAACGGCAAGCACGCCGAGACCACGGTCGAATGTGCTACGCGGATGGACTGCGGAGGAGCGGCCATGGTAATGGGACCGGGCTTTAACCCGGCCAATGCCGTGACATCGCTGCAGAACGCAACCATGTCCAGGGCGTCATACAACAGCCCTGCCATGAAGTGCGATCTGTATGAAGTCATCGTTGATGGCAAGGTAGTGCAGGTTGTTCCGGACGGATGCCGCCCGGCCGACGCTCGCACCACGGTCATCGTCCCCACAACACGCTAGTGCCCACAAGGAGAACCAACATGAAATGGAATATCGTTCTCGCAGTGTTCGCCCTCGCGTTCGCGGGGTGCTTCCATCAGAGTCGGTCGAACTACCCCTACGGCGATCCGCAGGGCGTATCCGAGTCGTCATCAACCACGACCGTCACGGCAACCTCGACTGCTACGGCCGCGACCGTTGCTCCGCCTCCTGCTTCACCGCAGGTCGCAGTTCAGCAGCCGCCTGTCGTGGTGCAGCAGCCCGCTCCGGTGCCGCCGCCTCGCCAGCCTCAAGTACAGGTCAACCGACTCGGTTCGGTGACGATGTACGAGGCGACGACCCAGGCGCCTGAGAACATGTCTGTGCACCTGTTTAACGTCATGCCGTTCTACGCTTGCGTCGTTTCGCCGACAGTCAATGGCGAACCGGCGTTCAAGCTCCGCCAGGGCAATTTCGCGCAGGATCTGATGCCGGTTCCTACCGGATGGGCTATCCCTTGCGCAGCCGTGATCATGCCCAACCTCTCGAGGTCGGCAAGAACGGCTCCGAGCGTCTGGCTGGCAGTGAAGTTTCCCGGGCGATTCGACTTGAGGGTCATGTTCTTCACCTTCAGCGGAACGTCCCCTCAGTTCATCCCCGAGGCGACCTACAGTACCGGTCCGCTCGCGTTCCCCAACATCCCGAGCACGAACGGCCAGTGCACATGGGACAGCCTCGCCGGGTGCCTGTACAACATCTACCCCCAAGCCATGGCCGAGAATGTTGGCGACAAATTGTTCGCCTTGCTGGTCAACGGCACGGTGAGCTTGCCCAACAATCCGCTCTTCCCTCCAGATATGCAACTTGCGATGCTCATGTCGACTCCCGACAAGCAGCTCGCGAACCTGCAGTGAGTTCTTCACTTGCAGCGAAACCGTGCGTTTCTCTCCCACTTAGCCGTGTATCAATCGGCAACGTGGGAACTCGAGACGCACGGTTTTTCAGTTATCCTAACTCACCCTGCCCTCTCTTAAACAAGAGAGGGTTCTGAAGCAAGGATGTGTTGGCCCTCCTCTTGTTTAAGAGGAGTTGGAGGAGTTAGGGCAAAGAAATCCCCTCGATTTACTCAAGGGGATTCCTCCTATCAATCGCCGCCAAGCATGGTTGCGGCGACTGCGTAATTTTTCTCATGGCGAAGGTTTTATGTCAATCAATAAAGGTGGATAAAAGTATTAACATTTAAAAGTAGAGACGTTGCAGCGCAACGTCTCTATGAAACAAATTTAAATTGTCAATGGCGGTTTTGGTTCGGGCGGTTTTGTCGGATTTGCTGCCGGCGGTTTGTTGGCAGCGACACCAAAGGTTGTATCTACTTTGGGTACATTATTGTCTACAGGCTTGGGTGGTTGCGGCGGCACAATAGGTTTTTGCCACGGAACAAACTCGTCAACTATTTTTTCCTCTTTGAGGGGATTTGGTTCGACTAAATTAACTTTAGTACCCAAGCCCATGCCCATCAGGGGCACTGTTGGAGGGGTTTTAGCCTGGAGATCAATCGGTCTTTCTGGCATGCTGGGCGCTTCCTGCCATTTGAAGATGATATAGCCGATGATAATCAAGACAATCAAGGCCAAAATGGCAAAGAGAATGATTTGGGTGCCAAAAGACAAGTGAGGCAATTTCTGTAACAGGTTATTTATGGTTGTCGAAACTGAAGTGCCTGTCTTAATCGTTTGTCCTCCTGTAGCTTTGGCTTCGCTTGGTTGGTTTGCCTGGCCCGCTGCTTGTGGATTTGCAAAGCGATCATCCCAAAGCGCAAGCAGTTGGCGATCTTTCTCTGAAAGTTTTGAGTCACCCAACGGATCAGTCTTGGCCGGGCTGCTTGGATTGTCTTGCAAACTGTTTTCACCTTTGACTGCCGCCAACTTGCGCAAGAAAGAATAATGTTTTTCCAAAGTCTGCTGCATGGCGGCTGAACGTTGGTCTTGGGGTACGGATAACAATGACTTAAGTGCATTGCGATAGCGGTCAGGCCTTTGTTGCATTTCAACACATGAAGCATTATCGCCTTGGGGCACCGACCAATCGCCGCTATAAAGTTCCATGGCCTTAGCTGATTGTTGTTCACCGTCAGAACCTGATGAAGAAATTACACCTACGCTGATTGTCTCGTAGATATTGCTCCACCAAGCTGCCGGAGGCATTTGTTCGCCGTGGCAGGGGATCATGTCCATGAGCGAGCGATATAGCATGCTATAAGCTTGCGGGTCATTGTTGTTTTGCCTCCAAAGGTCCAGGCCTTGTTCGTAATAAGTGATGGCCTCAAGGTCGGCAATTTGCCAGAAGACCCCATCTTCAGCCTGTACATCGAGATTGGAAAAGGTCCAGCTGGCTGAGCGCCCGGAATAAACCAAAGGAACCATAGTCGGGTCCTGGGAAAGCTTGCGCATGGTTACGTTCCAGTTGGCAGCCGTGAAAGGGAAAATAGCTTCGATAATGCCGGATTGGATCGGGCCGTCCCAACCGCGTCCGCTATTAAATACAAAAGGGATATTTTCGCCGGTGATTGGTTGCAGGGCACGTATGTCGACAATCACATCGGCATCTTTGGGCATGGCCACTGATAAGGTTACCGAACGATAGGTTTTATTCAGGCCTTGGTAACTCTTATCGGCTGATTTGGGCAAAGGCTGTTCCTTGCCATTTACGAAGATGGCTGTGATTTCCGGGGCCTCGCCTTCGCTGCCAATGGTAGGCATTTGGACATCAAAAGTCTGGGTATCGCTTGGGTTGTGCAGGCGATATGTCATTTGCACTGGCACAGCCTGGGCGCTTTTGCCTGTACCCATTTGGTCAAAGCGATAGGTAACATGCATTTCGGCAATTTGGGCCGAGCTTTTTGCAGCTGTACCAATCAAGCCGAGTTGCAACTCAGTTGGTTGAGTCACTTGAGCAGAGGCTTGCCAAGGCACTAGGGCCAAGATTGTGCCTAAGGCCATAAGGCAGCTTAGGAAGGAGGATGGTCGCTTTTTCATAATATAAAATAGGCAATTTGGATTACCTACACTTTGGCGCAAAGCCCGGGTTTTGTCTATTCCCCAGCTTTTTCAGGGGAGGGGTCAGGGACAGCTTCAGTTTGTTCCCACAGGTTTACTTCTTGCAGAGTTTTTTCGGCCAGATCTTCGGCATCATCAATATCCATGCTTTCGTCCAAAATGAGATGGTTAATTAAAGCGGCCCGGCATTCGGGTTTTGGCTTGACGCTGCCTTTTTCGTCGTAACAGAGCTGTTTTAGGGTTTCTGGATTAGCCATACCGCTCAATTATAAAATAACAGTTAACAATTAACAATTATTGTCCAGTCAAGGTGGCAGTTACCACATTGGGGATTGGGGCTGAAGGAATCTCAAAACTAGAATCATCTTTTTGGTAGGAAAGCCCGGTTGATGGGCCGCCATCAAGGTTAATGGCGATCTGTAATTTCTCCGGTTGGTTAGCTAGCCATTGGCTGGCTTCATAAAGCGAGAGAGCGCCCGTTTCAGTGATGACTAAGTAAGTTGTTCCCTCGGAGTCCTGCGCCAGGATGGTCCGCCGGGCCAATTTTTTTGAATCTTCTTTCACCAGTGCTTGGCCATTGGCCAAAAGCGTGGGATAGGTCAGCAGTGCTTGTTCATCTTTGGTTGGTTTGGTTTGGGGTTTGTCAGTCAAATATAAGATCTCCAATTTTCCATCACGAATCTTGAGAAGACCAGAATAACTGTCCGGTTTTTTCTGTGAAGCCTGGTCAGGCCAGGGTTTGGAGCTTGAGGAGTTTGGCTCTTGGTAATATCCGGATGGATGGTAGTCCTCATTAAAATAAGATCCGTTAATCACTAAATTTGCTTTTAGGGTTTCGCGCCAGGAACTGACTGACTTGGGTTTGGATGGGTCATTAACCAGAGACCAAGACCAAGCATCTTTTTTGAGCGGCACGACAATCCAAGTCACCTGCCGACCATCAGTATAAACCACTTCACGTCTCTCAAAACCAGAGGGGAGTGCTTGGGGAGTGGCTTTTGGTTGGTTATTTATGACTTGGTTGATTGTCAGGGGCTGGGGTTTTGTCTTGGGCGTCGCCGAACAACCAGAGCCAGTCACGACCAGTGATAAAAAGATGATGCTCAAGATGGTTTTTGTGTTCATAGCCAAGAAGCCAGTATGCAATAAAAACATTGGTTTGTCATGTAACGCCTAATGGTTTTGGAATTGACTTTTGGCTTAGAAATCATTAGCATGTGGGTCACATACGGAGAGGTGTCAGAGTGGTCGAATGAGCCGGACTCGAAATCCGGTGTAGCCGCAAGGTTACCGTGGGTTCGAATCCCACCCTCTCCGCCATTAAAAATGCTTCGGCTTAATGCCGGGGCATTTTTTCTTAAAAAAATTCCCGTCCTAGACTATGGAGTCCAAGACGGGTTTAAGTTTTTCTATGGAAGTAGCGAAGGTACAAGACCCAGACGATCGTCGTAATGCTGGCCGTAGCACTGGCAGCAACGGATAGGGTGTAGACGACATCTTGATTGATCCATCCAAAGAAGCAGAAGACAATCTGGATGTAGAGAATCATGACAAAGGTGGTCAGGGAGACGGTTCTGACATCTTCTGCCGTCTTACTTCGGATGACACTCAGTGCTTGCGGCCAGAGCGACACGGCGTTCAGCACGGATGCCAGCCAGAGACTCACGATCCAGACCGTGGACCTAGCAAATTCTTCTCGTGTCATGCTTTACCTCTTTCCAGACCGGTTCAGGGGGCGAGACATTTCATCTGGAAGATGGGCTCGTCCTCTATTGTTTTTGCAATAAGAGTCAGCAGCGGTCGGGGGTCCCTCGCGAGCTCCTTGAAGAGCGATTGCTCACGCTCCGCCTGGATGGCGCCTTCGGCCAGGGCGTAAGCAAAGCCCCCTTGGAAGGTGCTGACGGTAGATCCTAGTTGAGAATCTTCGAGGATCTTCCGCATGAGGACATCACGCTGCTCTACGTCGAGCGTGTATGCATTACGATCCAGAAACTCCGTGACAAGCGTGCTGGATCGGATTCCGTATTCGATGGATGCTCCTTTGCGCCATATCTCCATCTGCTCCGAGACGTCCCCGGGGAGAATGAGTACGTCGTCCGCCCAAACGCTACGCCAGATCTTCTCGCTCAGGGCCTTGTTGCCCTTATCCCAGCGCGTGAACTTATCCATCTTCGGCGGATTGAAGATGGCAGGATCCATACGCTCATAAACGACAAGCTCCGGAGCGAAGATGTCGAGGATGAGCGTCGGCTGCAGTCCTTGCGGATATTTCCTGCCGGATCTGGATCCGCTTCCGAGGAAGAAGAGCAGCCTGGCGGCCTGGGCCTTGAGCTCGTCAGCGCGAGCTTCTGCGTTGGCATTCACCAGGGGGTAGCAAGTACGCATCGGTGCTTCGATGTAGTGGATGACATTCGTCCAACTCGCCTTCATCGACGCTGCGCCTTCGAAACCTTCCGGAGGGAGGTTGTTGAAAGGCGCCATTTCCCAAGCTCCGGAAAGTTTGGGATCGGGCCAGAAGCGACAGCCGCGAAGCAGCATGTCACAAGCCAGGTTACGCGCGAAGCAGCGGATGCCGAGGATGCCGGCCAGGCGGTCGCCTGACTGCACCCAGTGGCGCAGCTGATCATCTGTCGCGTTACCGCCAAAGTGCGCGGCGATGCAACCCTCGACTCTCCGCCAAAGTGCGTCGGAAAGCACGCGCTCCTCATCCGACCAATCATGCATGTCGTCCGCCAGTGAATCGCGCAGGTGACTGATGAACTCAAGCCCCAGCGCAGCATGCACTGTGGTCGCCATGGGTTTGCCGAAGAGTTTCTCTTCGGCATAGCGGCCCAGGTCGTGGGTGATGCCGCCCAAGAGGACGATGGCGCGTTCGTATTGACTGAGCGTCTTATCGTTCTTGAGCAGACCCAGAACCTCATAGATGTCATAGGCCAAATGGATTCGATCGTGGCCAATGGCCTGATCCATGCCTTGGATGTACTCAACGATGGTGAGGATAATCCTTTCGAAGAAGGAGAGTCTCCGTTGGATGAAGTCGCTGGCCTGGGCCGTCTGCCCGAGCTGGCAGTCGTTGCCGAGCTGCGCATTGAGTTCGGCCAGCCTGGCCACTGCTGTTGCCTGGAGTTCGGTTTCCGTCTTATCGGCTGCACCCTTGATTACCACGCGTTGGATTGTTCCGAGATCGATCATCAATACCTACTTTCTTGTTGTCTTGCGTTGAAAACGACATCCCTAAAACCAAATTTTTAGTTTTAAAAATGCCATTTCCAACATTTTCAAAGAATGAGAAAAAATAACATAAAACCGCTATTTCGTCAACTCTGCATGCTTGGTATCTGTCTAAAAAAATTCCCCAACCTGAGAGGCTAGGGTGAGCTAATTGAGTTCTTTGGTTGAGCTCTTGGAGGAGCTCGGACTTTTACGATCCACCGATCGTACCACCATACGCACACGTACCCCGTAAGTCCGAGGATTATGGGACCGAGCGCAACCAAGAACATCGATCGCAGAATTGTTACCAGAACAATCCATGTGATAGCGACCGCGATCCAGAGGGTAGCGACCATATAGAACCGCTTTTGAAGCCGTTTTTTCCATTCGGGATTCATGGCCAACCTCCTTCGCTAAAATGTCTGCGGGGATCCCGTGAGCATGTTGAGCGTCTTGGAATCGAATATTGCCTCGAATGGCTTGAGCCGCTCCTGGAGTTCGCGATTTCTCGCTTCATCGGAGAGTTCGTCGCATTCTCGAGGCTTCTTCTTTGCCGATCCGAGCTTGAGGTTTGGGTCGGCCGGTGTTGTCCAAAGAGTCTTGGTTCGTCTTTTGGTTTTTCTCATCTTCTCTCCTTGCCCAGACTCTACTCGAAGGTTTACTTCAAATCAAGCCACGTTGGACGTTGTACGTAGTACGTTGTACGATTCTTTAAGTATGGTTATCAGTATGGAAGAGTTTTTAAAGCGCTTGCCAGACTTGCCTAGGCCAATTGTCGCGACAAGCGGTGGCTTTGATCCACTGCACGTGGGGCATCTGCGTTGCATCTTGGAGGCAAAGAAACTCGGTCAGACGCTGGTCGTCATTGTAAACGGTGACGGATTCTTGATGCGCAAAAAGCGTTACCAGTTCATGCCGTGCGTTGACCGCATGGAAATAATCGATGGCATCAGGGGCGTTGATTATGTTGTTGACTGGGATGATGGCAGCCAGTTTGTGAGCAAGGCGATTGAGCTCATCAAGCCAAATATTTTTGCCAAAGGAGGGGATAGGGCAGAGCCCAAGGATATTCCGGAATGGGATATTTGCCAGCAAGTGGGCTGCCAGGTTGTCTTTGGGGTTGGCGGAGGGAAAATCAGGTCAAGTTCTGAGCTAGTAGAGCAGGCGCGTGAGGTAGAGCCCAAACTTAGCTGACCCTTTACAAATATCCCAAGCTTACATATAATTTCGGCACA
>JAJZQU010000015.1 GCA_021806685.1 bacterium | reverse complement strand
TTCTCTGACCTGCCTTCCCTGCTAAAACAGGGTGATCTTCTGATTTGGAACAATACCAAAGTCTTCAGGGCTAGGTTAACAGCCCAAAAAGGCCAACATGCTTTTGAAGTCTTCCTCCTCCGGCCACAAAACAAGGACTGGCTCGCGCTCATCAAGCCAGCTAAGAAGCTCAAGATTGGCGAGGAGCTGGCCTTTGCTGAAGGCGTCCTGGCCAAGCTAATAGACAAGCTGCCAGACGGGTCAGTGCTACTGCATTTTGAAATGACTGATGAGCAAGTTTTTGCTTTTACTGATCGCCATGGCCAGGTGCCGACTCCCCCATATGTTAAACAGTCCGACAGCTTGGATGATTACCAAACTGTTTATGCCCAAAAAACTGGTTCGGCTGCCGCGCCAACAGCCGGCTTTCACTTTACGCCTGAGCTGATCGACAAGCTCAAGACGCAAGGTGTCAACTTTGCGACAGTAACTTTGCATGTTGGCCTAGGGACATTTAAACCCATCACATCTGAAAAACTCGAAGACCATATCATGCACGAAGAATGGGTTAACGTGCCGCAAGAGACTCTTGCTGCAATTGCCGAGACAAAACAGCGCGGCAACAGAGTAGTTGCAGTCGGTACGACGACTGTCAGGTCTTTGGAATCAGGCATCCAAAACGGCTTTACCAATATTTTCATTACTCCCGGTTATAAATTTAAAATAGTCGATGCGTTGATAACTAACTTTCATCTTCCAAGCTCGACGTTAATTGTCCTGGTCAGTGCCTTTGCCCAAAATAAAATGAATGAGCCGGATGCCGGAAGACAATTTGTACTCAATGCTTACCAACAGGCTATAGAGAATGGTTACAGATTTTATTCTTTCGGCGATGCCATGTTTATCCAGTAGATATGCAGCGACCCTCGGAGGCCGAGGGTCAAGAAAGTGAGCCGTAAAGGCTCCAAAATAAGGGCACCGCTTTGGGTAACGTGAGACCCTCTACGGCCAACTGCGGCGTGGGTGCTACTTGGACGAATTGCTCATCATCGAAGAGATCCGGCAAAATATTTTTGGATATGGAGAAGCCTCGCGTGGATGCGAGGCTTCGAAGCTGGAGGAGCCGACGGCGTGGAGCCGTGGCTGGGTGGAGGGTGCGGACGAGCGCGACTTTGGCGAAGCCCTTAGGCTCTCACTGTCGCGCCGTCCGGGGCGCCTCGAGGTCAGTCGGCAGACGACCAGCGGGGCGCGTCGCTGCTGTGGCGAACCTCGAGCCCGACGCAGCGCGCGTGCGGGAAGTGTTCGTCGAGAACGCGCGCCGACGCGGCGTGGGACTCGATCTGCCGAAATGTGCTGCATGGCGAACTGCAGGTGATGCTGGTGATGCCGGTGCTGCCGTCGTAGATCTTCTTCGTCGTCAAAGCGTTTTGCCGTTCGGAGATGGCGTTCATCGCCTCTCCTCGCATCGCAACAGGGATCGCAGGCTCATCATGGGCATATTCTCCTTTTCTGCGCAAAATGCGCGGGTACGATGATGCGGCGGTATTTCAACAAAAATCGCCCCTTTTGTCAAGAGGCGTCCGGTAGCCAGCGAATATCAAAATCTCGGTCATTTATCAAGATGGCCAGGACATCAGCATGGATATCCTGCGAGCCTATATTCTTATCCAGCACATACCACTGGATAGCTTTATAAAAATGGTCTTGTTTGCGCGGGGTTAATGATTCCTCGGGTTGTCCATAACGATTTGACCCGCGAGTTTTGACTTCAATAAACCGCCATTCATCATCCTTACGGACAACCAAGTCTATCTCCCCTGTCTTGCAGCGCCAATTGCGGTCGATCACAAAGTAACCTTTTTCTTCAAAAAATAAAGCAGCGATCTGCTCGCCGCTTTGGCCAAATACTTGTTTGCTGAAGTTCATTTTTTCGATTTCGGCAACCACTTGTTCAGTTTTTCCCGTTCTGACTTTAACTGGTTAATGCGGGGTATCTCGACCCGGACATAATGCAAGATACTCCAGGCCCAAGCCAAGCCACTCAACAGCCAGACTATCAGCCAGACTCTCATACTCAAAATCGGTACGCTTTCAAAAACAAAAAGATAATATAACAAGCCGACCAACCCCATTGTCAGCAAAAGCGTGCCCGCCCTTTCCACTGCCCGACGGACAAATTTATCCAAATTGGCTTTCATGCCATATACCTTGGCCACTAAGCCCATAATCGCCAAAGCAATAAAGACAACCAAGAGAGTTGCACTTACCCATGGCAAAAACATGGATGGCTGCATCTGGAACCAAAAGTCGAAAGTTAGTAAGTTCATATATTGATAACGCGAAAATCTTGCCCTAAGCGTTCCCTTATTTCAAGTCCCCGTCAAGCCTCACCCTCGACCGGCGTTTCAGTCCGTTCATAAAGCAACCCGTAATGCGAATGGCCAACATCAACCTCATCCAGCATTTCCATATACGGGCTTTGGCAGATGGCTTGGCTTTGCTCTGATGTTAATCGGCGGTCAGACGGCGGGCCGATGGCCGTAGCCGTGGCTTTCCACTCCACAACCAAGATGCGCCCACCGGGTTTGGTCAGCCGCGCCATCTCACGGATTAAAGCTGGACGGTTCTGGGAAAGATAAAGGTTATTGATCAGCAGGCAAAGATCCAAACTGGCCGGGTCAATGCGCGTGGCACCGTAAACATCCATGTCAGCCCAAACTGTCTTAATGTTAAAAAAATGGTCATGCTTGGCCAAACGTTCAATATGCTCCAAAAAATCTCGCCTGATATCCACGGCGTAAACAACGCCATCAGGGCCGACGAGTTGGGCAGCCGGCATGACAAAATGCCCGGTCGAACCGCAACCCATGTCTGCCACATGCCAAGCGCGACGTATGCCAACTCGCTCCAATAACTTGAATGGATTGATCAACTCAGTACCGCTCGTCAAAACAAAACCCTGCATACTTAATAAGTCGGAATTTCATTTTTGGGGTTCAGGTTCAACCAACTACCTAATGTGGCATGCAAAAAAGCCCCCCAAAGGTTGGTGGCCACCATAAATCCGATCAAACACATGATGATGCCGATCAGGCGATACATGAGACGCGACCCTCCGGCCCCCAAATAACGGTCAGCCCAATCCATTGAACCAAACCATTCGTAAACCTGGTTGGCTTTAATGGTGATAGCGGCTCCGATTACGACAAGGACTAAGCCTATGGCGATTTGTAAAAACATATTTTTATAATTATATCACCCCGTCATTTCTTCTCCCAGGTCAGCCCGTCGGTGACAACTTTAACAGTGCCCGTAAAACCTGACTTACGGGCCTCGGCTTCCATGGCGGCTGGCGTATCAAAACCAATGTAATGGGTCAGCCAAAGCTCTTTAACCTGCGAACGATACGCTAACATGCCGCATTGGCCGGGACCCATGTGGCCATAACCGGCCGTATACTCCTGCCCAATCCTGGTACCACAATCAGCAATCAACAAATCAGCGCGTTCGACGTTGGCAAACAATGACTCAGTGATGCCGGCATCTCCCGTATAAACGATTGTCGCGCCTTTGGTCTCGATTCTAAAGCCTAAGGCCGGATGCTGGCCAAAACCATGGTAAACCCCAAAAGCCTTAAGTTTTAATCCAGGAAGAACTTCCTTTTCCCATCCGCCTCGCATGGGCTGAAGTTCAAAATTAAACTTTTCAGGAAAATGATTCATCTTGTCAGCGGCCTCCGGGTGTCGCCACATCCAAGACTGTTTGAATCCGTCGATTGATATTTCATGCATGTAAACATCTAGCTTGTCTACGCCTTCGACTGGCGGCCCCCAAAGCGCCCGACAAAGCTTAGCCTGCAGAAAGGTGGCTAAATCAGCATGATCTGGATGGACGTGGCTAATAGCGGCGCATGTTACGAGCCCATAATCATAACCAACATCTTCCAGCCTAAACCTGGCGCCTTCGCTTACATCCATCAGTAGGAGCTGGCCGTCCAAGTCAACCAAGAACCCCGGCGGATAACGACGCGGCCCGGGCAAACACATGTTGGCGCAAACGCCAGAACCGAGGGTAACGACTTTAAGCGACATACTGAGCAGAGTATATCATATTTGCTGTGAGCTTTCTCTTGAAAAATTTGACATGCTAAATATCCCCTTGTAATATCATTTTATGAATTCACCCATCAGCCGACAATCGAAACTCATGGGCAAGTATGTATCGCTTATTATTACCAAGCCGCATGCTCCGGTGACTCTTTTCCACGTATAAAAAATCGTGCAATGAAAACAGGTCACCAATGGTGGCCTTTTTTGTTCAATGAAGTATGTCTGATTTTGACCAAAACAATTTAATAGACCTGACCTCCCAGCTTATCCGCCTGCCGACCACAGCCGATAGGCCTGATTTGCTTGGGCAAGCTGTGGAGCTGGTCATAAGCCTTTTTTCTGACATTCCTGGCCTGGTCATCAAGCGATATGAACAAAATGGCAAACCCAGCCTGGTCATCCTGACCAAAGACACGCTCGAACCAGATATTCTTTTGTGTGGCCATCTGGATGTCGTACCTGCCGAGGAACCAATGTTTGAACCGACTATTCGCGATGGCCGGCTATATGGACGCGGGGCATGTGACATGAAAAGTGGCGCCGCAGTTCTTATCAGCCTGATGCGTTATTTCGCCCAATCACCCATGCCCGCATCTTTAGGCCTGATGTTGACTACGGACGAAGAGTGCGGCGGGGCCAATGGCGTAGGTTGGCTGGTTAAAGAAAAAAATTACAGGACAAAATTGGCCATCATCCCGGATGGCGGCAATGCTCCGGACCAAGTCATAACCAAAAACAAAGGCTTGATGCACTTGCGTCTTATGGCGACCGGGCAGATGGCCCATGCTTCCAGGCCATGGGAAGGCTCAAATGCCATCCATCAGCTACTCGAAGCTCTGGGCAGTGTCCGAAAGCTTTTTCCTGATGTCGCACAAGACCAATGGGCTGACACCCTTTCCATCGGGACAATCGACGGAGGCCAAGCCACCAACCAAGTGGCAGAAAAAGCCACAGCGACGGTAGACATCCGTTTTACCGAAGCGTCTTCGCCTGAAAAAATCCTAGACTCAGTCAAGAAAGCAGCGCCTGATTGCCAAGTTGAAGTTATCTTGCAAGGCAATATGAGTTTTACTGCTCACGATCATCCTTACCTTAAGTTATATTCGGAAGTACTCAAAAACGAACTTAACCTGCAAGCCAAGTTCCAAGGCACGCCCGGAGGCAATGATGGACGGTTTCTGACTGCCCTTGGCACGCCTGTCCTGGTTGTCCGCCCAATAAGCAAAGGTTTGCATGGACCGGATGAATGGTTGGATGTGGCTGGTCTTACGGCTTATGCCGACTTACTTAAAAAATATCTGATTGAACTAGCTAAAGCCATGTATCCCGACAAGAACGGCTGATTGGATATTTTTGATCTTCGACAACTTACCGTAACTGTTTCCCATGTGCCATAAACAAGGAGGCTGACATGGAATTGGATGGTTATAGTTTCCGCCGCTATGCCCTGGAAGACTGGGAGCAAATCAATGAGTTGTATTTCGACGAATACGGCCACGACTACCCCTATCCGCTCCATGATCACCGTTCTGACCTGACTGCGCTTTCCACTGTTGCCGAAAAATCCGGAAACATCGTTGGCTTTGCCAGGGCTACGCCCTTTGAAGGCCACAACGATGTCTACGAGTTCGGCGGGTTGATTGTTGCCAAACCCAATCGCCACAAGAAGATCGCCCACGAGCTGACGTACTCTCGGATGAGGGCTGTCCTCCTCCGCAACCCGGCGATCATCATGTCTGAACCGGTCTGCTACCGGGCCGACTGCGCTTCGCAACACAATCTCCTCAAGTACGGTTTCGCCTGCTTCGGGATTCGGCCGTTCAAGTACCCATCGCTCCAGCTCCATCTCTTGGGTGAGCAGGCGGAAACCGTCTCGCTTTCCATCCGCCACCTGAACCTGAGCCACGGATTCGAAGAACGGCCCATCTTCGTTCCCCAAGAATACGTGCCTTTCCTGAAAGCCGTCCGGCTCTCGATCGGCAAGGATAAGTCGGCCGGTGTCTTCTCGCAGCAGGCCATGCCCCCTCCGATCCACAATGCAGCCATCACGGCCCACGGCCGTACAGGTTCCGAGTTCGTGCACATCCCCCTGAACTGGAAAGAATCCCTGGATACCATCAACGAGTATCGCCAAAAAGGGTACCTCTTCTCCGGAGTCCTGCCGGACTATGGAACCTTGGCCAACGGCTTCCATTTCGATTACCTGACGCTTTATCGGCCACCCCAGCACCATGGCTTCGACTTCGACCTGATCAACGTCTTGCAAGACATGAAAAGGTTGAAGAGCCTTATGGCGCATGAGTATGCAGCTACGGTTCACAAACGCTCGGACATCCAGTTGTCCAGCGAGTGTTTTGGCTCATAAGGCCAGAACATCCCACCCTCGACCCCCAAGCCTCTCGGTTTGGGGGCGCTTTTTATTATAAGAAAACTCCCCATTACTGGGGAGCCTTCCTGGTGCTCGGGAGAGGACTTGAACCTCCAAGGGCTTGCGCCCGCTAGCACCTCAAGCTAGTGCGTATACCATTCCGCCACCCGAGCCCATATTTATTTTTGTGGGGTAAGGATACCAATGGGCTGCTATCTTGGCAAGATGGACTGGACAGGTTAACATGGTTCAGCAATTTGGACGCCTAGCTCAGTTGGTTAGAGCATCTCGTTTACACCGAGAGGGTCGGGGGTTCAAGTCCCTCGGCGTCCACCATCAAATCCCCGCTCAAGCGGGGATTTGTCATATTACGGGCTTAAACCGCCGCCCCATTATGACCCTAAATTTCTGGGGCTCAATCGAGACTGAAAAACGAAAGCCGCTGACAGCGTACCTGTCCGCATGGCCTTCCATGGGTTGGGTTGAAAGTATTTGCCCGGATTTGAGGGTTACCTTGGTTTGGGATGATGTAAAGGATTTAAGCTTTGTCCAAAGGCGTGACTTGATATGCGGACCATGCGGGGTAATAACAGCTTCCAGTAACCCATCTTGGGCATCAGCCAAGGTATCCCCCAAACTGGCCACACGGCCCAAGTTACGGATCTCAAGAGTCCCGCCGCTCATTAAAGTCAGATGAAAAGTATTATCTACAAAAAGCGAGGCCGTAGTATTTTCAAAAATAACCTCGGAAAGGAAGTAGCGGTCATTTAATTTGCCCACGTCCAAAGTTTCGATCAGCCGCGCGCCCAAAATGTCGCAAGCCGCCAGGCCGGTCGGGATGTTCAAAAGCCGGGCAATGCCGGAAGGTTCTGCCAAAGGAATATAGCCCATGGTTACCGGCAACTCCGGCAAGAACCACATGACTTTGTCGAGTGTTGTGTCGTTACCAACTACTACGACGTTTTTGACCCCATTGCGCACGAAGTCCTCGACCAATTCCTTGGCATTCCTAAACAAAGTCAGCCGGCCGATGCGCCCGCTCAAACCTAAAGAGGCCAAACGCGTTTCCAAAGCATCCAAAGTATCTTGGTATTGGCTGTCTACTAAAAAATCATCGTAAATGTAGGCGTAAGCCGGATTCATATCCTAGTAAAGACGATGCAATGCAACGTCTCTACGATGAAAAATAAAAACAACAACCGTTATTTGGTGGCCGGCGGTTCCTTGATTGCTGGCTCTTTGGGGGCGGGCGCTTCGGCCGGAGCCTTGTTCTCTTCCCCGCAACGTACGTTGCCTTGGAGCATCGCACCTGCTTCGACAACAATCGTCAGGCAAGTTATGTCGCCTTTAATCTTGGCAGTTGATTTTACTTCCAGCCGACGCTTGACCTGCAAATTGCCTTCAACTCTGCCAGCAATCACCGCATCAGCTGCCATGACTCCAGCTTTAAGCAAGGCTTCTGGACCAGCTGTCAACAAACCATCTGTTTGTATGTTGCCTACCACTTCGCCTTCAATTAAGACATCACCCTGGCTTTTAAACTCACCTTCGAGCTTAACTCCCCTGGCAATGACAGTAGCCGGCGTATTTTTATTTGGTGTATGAAAAGTTGGGATTATCGAAGGCGGATTATTGCCTTCAGCCCTATCCGTTGATCCGGAAGGGGTAGTTCCAAAAAGTGACATAGCAGCCAAACCTTACTTGGCGGGCAAAAGGCCGTCAAATCAGCCTTACATGGCATCCGGTACCGGTATGCCCAAACACCAAAGCCCGGCAGCCAAGGCAGTCCGGGCGGCGGCAATGAAGCGCAGCCTGGCTTTCTTGATGTCATCCGGTGCATCCATGACCTGGACATCGCGATAAAATTCATTGGTACAAGCAGCGGCTTCCAAAAGCCATTGCGCAATCAGTGATGGACGGAAAGCTTCGGCAGCTTTGGCGCAAACATTGGGGAACTGAGCCAGACATAAAGCCAGCCGCTTTTCTGCATCCTCTTTAAGTAAAGTCAGGTCTCCTTTGGCAAAATTAATTTTTGCCACCTTGGCCTTATTCATGATGGCTTGCAGCCGAGTGGCGGCGTACTGGATGTATGGCCCTGTGTCGCCATCAAACGCCAAGGCTTTTTGCATGTCAAAAAGAATAACCTTTTCAGGGTCTTGCCTTAGGATGGCGAAGTTCATGCCGCCTAAAGCAATACACCAGGCCGTATGCTGTACCTTGCCTTCGTTCCATTCAGTGCCATGGCGCTCCATCACTTCCTTGCGTGCCGCTTCCTCGGCAGCCGTCATGAGGTCCTTCAATAAAATAACATTTCCCTTGCGGCTGGACATGGCTCCTTCCGGCAAAGTCACAAACTCATACGCCAAATGCTTAAAGGGCTTGGTATATCCCATGAGCTTGAGCGTTGCGAAAAGCTGTTTAAAATACAACGACTGCCGCGAATCAACCACAATAATGCTCAGGACTTGGTCCGGGTATTCCAGGAATTTGAGCTCAGCCAGGGGAATGTCTTTAGCCGCGTAGATTAAAGTGCCGTCTGATTTGCGGATCATGAAAACACCAAGTTTTTGCTTTTGTATTTCCGGGTCAGGATAAGCGTCCAAATCAACAATGATAGCCCCGCGTGATTCAATGGCAATCCCCTTTTCCATCAGCTCATCCACGACATCCTTGCTTTGGTCGATCAGCTCGCTCTCAAAATACTGCCGTTCAACAGTGCCGCCAAAATCCTCGAGCAAATGGTTAAGTTCCAGGATGCTCCAACGGCGTGTTTCTTGCCAAAGCAAAGTCCAAGCCGGGTCGTGGGCTTCCAGCTTCTGCAACACGTATGATACTTCTGCTTTCCAATCCTCATTCTCGTCAAGCAACTTGGTAGATTCAACATACAACCGGCCAAGATAGCCGCCTGTCCTTTCGGGCATTGGGATAGAATCAATCATCTTCCTGACACCCGGGCCGGTCAGGTTTTTGAGGACATTGGCCGCCCAAGCACTCTCGTCCAATTGAGACTCTGGGAATTTTTTTGATGCCTTAATTTTTTTCTGCGGGACAGCTTTGGCATGTTGGCGGACAAACAACCAAAGGCACTTGGCCACATGCGCTCCCAGATCATTAACATAAGAGACCGGGATGGACTTCCAGCCGGAAAAATTCAAGATTCTGTCCATGGAAAGGCCTAGCAAGATGTTGCGCAAGTGGCCAACATGGAACTCTTTATGCGTATTGGCATTGGCAAACTCAAGCATGACTTGCTTGCCCTGGCCGATTTCTTGCGAACCATACTTTTCGCCTTTAGTCTCAATATCCTTGACCACGCGTTCGGCCAGCCCTTCGTTACTCAAAGTAAAATTAAGGTATGGGCCTGTTGCCGAAACTGATTTGATGGTTGGATCTTGATGGTTAAAAGTTGCGGCCAGTTTTTTAGCCATCTCATTCGGGTTAAGGCCTTTCTCTTTTGCCAACCTAAAACAAGCCAAGGACAAATCCCCCATGTCTGCCTTGGGCGGTACGGCTATTTCTGAGGCCTCAACCTTGCTTTCCGCCTTTTCGCCGATGACGCGCGCTAAATTAGTTTTAATAGCATCGAGAGTATACATTGATTTCTAGTTAGTCAGCTTAATCCGCGCAAACCCACGCTTGCCTTTTTGCAAAACCAATTGGTCGTCAGTGATTTCAACTTGGGCTTCAATGTCATTGACTACTTGACCGTCGACTTTGACCGCGCCCTGCTCAATCTGGCGCTTGGCTTCTGCCTTGGACGGCACTAGCTTGGCCAAGACCAAAAGATCTACCAATTTGTTCTTGCGGTTGCTGACAGTGACTTCGGGCATATCTTCCGGCGCTTGGTGATCCTTGAACAAACGGTCAAAATGCTCCTCCGCCTTGTTGGCATCAAGTATGGAATGCCAAGTGGAGACGATTTCACGGGCCAAACGTCGCTTAAAGCCAACCGGGTTGACACCTTCTTCCAAGCGTCCGGCAATCACGTCTATTTCTTCGCCCGAAATATTTGTGCAGAGCTCCAGCCCATCTAAGATAACGCCATCCGGCCAACTCATGACTTTGCCAAACATGTCTTCCGGCGAGTCATCCAGCGTAATCATGTTGCCTTCGCTCTTGCCCATCTTCTTGCCCTCAGGGTCTGTCAGTAGTTTGATGGCCATTACGAACTTTTCCTTATGCTTCAAGTCTTTCATCAAATCACGGCCGGCCAACATGTTAAACGTCTGGTCATTACCGCCAAGTTCGATATCAACATCCATGGCCACCGAGTCATAACCTTGCATCAGAGGATATAAAAACTCATGCACGAAAATCGGACGCGGTGAATGGATCTCGCTGGCCATCTCAGTCGTGTATTCACGGCCGCACTCTTTGCACTTCCATGTCAGGTCATCGATGCTGGAAAGCACAACCTTCTTGCCATGCTCGTCTGTCACGGTCTGCTGCACTTCGGATGACATCAAATTTTCATTGTGGCACTTGGGGCAGATCGACCGCCACGACATCCGGCGCCTGAACATGTCGCGCTCAAGCATTTGCTGGACAGTAAAATGCGAGGCTAGATCCAAAACGTCGGCAAAACTCAACTTGCCCAGCCACTCGCTGTTATATTTTATCTCAATCGGGTTGCCATTTGCCTTACCATCAATATCCAAAACTTTGGACGCTTGCTCGCGGTAAGTTTTACAGTTTTCCAGAACCTGCTCGTGCGTGAGAGGTTTGCGGGCAGTGCCCTTGTCAGTCGGGTCGCCGATCATGGCCGTAAAATCTCCGATGAGCATTATGCAGCGATGGCCCATCTCCTGGAGTTCTTTTAGTTTACGCAGGCCAATGGCATGGCCCAAATGCAACGATGGCCCGGTCGGGTCAATGCCAAGATAGGCCGTCAGACGTTTACCGGACTGCAAAGCCTTAGCAAAAGCCTCTTTGTTCGGGTAAACATTTTCAACGGCTCTTTCCAGGAAATTGGTGACCGATTGTTCATCGGTTTTAATGTTAGGCATAGCCCAAATATTAGCCAAAAAGCGATAAAAAGACAAATGGTGACGTTGAATGCTATAATTTGCCTGTATGAAACTCCATCGTTGGTTTTTTGCTTTGGCAATAGCCTTAGCGCCTTTGAGCGCCTATGCGGCTGATTACGACATCCAAATACCCTCTGGCGGAATTACCGTTGACCATACGCCAATCATGCTTGGCCAGACTGTCAAAATTTATGTGACGGTCAATAACCTGGGAAACAAGGACACTGAAGGCACTTCTGTCTTCATGGACAATGGGACGAATATCGGCATGAAAGCTATTTCAGCCAAAGCCAGTGGCCGACCTGAAGAAATATGGCAAATTTGGAAACCAACTACAGTTGGCAACCATACCATTAAGGTCAAGCTCGTGCCGGACGAAAGCATTTTTGATCCGTCGCCTGAAAATAACGAAGCTCAAATAACTGTTTTCGTAGACAAGGACACAGATGGTGATGGTATTGGCGATTCGGTTGACCCGGATATTGATGGTGATGGCGTATCCAACCCACAAGACCAATTCCCGACTGATCCTAAAATGTCCAAGGACACAGATGGCGATGGCATTGATGACAGCGTGGATACTGACATTGATAATGATGGTTTGTATAACTGGGAGGAAAGGACGATTGGAACCGACCCGACCAAATACGACACTGATGGTGATGGTTATAGCGATAAAGAGGATGCCTATCCCCTGGACCCAAAGCGCTGGAAAAAAGAAGTCCCGGTGACCCAGACCCCGAGTAATGATCAAGCAGACACAGCCTCTGTTGTCACAGCCGTGGCCACGAACCCAACGCCAAGTGACGTGAAGCTCGCAGGTGATCTGGTGGCTTCAACTCCAGATTTAATGCCACCATCTTCAACAGTTGAGATTCTTACACCGACATCGACCCAGGAAGTCACGACGACTGAAGAGAACTACTTACCAACCACGACTGGCCAGGACAACACAAAGAAGACAGCCGCCAAAGAAACTAAAGATGGTTTTTGGAATTTAAGTACTGGCCTTTGGGGTTTTGCCATCTTCTGCGGGCTTATTGCCGGTCTATTTACCTGGTTAGCCAAAAGAAAAAGTTTGGGACAGTAATCTACGACGGCGCGCTTGCCACAAATTAGTCAATATGGTGACATCAAGACATGGAGGCAACCATGGATTTTTCGAACCTTCAAATCGACGATCTGACTGAGCAGGTGCTGGCCCAGGCTCTGCAAAGCAGTAAAGAAGCGTTCGCGCTTTTTGATCATTTGGCCAAGATCGCTCAGCCGAACAATTGCGAGAGCGTGATTCTTCGCTTTCTGACCCGTGTAGCTCTTCGCTCTTCCGTGGATCAAGATCTCCGCTCTTGGGTCAAAGGCGACCTGCGCGTGGAGATTCGGCCTCTCGGACCTTTCTTGTGCGAAATCAAATTGCTACGCCGCCAATCAGAGACAGTGGCCTATAGAGCAGTTAAGCGCGTGAAGCTGAATGCCAGCATCCGCAAATTCCATGAGCACGGCATGAATCTCAAACGCATGTTGCCATTCGAGCTCATCCAGGCAGAGCGAAGCCTGTTGGTATTCGAGGCCAAAGCCGAGGTGCGCCGCAACACTCTTCCGCCGCGCGCGTTCGCGAGAGCAGAAAAAAAATCTCTGGCGCTTCCATCTTTTGCCCAGCCGCCTTTGCCCAGAGACATGGCTCTGACCATGCTCGAAAGCGAAAGCCAGAGCTTTCCTGACGAAACGCCGACCGCTGTGCGGGTAAAGCCCATGGACCAGCCCGCCCCCGTAGTCGTGACCAAGGCTATGCAAAGCTCAGCTGAAGCCACCGAGGCCAGCGTGCTCACAGCCGACGACATTGACGACGATTGGGGCTAGTCCTTTCACTAAGATCTACGAAAACGCTCGGTACTCACCGAGCGTCTTTTTTATACTTTCATCCTATCCTCTAATGCTTTCAACTTGGCTTTTGCTTCTTCTAATTTGTTTTTCATGTCATTCACTACTTTCTCCGGTGCCTTTGACGCAAACTCCTTATTCTTGAGTTTGGCTTCAGTGGATTTGATGTAGGACACGGTTTGGCCAACCTCTCTTTGGATCTTTTCTCGTTCTTTTTCAGTATCTATTGTTCCGGAAACATCAATTCCGATCTGAATCGTCCCCGATACCGTAGCTGGCCATCCATCTGGCACCTCTCCATAAATCAATTCAGATAATCTAGCTCTTTTCTTAAAAGTCTCTTCATTCTCCTTGATTAAAGACATCATCGCAAGTTCAGAGGACCCTGTAGCGCCACTAATGTACTTACCAGGTTCAACTCCTTGTTCTGCCCGCAAACGACGAGTATCAACTATCAAATCTCTTAGCTTGTAAAATGAACTGGTATCCCATTCAATTACTTTCTCCAATTCATCAAGAACATCTGGCCATTTTTTAATCATTAACAATCCGCCAAAACCGGCAACATTCCAAATATATTCCGTCACAAAAGGCATGAATGGATGCCAAAGTATCAATAAATTCCGTAGAATAAAATTCAAAATTTCTTCTTTACCTTCTTTGTCTTTAGAAATCTCTAAATACCAGTCTGCTAAATCTCCCCATGTAAAATCTCTCAACTCATCACCGGCCGTAGAAAACTCATAAGATTCTATTTTTTTAGTTACTCTCCTCCAAACGATATCAAGCCTCTGAAGTATCCACTGATCAGGGAGAGTTTTAATCTCTGAAAGATCAAGCTTAGAATTTCTATTTTCTGACTTCGTAGAAGTTAAAATATAACGCGAGATATTCCACAACTTATTCGTAAAATTCCTAAAATCTCTAATCTTATCTTCCGAGAGCTTCTGGTCCATACCCGGCGAAGTACCCATGACCAGCGAGAGACGGACTGCGTCTGTCCCGTATTTTGGGATGAGATCAAGCGGATCTAAAACATTGCCGATTGACTTGGACATCTTGCGGCCTTTTTCGTCACGCACCAGGCCGTGCAAATAAACATCTTTAAACGGAACTTCACCGAGCACATAAGTACTCATCAAAATCATACGTGCCACCCAAAAGAAAAGAATGTCATAACCAGTCTCGAGCACGTCTGTTGGATGGTATTCGCGTTCTTTTGCCCACTTCTCCTTATCCGGCCAACCTAAGGTCGAAAATGTCCAAAGCCCGGACGAAAACCAGGTATCCAAAGTATCCGGATCACGTGTCCACCCTTCACCAGGCGTATCAGAAGCAACCAGCTTGATGTCATTAAGAACATATTTCCATCCGGCTTGCCAGGCCTTGGGTTTTTGTTTGCGCCAATCATCTCTAATGACCTCCTCCCAAGACTTATTATTAATTAACACTTCCAAAGCAAGTTGTGGTGCCATGTGTGTAATAATTGCAATCTTTTTGCCAGGATATTTCTCTCCGACGTCTTCCAAAAAGGACAATATTCTGCCTTCAACATCTTTACATGATTCACCTCCCTGAAACGGTTCAACGACATGATCCTCCAAGCGCATATCTTTAGTTATTGGACTTCCAAGATCAATCTCCCGAAGGCGGGCATCCTGAACAAAGGGAACCTTACGGCCAGCGAAAGTCAGGTCAGCCGTCTCAACAGCGCGCTGTAAATCAGAAGTTATGACGAGATCAAAATTCTGGCCAGCAAGAAGTTCACCCTGCTTAACCGCTTCTTGCCTACCCTGCTCTGCAAGAGGCAGGTCAGAATCGCCGGAGTATGTTTCATTGATATTATCCTGGGTTGAGCCATGAGTCACGAAGGTCAGCTCCGTCGTGTTCGCAAAACGTTTGTACCAAACCGGAATTTGGTGCCCAAACCAAATCTGGCGCGAGATGCACCAGTCGCGCAGATTATTTACCCAGTGAAAATATATTTTCTCAAAATTCTCAGGAAGAATTTTAACTTGCTTGGACTCAACCGCATAACTCATCAGCTCTTTGAGCGTAGCCTCATCCCCCTTCTTCCACTTGCCAAGAGTATTATTACGCAACTTGAAACTTTTATTCACGCGCACAAACCATTGGCGCATGGGGAGCTGTTCAACCGGTGATTCGCCGCGCTGAGCAATCAACAAGCTCTGTGGCACTGTTTCTTTCTTTTGGACACAGCCCTGCTTCTCAAGCATTTCTACAATTTTCTTGCGTGCTTCAATTGTGGTCAGTCCCTCAAAATCCTTACCTGCCTCGCTTGTCATCTTGCCGTCTTGGCCGATGACCTGCACCATAGGCAGGCCGTGACGTTCGGCCAGATCAGCATCGATGAGCGAATGGGCTGGCGTGACGCCGAGGGCACCGGTGCCAAACTTAGGATCAACAGCCTCATCAGCAATGACTTTGAGCGTGATTTGTTTGCCGCAAAAATTAGCAGTCAGAGTTTTGCCTACGAACTTTTTGTAGCGCTTGTCATCCGGATGGACAGCCACGCCCGTATCGCCAAACTTGGTTTCAGGGCGAGTGGTTGAGATGGCAATCGGAAAATCTTTGTCATAAGTAAAAGTCACCAGCTCGGCTTGGGTTTCTTTGTGCTCCACTTCGTCATCTGACAATGTTGTTTGGAAAGTTGGGTCCCAGTTGACCACGCGGTAACCACGTTCAATCAAGCCATCCTCATACATCATCTTGAAGACAGTATTCACTGCAAGGTTTCTTTCTGCATCCAAAGTATATTTCTCGCGCTTCCAATCCATGGAAGATCCCATGCGCTTGCATTGTTCGACGATTGTGTCGCGTGACTTTTGGACAAACTGGTCGATTCGTTCGAGCAACTTTTCGCGTCCCAAATCTTTGCGCGGGTTCTTAATCCCTTCTTTGACTAAAATTTGTTCGACTTTGACTTGAGTCGCCAGTGCAGCATGGTCTGTCCCTGGTACCCAATACGTCTTCTTGCCAAGCATGCGATGGAACCTGATCAATAGATCCTCGATAGCCAACATCTTGGCATGTCCCAGATGCAAAGTCCCTGTCCGGTTTGGCGGAGGCAAGACAATGCAATATGGCTTGGCATCCTTATAACGCGGGTCGAGCTCTGCCAGCTTGTCCGGGTCAAAGGCGCCGGATTCTTCCCATTGCTTGAAGATATCAGCTTCTACAGCCGCGGCATCATATGCCTTTGGCAGGTCTTTCATGTCCATAATGAGCTGATATTACTGAAAAAGATGCTTCTAAGCAAGTTCCTTTAAAGGGGTACTTGCTCGTACAAGTACCCCTTTACCCCCAATACGCCCCATCATCTCCGCTCCTCGTACGACTAATGGTCGCTCGCGGGCTCGGCTAACTCGCATATTTTTTTAATCATATGCTCAGACAGACGCCTTCGCACTTAGACCGCTCGCTCCATAAGTCGTCTTGCGGTGCTCGATATGGGGCTCTTTCGGAAAAGAAAGGAAAGGAAGATAAAGATATTAATAGCCTCCGATGGGGTTCGGGGCAAAATCGGGAAGCGTGGAAAAAAAATACTTATAACTTTTCAGTTATGAAAAGTAACAAATAAAAACAAAACCCGCCTCGATGCTCGACTTGATCAGTCGAATGCCGAGGCGGGCTGCGTGCGAGAGTTCGCGACGCAGTGAGTAAGGTGCGAGCCAGCGAAGACGCTAGATGCCGAAATAATGGCTGGCGACGTTCATAATGCAACCCATAACCAACGCGAGTGCAACCATCACGAGGGCTTCGATGATCCTCGCGATTGGGCTAAGAAGCATCCTCACCATCGAGAATGAGATGGGATCCCTCAGCATCCTTCCGCGATGCTGATGCCTAGCAATGGCGATGTACAGATTGGCGACCAGTAGCGTACTAACCGCTGAGACGCCATTGCACCTCGTCCACTCGAACCCCAGGATGTGGCCAAAGACGACCACATTCATGAGGTACAGTGCCCCTGCGAGCAAAGCCAGCAGAAGCGCCGAGCTGGCCAAATAGTCGAGCGCCGAAGTCAGATAGCTCTCAAATTTCGTGACCTTCTCGTCCATGTTCTTCAATCCTTTCAATGGACAGTTTGAACCAGCCTTGGTGGCTGATTAATGCCCACCTCAATCTTCGACGTGAGTCGAAAACTAGGGTGGGCTGCGTGCGAGAGTTCGCGACGCAGTGAGTAAGGTGCGAGCCAGCGAAGACGCTAGATACTACTTCTCGGCGAGGAATTGCTGCCCGACGTCGTCGAGCATTTGCACAGCCCTCGCGAACTTGATGCTCTCGAATGGAGCACCATTCCGCTTATCATCCCTGACTTGCTGGATGAGACGAAGGGCGGCGTAGGCCTGGTCGCGCACGATCGGCGTTTTCGCATCAGCGAGAAAACGCGAAGCGCGCATTTCCTGAAGACCGATCATCCATCCGAGATCGAAATTGCTCACGAAGGCTGTGCCCTGAGGGCAAGTCGACGATGTGCAGGCAGCGGTCGAGAGTGCAGCTATCACGCAAATCACGAGAGATACGATCAGACGCTTCATCACAAACCTCCAGGGAGATGTTTACTACTCGGTCGGGTTATCAGCCGAAGCTGATTGGAATGTCCGCCTCAATCTTCGACCTTGGTCGAAAACTAGGGCGGGCTGCGTGTAGCGAGATTGCTATAGCGCAGTGCAGTAGATAATATGAATGAACATTGGAACTCCATCTCAGGCCGCACAGCGCTGGAGGATGGTTTCGGAGCAAGCGAACGTATCGACTTCTCCGCAGCTCATCCCATTGCGTGGACCGGTGGAGGGCGTGCCCTTGCTCTTATGCGCACAGGCACGTTCGTGGTTTAGCCGTGCAGCCTTACGCTGCTTGGCCGCGCTCTTGCAAGCTTGCGCCGGAGTCTGGGCAACCATCTCCCCGACGTTCGTGGTGGAGGCAGCGGCTTCATGTCGCGCCTTCCAAGCTTCTGCCATCATGCGTAGCTTCCTTGACCTTTTCATGATCCAATCTCCCCCGCTTAATGCGGATGGCCAGCACGAGTTATGCTGAGCCTAATCCGGTATTGCAAACCAGAAGGCCTGAAACACCAGATTAGACTCAACAAAGCTATTTTTAAGCACGGTCTGGGACTTTAAAGAACAAATAAATATAGCACAAAATCAGCCTTTTGTCAAGCCCCTCAACCCCTGTTTTAAGCCAAATTTTACGATTTTGGCTATCAACAAACATGGCTAAAATATGCTATAATATTGGCCATGCCTGTTGGTAACCACAGCGCACCTTGGTCAAAAGACGCCGAAGAAATACTCGAAGATTTCCATACATCGCTCAAAGGCTTAACCAGCCAAGAGGCTGAACAGCGTCTTAAACAACACGGACCGAATGAAATCCAGGGGGAAAAGAATATCCCCGGCTGGTTAATTTTTGTTAGGCAATTCAAAAGCCCACTCGTGTTGATCCTGATATTTGCGAGCGTGGTTTCTTATTTCTTGGGTGAAGCCCGCCAAGTCATCATCATCCTGGCAATGGTTGGCATGAGCAGCATCTTGGCTTTTATCCAGGAATACCGCAGCGAGCGGGCTTTGCGCCTGCTCCGTAAAAAACTCACACGCTATGCAACCGTGTTTAGGAATGGCCGTCCGCAAACTTTAGATGCCCGTGACCTGGTTGTTGGAGATTTAGTGGCGCTTGAATTGGGCACTGTCACTGCTGCTGATTTGCGCATTGTTAAGATTGAAGACTTAGAAATTGATGAATCAATTTTAACCGGCGAATCAGTGCCGGTTGCCAAATCAATCGGAGCCTTAAGTGGACGGAAGCTCACGCCCCAAGAGCAAGTCAACATGGCTTTTATGGGCACGCATGTGGTGCAAGGCTCAGGTTTGGGCGTAGTGGTGGCTGTTGGCAAAAATACGGAGATGGGCAAGACGGCCGCCTTGCTTTCCATGCGTACAGAAGAAACTGATTTTCAAAAAGGAGTCAGGTCCTTCAGCAGCTTTCTCTTGAAAGTGACGATCGGTTTGATCCTGGTGGCGGCCATTGGCATGGGCCTGATCCGCGGCGACTGGATCGAGTCGTTGCTGTTTGCCTTGGCTTTGGCAGTCGGACTTTCACCAGAGCTTTTTCCGATGATCGTGACCATCAACTTGTCACGCGGCGCCATCCACATGAGCCACAAGCAAGTGCTGGTCAAAAAATTGATTGCCATCGAGGACTTGGGCAATGCTGATGTTTTTTGCACCGATAAAACCGGAACTTTGACTGTCGGCAAAATCCGGGTGCGCCATTCCATTGATGCCCAAGGCAAACCCGACAAGTCTCCCCTGGCCTTTGCCGCCCATTGCCTGGCCTTTGATTCAGAT
>JAJZQU010000060.1 GCA_021806685.1 bacterium | reverse complement strand
TACAGGCTCGAAAAATACCCTAAGTGAGTATGAGGAAATAAAAATAGATGAAGAAAATTCAGCTATTTTAGAATCTAAACAGTTAGATCATCTTAGAGCCAATTTTTTATGGTTCACGCATAGATATGCAACTGATCCGTATTCATTGGATTATACCGACAGCTTTGTCACGGAGGAGGATAGCTCTTTCATTTTTAAAAAAGACAAAAAAGATATCGTAATCACAATCGAGCCGACTGCGGTTTTACCGTACAATATATATAAATATTATAGATATTCTTCGCAGGGTTGGTTAGTCTTCTCTTTTGTTCAAGATGCTTCTAAAAATGAGGCGGTAATTAAAGAAGGTATTTTTGGAGAGGAATATCTTATTAAACCGTTGTATTCCGGCTCATGTAATGCTCCAAAAATACTACCAGATGATCAAGAAGCTAATAAAGTAGCAACTATCAAATTGATAGGCTTAGAAATAGGTGATTCTGTAACTAAGATTCCGCCTTCAGAAGTTTCGTGTTTTATGGAAGATGGTCTTAATGCGACTTGGTCAACTCCGTTTTTAGCCTTTCGAGAATTTGACGCCGATTATTCAGCGCTTAAACTGCGATTGCCAAACGGAGAATCGGTTTTAATCGACGTCGAAACTAAAAAAATCATTCATTCCAAACAGCGTTACAGCGGACCATGCGATGGTAGTCCGAGCCAATTAACACTTACGACTCCAAGTAGCACAACGGTTCTTTTGGAAAATGTTTGGGCCGATCCAGTTTTCAGCTCTATGGTCGATGAAGGTCAGCTGTTGTGTTTGAGTAAAACCCCAGCCAGAGATGAAGTTAACCCTACTTTTTCTCTTAATATTAATTACGGAGAAGGTTCAGCTGATTTAGGTACTTATGTTTTTGATATGAAGACCCGTAAGTTCAAGAAAATCCGTTAAGAGATCTTACTGATATGCCGCGTCGAACTTTTGTGCCACTCATCATCCTCGCCGTAGTTTTATGTTTGTTGCCAATTTCCGTCGCAAAGGCCCAAGAGCAAGACTGTGGCGGTTATGCTCACTGTGCTGGTTATTCTGCCACGCAAGGTAAATACGCCGCCCAAACATGTTGTCTTCCCAAGTCAGGAACATATGCGATAGGAGGGCAAACTTATACGGCGGCTGATGCCTGCCCGGGGGATTGGTACAAGACAACTGGTGATTGCAAACCCAATGCGCAATTTATTTGTTGCGCCAAGACTTTACCTAAGTCAGAGACTGCTCCTTCGACACCAGCACCCTTGGCCAAACAGCTAGTGGTCCCAAAATTAAATATCAGTATCCCAGGTCTAGTTTTTTCAAAAGATTATTATGAGGAGGAAGGGGTTTTGTATATTCCATTTTTGGGGCAGTATATCTCGGCTTTCTTTAATTACATTTTAGGCATCAGCTTAGTTGCCGCAGCCATTGTGTTAGTTTGGGGAGGTTTTTTATACGTGTATGGTGCAACAGGCCTCCAAGTTTCAGATGCTAAGAAAAAAATGACTGATGCCGTAGTCGGGCTGATTATCATTTTCGGATCATATCTTATCCTTGCCAACATTAATCCCAACTTAACCAAACCGGCCGGGATTAAAGTGGGGTCAATCGCTGCCAAGCCTTTTGTCCTGATGGGTTCAAAGCAATACGCCAATGCAATAAAAGAAGCGAAACCTGAATTTAAAAGCGATTTGGATAAGGTGCCGCCGGATGAAACCGCCATCTACAGCCTTGTTGACCAGCAGGCTAAGGTTAAAGGTATTAACCCTTGTGTTGCCAAGGGCATCGTAAGGACTGAATCCAATGGCAATCCAAACGCTGTTAATCATAATGAAAATTTTACGACAGTGGCTGCCCAGGAGAGGGTGGACTTTTTGCGAGGCGGGGTTAAATTTTCGGGTGCGGGCTTTGCCAAAGAAATGCCCAGCGATTGTGCGGCAACCTCCCCAGATCGGCCAAAGTGTGACCAGCTAGCCCTGTCAGGTCCGAAAAACGATGATTCAGAAAGTGGCGACCCTTCCAAAATCGACGGCGGCTTTGATTGGAATTGGTCACATGATTTTGGTTTGGGCATGGTCAATATTGGTACTAAAAAAGGCGGAAGCTGGTGCAGCCCTCCTACACCCAGCCGTAAAATAGGTAATCAATGCTTTACTTGGTTCGATCTATTAACTGCCAAAGGGGCAATCGAAGCTATGCTCAGCCATCCGGCCCTTCGGGGATCAAACCCGGATTCTATGGCAAGGGGTTATGTCGGTCAGAATTGCGGGCCGAATTGTGCTCCTTATGACCTAAAATTTAAGATTTTTTCCGACTGTCTCGGCAAATAATTTGCTTTTAAAGTGAGCGTATGGTGAATTATTGCCATATGTCATGGCAACGTGTTTTTAAAACCGCTCGTCACTTAGGTGCGCCGGTTATAGTCACTGATCAGGCAGGTGATGATCCTCTTATCATCCTACCGCTTGATACTTATGAGAATTTAGTCGGCACAGAGGCTGTAAAGCCGGTTCGTAAGCCAAATCGCCGCACAGCCGAGCCGGACGAAAGGGCCGAAAGCATCTTCGAAATACCTTTTGAAGATGAAATGCCGATTGTCAGGCCTAAAGATTTGGCTGAAGCTCGCCAAAAAGAGCCAATTGAGCCTGTGGAAGAGACAGAGGCCAAAATGGGGGAAGATCAAGGAATTTCGCTAGATGAACGCTTTTATTTCGAGCCGTTGGAGGACGAAGTCAAAAAGTAGGCTACCTCTTGCGCTTTTTTAAGGGGGGTGCTATATTTTTCCTACTTTGTTATTAATTTTTTTAGTATTTATACTATGGCTGGAGTCTTCGAACGAAACAAGCCGCACGTTAACGTGGGCACCATCGGTCATGTGGACCATGGCAAGACGACTTTGACGGCCGCCATCCTGTCGGTTTTGAACGCGCAGGGAGGCCACGCTGACAAGGCCGATGTAAGTAAATTGGATAAGGCGCCTGAATCCAAGTCGCGCGGCATTACTATTGCCACAGCGCACGTGGAATATGAGACCGAAAAGCGCCACTATGCTCACGTGGACTGTCCTGGACACGCGGACTACATTAAGAACATGATCACGGGTGCTGCCCAGATGGACGGCGCTATTTTGGTTGTGGCTGCCACTGATGGCCCAATGCCTCAGACGCGTGAGCACATCCTTTTGGCCCACCAAGTCGGCGTGCCTAACATCGTTGTCTTCTTGAACAAGTGCGACATGGTGGATGACCCGGAACTTATCGACTTGGTCGAAGAGGAAATCCGCGAACTTTTGAAGAAGTACGAGTTCGACGGCGATAATACGCCTATTATCCGCGGTTCGGCCCTCAAGGCTTTGGAAAACCCGACCGATCCTGAGGCTACCAAATGCATTACTGAGCTTCTCGATAAGCTGGATAACTACATCCCTGAACCAGTGCGCGATACTGACAAGCCGTTGCTCATGCCGATTGAAGACGTTTTCTCGATCGAAGGCCGCGGTACAGTGGTCACCGGCCGCATCGAGCGCGGTATAGTCAAACTCAACGAAGAAGTTGAAATCGTGGGCATCAAAGACACTCGCAAGACGGTTGTGACTGGCATTGAAATGTTTAACAAGTCT
>JAJZQU010000059.1 GCA_021806685.1 bacterium | reverse complement strand
ACAATTAGGAACCATATGGCTTACGATGACACAATATTCAGGGAAAAACTGCATCAATACACTTTTTTGGGTGTTGATATTTGTGGACGCACCGAAGCCAAACAATGGTCTCGTTTTAATGAGCAATATGACTTGGAACACTTGATGGAAGGCAAGGCCCAAACCATTGATAACCTGGTAAACGGCCTGGCTGGAAAAAGAATTTTGGAAGTCGGCAGCGGTACCGGTGGTTTGGCCGTGGCCATGGCGAGATTGGGCGCCCAAGTTGTTGGCATCGAACCAGAAGAGTCTGCATGCGCGGCCGCCTGCCTGCGCTCTGCCCGTTACGATGGCCTGCAAACGGAGTTTACCCAGGGTTTTGGCGAGACTTTGCCGTTTGAAGATGCTTCTTTTGATGCAGTTGTCCTGCTTGAGGTCATCGAACATGTCCGCGACACCAAACGCGTCATGTCAGAAATCTCACGCGTACTCAAACCAGGCGGCATTTGCTTGCTCGAAGCCCCGAATTTTTTGTGGCCGCGCGAGGAACACTACAGGATATGGTATCCCCCGCTTATCCCAAAACCGCTTGGCAAAATATATATAAGACTCTTGAGAAAAAATCCGGATGAATTGGACAACATCAACTACGTGACTCCTGGTCGTATGCGTTCACTTTTTGCCAGCCATAACTTCCGGCAAATCGAAGATTATTCACAAGCAACTTTTCTGGATCGTGTCAGGAACCCGGAAACAATGGTTTGGAGCGCCAGGATGAAAAAGATATTGCTGACCTTGCGACGCGTACCGCTGCTCTACCCTCTGATAATCAAGTTTGCCGAGGTAACCATCCGCAGCGGCTTTTATCCGCATATGAAGTTTAAGGCCGTCAAACAAATATGATCGCAGTTGTCATTGGAACACGTCCCGAAATAATTAAGACCGCGCCACTGGTCAAAGAAGCGCAACGCCGAGGCGAGGCGGTCGTTATAATCCACACTGGCCAACATTATGACGAAAAACTGGATGCTTTATTTTTTGAAGAACTTAAACTGCCAAAGCCGGCCATTAACCTGCATGTAGGTTCACATCCTCCTGCCCAGCAGATCGCTGCCATGGTCCTGGGTTTGTCTGAGGCTTTCCAACAGCTGCAACCAACTGTTGTTGTTGTGCAAGGCGACACCAACACAGTGCTAGCTGGGGCTTTAACGGCCCATAAGATGGGCATTAAGTTAGCCCACTTGGAAGCCGGTCTGCGCAGCGACGACTGGGGAATGCCCGAGGAAGCTAATCGCGTGGTAGCCGATGCCTTAAGTGACATATTATTTTGTCCGACCGATGTCCAGACCGAGCGCTTGGCCCAGGAAGGCATCAGGAAAGGCGTACACGTCGTAGGCAATCCAATTGTCGATGCTGTCCAAATGTTCCGCCAAGAAGCTGCCAACAACCCGTCAATTGAGAATAACTATGGGCAATATGTTTTGCTTACAATGCATCGCCCTTCCAACGTTGACGAGAAAGAACGGCTGGAAGCCATGATGGCAACTTTCGACGCCTTGGGAAGCAAGCTAAACCAAAAAATCATCTTCCCTGTCCATCCTAGGACATCCGCTAAACTCAAAGAAACCGGTCTTGATTGCCGCTATGCTGACAGTCCCAACTTGAGCCTAATCTCTCCGATAGGTTATTTGCCGATGTTAAATTTGATGGATAAGGCCTCGATCATTCTCACTGATTCTGGCGGCATCCAGGAGGAAGCCAACATCCTGCAGGTTCCCTGTGTCACCTTGCGTGCCAATACCGAACGTCCCGAAACCTTGGACGCGGGAGGCAATTCACTCTATAACGGGACTGATCCTGAGGTGCTTTATCAAATCGTAAAACAAATGATGGCCAAGCCCAGGGATTGGGCCTGCCCTTTTGGCGATGGGCGCACATCAGAACGCTGCTTGGACATCTTGAAGGCAAATGGTCTCCTATGACTCGACTCACCTACTTAGTCAGCAACCGTTTGCCAACGGAAAAAGCCCATGGCTACCAAATCGCCAAAATGTGCGAGTCTTTTGCTGACTTGGGTTATGAAGTTGAGCTTATCCACCCCGAACGTATTAACTCCATTACGACCGGCTTTTTTGAATCTTACGGCGTAGAGAAAAATTTCGAGATTAGGTCTGTCCCGGGTTTTGATTGGGGCAAGTTGTATAAATATATTGGAAAATTATATTTTCAGTTGAACAGGTTGTCCTTCTTCCTTAAATCCTGGACTCTTAAGATTCCTGCTGGATCAATAATTTATACCCGCTCCCCCGAGTTAGTCTGGGTTTTTGCCAAAAGGGGCTTCAAGACTTTTTTTGAATGCCACCAGCTGCCTGCCACAGCTTCTTTGTTTTTCGGCATCTTCCTCCAATCCAGCCACGGAGTTGTTGCCATCACCCAAGGCCTGAAAGATCAATTGGCTAGCCAATACCATCTGCCTGCAAAAAAGATCTTAGTGGCAGCGGACGGCGTTGACTTAAAAACTTTTGATGTCCAATTAACACGCCAAGAGGCAAGACAAAAATTAAACTTACCATTGGATAAAAAAGTTATTCTGTACACTGGCCAACTCTTTGCTTGGAAGGGCGTTGATGTTTTAGCTGAAGCCACCTCCTCGCTGCCCGATGGCTATCTGGTGTATCTAGTCGGCGGTACAAAAGAAGACATCGCGACCTTCAAATCAAAGTACCAAAGTATTAAGAATCTGATCTGCCTGCCTTCCGTGCCCCGTGACGAAGTTGCCATCTGGCTGAAGGCGGCTGATCTTTTAGTTTTGCCCAACAGCAAAAAATTCAAAATTTCAGAAAGCCATACCTCACCCCTTAAGTTATTTGAGTACATGGCCAGCCAGACGCCAATTTTGGCCAGCGATTTGCCAAGCTTGCATGAAATTCTAAGCCCAGAAGAAGCTTCTTTCTTCAAAGCCGATGACCCAACAGGCCTGGCGCGCCAAACTCAAATAATTTTACAAGAAACAATGCAAGCCGAGGTAAAAGCCAAGAAAGCTTATGCCCTGGTAAAAAGTTACACCTGGACCAGCCGGGCTAAGAACATTTCCGATAAACTTCTTGATATTGTATAAAAATATTTTCCCAAGAGTGTTCGAGTAGCCAAGGCTTAAAATGCCAAGTTTGGTTTTCATTAAATAAATTCTTCAGGCCAGCTGACACGTCTTGTGGATTAGTTGACGCAGCCAAGACACCCGTCTGAGGGCTGATGGCTTCTTCGGCTGCCGTATTTTTAACGCCTAGAACCGGTTTTCCGAAAGCATTGGCCTCCAGGTAAACCAAGCCAAAACCTTCGAACGAGGCATTGTTGACCGGCAAGAGAGCCATAACGTCGCACCAGTTGTACCACCCTAGTAATTCCTTACTATCAACTAGTCCTGCGAGTTTGACCTTATCATCCAAACCTAAGGACTTAATGGTATTTTTTACCTCTTCTGAATAAGTGCCTTCTTGAATCTGACCGACCAAGGCCAGTACTGCATCTGGTTCTTCCTTAACATATTCAGCAAAGCCCTTAACAAGCTCTAAGCAACCTTTGCGTCTTTTTATTGCTCCCACATGCAAAATTTTATGCTTTGACTCTTTTTGCCAGTCAATCTCTTTTCTTGACTCATTAGCGATTGATCGATCTAGCCCATTT
>JAJZQU010000058.1 GCA_021806685.1 bacterium | reverse complement strand
CGGTACATAAGTCTGCGTGCGTGACAAGACGTTCCAACCGCACCATGGCTGGCCGACAAAAGTACAGAGCAACCAGACCAAACCGACAACCAAAACAACCGAACCCCAAATGACTATGCCGCCCATAGTTGGTGTCCCGGCCTTGGCCGCATGCATCTGGTTCATGATAGGCGCCGCATCAGCCGTGCGTATAGTCTTGCCCATCTTATGCTTCCTTAACCATTTGACTACAAAAGGCGTGCTGATCAAAGCCACCAAAAAACATACAAAAGCAAAAGCAATGATCCGCACGATTTCCCAGGTAAGGTCTGGCATAAGAAACTATGTGTTTATTTTTACAAGATGATAAAGCTGCAAAGACCAAATAATAGTCGAGATGGCGGCTAAGGTTATTAATGCATAACCAGCCAAACTGTCTTGACGGAACAAAACAAAACTTAAGGCAATTGTACCAAAAATCAGGATGATTGGCACGCAGACCAAGGCTGCCAACCAGGGCAAGGGCAGCATCTGGTCAATGCCCAAGTAAACAGTGTAATGAGTCACGATAAAACCCGAGGGCAATCCCAGCTGAACAAGCCTGACGGTTGCAAATATCGATATGATTAATAATAAAGCGCAGACAACAATGCTCATCCAGCGTAAAAAAGGATTTTCCCAAGCAAATCTTATGTTGAACCGCCGCTCATCCCAAGTCATAATTTAAGTCCTGATAGTTTTACTCAACTGCTTGGACTTCCTTGATCCAAGGGAATTTGGACACCAAATCCGCCTCAATACCTTGTTTTAACGTAATCTCTGACAAAGGGCAGCCAACGCAAGCCCCGTGCATACGCACTTTGACTACTCCACTGGCCATATCCACTGCCACTAACTCAACATCTCCGCCATGCGGCCGGATCGATTGCCTGATGGTCTCCAGGGCTTTCTCGATTTCTTGGCGTATTTTAGCCTCATTTGCGTTCATAGTAATCAATCTTATCTTGCCTCCAGTCGCTTGACAAGTCAGCTAAAGTCCTTTAACATAGCCGCGTTATATGGCCCATACCAAAGCAGGCGGTTCTACTAGATTAGGCCGCGATTCACAAGGTCAACGCCTTGGGACAAAACTCTACGGTGGCGAATTCGCCAAGGTAGGTAATATCATAGTGCGCCAGCGCGGCTCCAAAATCCGTGCAGGTTTAAACGTGCGCATGGGTAAGGATGACACCCTTTACGCCGTTGCCAATGGCATCATTTCATTTACCCGCAAGAAACTCGAAAACTTCCATGGCAAACCAAAGCTTGTGACGTTTGCCAATGTCACGCCAAAAGCAAAATAAAAAACGGGCTTAGGCCCGTTTTTTGTTTAATGCCGCTTTGATGAACCCCACGAATAAAGGGTGCGGATGGAATGGCCGGGACAAGAACTCCGGATGGAACTGGGTGGCTAAAAAGAAAGGATGATTTTTGAATTCGACGATTTCTACCAGGTTATTGTCCGGCGAAGTGCCAACGCAATGCAACCCGGCCTTTTCAAGCTTTTCACGGTAGACCGGATTGAACTCGTAGCGGTGGCGGTGGCGCTCCATGACAAACTCATGGCCATACAAGCGCCTGGCCAAAGAGCCTGACTGCAAAATGCATGGATATTCCCCCAAACGCATTGTCCCGCCATAGCTGGCGTTACGCAACCGCTCCTCCTGCTCGTTCATCAGGTGGATGACCGGGTGTTTGGTCTGCTTGTCGACTTCTGTTGTATTGGCATCAGTCCAACCCAAGATATTTCGTGCCACCTCAATCGTGGCCATCTGCATGCCATAACAAAGGCCGAAATACGGTATCTTGCGCTCGCGGGCATATCTGACCGCCATTATCTTGCCTTCGACTCCACGATTGCCAAAGCCACCAGGAATCAAAATGCCATCCAACTTGCCCAAGATGCGACCTACTTCTTTTGGCTTCTTTTCTATTTCCTCACTATTGATCCATGTAATCTCTGGCGTAGCACCCACATGCCAAGCAGCGTGCTTTAAAGCTTCGATGACGCAAAGGTAAACATCTCCCAATACAAAATCACCGGTTGAAAAATACTTGCCAACTATACCGATGCGCACTGGTTTGCCCTTACGGTGGATCTTTTTCGAAAACTCTACCCAAGGTGATTTGATGGGACAACGTCCCTTAATCTTTAATTTTTCTATGATTATTTCCGGTACACGTTGCTTACGGAAAAGTGACGGCACATCATAAATCGATGGCACGTCCGGTGCCGCGATAATATCCTCAGCTTTTAGGCCACAATTAAAACCGAGCTTGGCTTTGCGTACATCGTCAATGACATGTGTGGAGCGGGTGACTATCAAATCCGGGAACAGGCCAACCTCGTTGACCAGTTTAACGGCATATTGTGTTGGCTTGGTCTTCATCTCCCCAAGCGAAGCCGGTACAGGCATATAACTCACGAGTACGATCAGGACATTGTGCGGTTCGTCGCGTTTCATCATGCGAGCCGCCTCCAGGAACAGGACGTTTTGGTACTCGCCTACCGTGCCGCCGATTTCCACCATTGTCACATCAGCCTCGCTCGACTCTTGAGCCGCCCTGATGCGGCTGATGACCTCAAGCGGTATGTGCGGCACAACCTCAACTGTCTTTCCGCCATAACCCAGTGACCTTTCGCGTTCAATAACTGTCTGGTAAACCGCTCCGGTTGTCATGTAATTGACGCGGGGCACGTCAACCTCCAAAAACCTTTCGTAGTTGCCCATGTCCTGGTCTGTTTCTGCCCCGTCCTTGGTCACAAAAACTTCGCCATGCTCAATCGGGTTCATTGTCCCGGCATCGACATTGACATATGGGTCGATTTTTACAGCCGTGACTTTAAGCCCGCATTCCTTAAGCAAAGTGCCGATGGACGCCGTGACAACGCCTTTGCCAACGCCGCTCATGACACCTCCAACTACAAAAATCGTCATGCGACGATTTGTTGATTTTCTCCTTTTTCTCATACGGGACTAAATTATAGCACGTCAGCTATCCACAGGCATCAGCCCCTTTCCTCAGCCACGATTAACCGCATGGCTTTTGCCAAAAGGCGGTCCATATTGCGGTAACTTAACGTGGCAAAAGCACGGTCTGCCCGCACCCACGAAGCATCCACGATACCTTCAGAACCTGGTAAATGGACTTGGGCTTCGGCTGGCGCTTCAAACAAGAAGAAATGGATTGTTTTGGCAACAGGTTTGGCTGGACCCTGGTGGCGCTCCGTGTATCGGAAGGCTGTGTAGCCCAAAGGCGCTACAAACCTCAAGTGGGCTATGCCAGTCTCTTCCCTGATCTCACGGATGGCTGCTACAACATATGATTCTCCCAGTTGTTGTTTGCCTTTGGGAAAAGTCCATCTGCCGTCTTCACGTTTTAAGAACAATATCTCAACGCGCCCACCCTTACGGCGAAAAATAATTCCGCCTGCCGAAGTTTGGCGCACTGGACGCGATCTAAAAGGCTGGTGCCTAAAACGGCGCTTTGGTTTGCGTTGGTTGCCTGCCTTACCCTCACCTTTATCATTTAACTGCTGCGGCGGTTGCAGGGTTTGCAAGGTATTCGAGCGCCTTATCGAGTTGGGGGTCACGGTTTTCATTATAGTCATCGATCGTCCTATCAACTTCAATATCCGGCTGTATGCCGCTCTTATTGATTGAGCGGCCTTTGGGAGTCAGCCATTCGGCGATAGTGATCTTTATGGCGCTGCCGTCATCAAACTCA